>NZ_JBSGFR010000002.1:0-378813 GCF_053603475.1 Actinoplanes sp. NPDC004185 | reverse complement strand
CAGAAGATCCTCACCCTGCGCTTCTACGGCAACCTGACCCAGTCGCAGATCGCCGACCAGGTGGGCATCTCCCAGATGCACGTCAGCCGCCTGCTCACCAAGGCCCTGACGAAGCTGCGTACGCAGCTCGCCAGCGAGACCATCTGAGCAACCGCAGACTGAACGCCGGCCCGGTTCGGGCCGGCGTTTCTGCGTATCCTCAACCCCGAGGGAGTGACGTCGTGAGTGAGCCGGACTGGGTTGAACACGCGGTGTGGTGGCAGGTCTATCCGCTGGGCTTCGTCGGCGCCTATCCCGAGGGCCGCGAGAACGGCCGGCTGGAACGGCTCACCGCCTGGCTGGACTACGCCGTGGAGCTGGGTGCATCCGGTCTCCTGCTCGGGCCGATCTTCGCCTCGCAGACCCACGGCTACGACACCCTCGACCACTTCCGGATCGACCCGCGCCTCGGGAACGACGCCGACTTCGACGCCCTGATCGCCGCCGCGCACGAGCGTGGGCTGCGGGTGCTGCTCGACGGCGTGTTCAACCACGTCGGGCGCGGGCATGCCGCCTTCCAGGCTGTGCTCACCCAGGGCCGGGAGGCACCGACCGCGTCGTGGTTCCGGCTCACCTGGTCGGAGCACGGCGGCGAGCCCGGCTACGACAATTTCGAGGGCCATGACGCACTCGTCGCCCTCAACCACACCGAGCCGGCCGTCGCCGACTACGTGACCGACGTCATGACCCACTGGCTGCGGCGGGGCGCCGACGGCTGGCGGCTCGACGTGGCGTACGGGGTGCCGGCCGAGTTCTGGGCCACGGTGCTGCCCCGGGTGCGCGCCGAGTTCCCCGGGGCGTACGTGATCGGCGAGGTCATCCACGGTGACTACGCGGAGTTCGTCGAGAAGTCCACGATGGACTCGGTGACCCAGTACGAGCTGTGGAAAGCGATCTGGAGCGCGCTGAATGCGGCCAACTTCTTCGAGCTGAGCTGGGCCCTCGAACGGCACAACACGTTCCTGGACAGCTTCGTGCCCCAGACCTTCGTCGGCAACCACGACGTGACCCGGCTGGCCAGCAAGCTCACCGACGAGCGGCACGTGCCGATCGCCCTGGCCCTGCTGTGCACCGTGGGCGGCACGCCGTCGATCTACGCCGGCGACGAGCAGGGCTTCCGGGGCGTCAAGGAGGACCGCGAGCACGGCGACGACGCGGTCCGGCCCGCCTTCCCGGCCGAGCCCGCCGACCTGGCGCCGTACGGCTGGACGCTCTACCACCTGCACCAGGAGCTGATCGGGTTGCGCCGCCGGCACCCCTGGCTGCATCACGCCCGGACCACGACAGTGCACCTGACCAACGAGCAGTTCGCCTACGAGGCCTCCGACGGGAGCCGGAAAGTCATCGTGGCCCTGAGTGTCGGTGCTGCTTCCGCGGAGCTGCCCGTGCCGTACGGGAAATCGGTTCTGAATGGCAGCGCGGAATTGCGGCGGGCCGGCTCGGCCGACGCCGCGGTGGTCCTGCCGGCTAACGGCTGGGCCGTGCTCGAGGCATGAAAAAGCGCCCGCCGTCCGGCGGGCGCTCTTCAACGATTCAGGCGATCAGAACCATACCTTGCGACCGCCGACCGGCCGGCCGACAGCGCCCAGGATCCACAGGACGGCGCCCACGACCAGCAGAACAGCACCGATCGTGTAGAGGATCGAGACGTTCAGGAAGATGCCCAGCAGGAGCAGGATGAGACCGAGGATCAACATGGGGGACTCCGTTCATCGGCGGCGTTTCCGCCGACCCCCAGATACCCAGAGCCCTCGATTTCCAATCACGCCCCAAAACCGGTTCAGCGCTTCGGTGGTGCGAGCACCCGGTTGACGTCCCCGGAGGGGCCGAAGGTGGTCAGGAACCGGTCCCGGAATTCGTCCATCGGCCAGATCGGGGCCCGGGGGTCCGGCTTGATCCCGTCGGTCCAGCCCCAGCTCGCCGTCTTGGCCATGACGGCGCGGTCCTTGGCCAGGATCGTGATCGGCACGTCCCGGCTGGCGCCGTCGCCGACGACCATGGCGGACGGCTGGTGGTCGCCGAGGAAGACCATCACCGTATTCTTGTCGCCGTAGAGCTCGAGCCAGGAGACCAGGGTGGTGAGGGTGTACTGGATCGAGCGGGCGTACTCGCGCCGCAGCTTCACCGGGTCCCGCCAGACCTGCTTGACCGTCTTGCCCTCCTGGTGGATCTGCTTGTAGACCGAGCCGTCACCGACGTCGTCCCAGTCGATGAACTGCGGCAGCGGCGCCCACGGGGTGTGGCTGGAGACCAGCGGCATCTCGACGAACATCGGGTCGTGGGCCGGGCCGTGCACGTTCTTCTCGAACCACGACAGCGTGTACTGGTCCGGCTGCGGCGCCCAGCTGAAGGCCGGTCCCTGGTAGCCGGTGTTGCGGGAGTCGTAGACCTTGTCGTAGCCGTAGAAGTTGCCCTCGGGCCAGGCCCGGGTGGCGCCCGGCATGACACTCATGGTGTCGAAGCCGGCCTTCTTGAAAGCGCTCGTCAGGGTGAGCCGGTTGCTCGACGTGAGGTTGCGGTAGCGGTTCTGCTTGTCGATCCACAACCCGGACAGCAGCGTGGAGTGCGCCAGCCAGCTGCCGCCGCCGGCCGTGGGCGAGCCGAGCCAGCCGCTCTTGGTCACATAACCGGCCTTCTTCAAGGTCTCGGAGCTCTCGGCCAGCAGCTCCGTCGTGCCCGGGCTGAGCGCCGGGTCCTCGATGGCCGAGCGGCCGTAGCTCTCCACGAAGAAGACCATGACGTCCTTGCCGCGCAGGCCGGTGAGGAGCTGGTCACCGGACTTGCCGGCGAACGCGTCGGTGGCGGCGAGCCGCTCGAACTCCTTGCCGCTGCGCAGGCCGCCCTTCACCATGTGGGCGCGGTCCCAGACGTACATCGCCGAGCTGCGGGCGGCGATCGGCATGTCGTCGAAGGTCTGCACGCCCAGCACGAGCAGGACCACCCAGACGGCCGTACCGGTCAGGGCGGTGCCGGTGGTGGCCCGGCGGTGCCGGGCGGCGACCCGGGTGACGCGCATCGCGGCCAGGCTCATCAGGGCCATGATCGCGATGATCAGCAGGATCACGCCGATCAGCGCGCCGGTCGCGCCGGCCTTGCCGGCCGAGTCCTCCAGGAAGGCCTGGGCGTCGTCGAGGAGCACCCAGTCGAGCACCGGGTCGAAGGGCCGGGACAGGGTCGCGTAGAAACCCATGTCGGTGATCTTCTCGATGGTCAGCACGGCCAGGCCCGCGCCCAGGACGCCGGCGGCGATCCGCTTCCACCGGCCGGGCAGCAGGATGACCAGGCCGACGGCGACGAAACCTTCGATGGGCAGGCGCAGGTAGGTGCCGGGCCGCTCGAACCGGCTGACGATGTTCGGCATGATCAGCGCGCCGAAGATCAGGGCGATGGCCGAAACGGTCAGGACGTGGCCGGCGATCGTGCGCACCCGGCCACGCTGAGTGGCGGCCGGCGTCTCGCCGTCAGCCTCCGCAGTGACCTCGGGTGCCGCGACCACCTCGGGATCCGGATCCGGGGATGCCACGGCCTCGGCCGTCACCTCGGGCTCCGCGGGTGCCGCGGCCTCGGGCTCCCGTGCCGTGCGACCAAAACGGGAAGCGAGCGCTTCGCGTACCGAACCAGACAAGACTTGGCCCTCCTCCGGGACATCCCGAAGAGGGGAACGGATCTCGGCGCGATGGAGTTCAATCGGAGGAGATGAACAACCCCCCGGCCGTGCCCGAACCGGCCTTCGTCCTGCACGACCACCGCAAGCCGCGACCCCATTTCGACCTGCGCCTGGAGCAGGACGGCGTGCTGCGGTCCTGGGCGCTGCCGCGCGGACTGCCCACCGACCCGGCGCGCAACCGGCTGGCCATCGCCGTGCCGGATCACGCCCTGGATCACCTCACCTACACCGACGAGCACAAGTTCATCGCGGACATCGGCTGGTGGCGGCCGGAGGACAGCAACGACCGCCGGCTGCTGTTCACGCTGCACGGGCGCGGTCCGGTCCGGCGTTACGCGCTGATCCACACCGATGGCACGAGCTGGCTGGCCCACCTGACCAAAGACCAGCCGGCCACCTGATCCCGGCGCTGTCCACAAGTTGTCCACAGGCCCGGGTCCCGGGTTGACACATAGGACCAGATCAATAGAGGCTGATCCCCGACATGGCCTGACATCGATGTCATCAGGGAGCAGCGGATGTTCGGATCCCGTACCGTCGCCGTGCTCGCGGGGATGGTCCTCACCGTGCCGATCGGTGCGGCGGCCCAGGCAGCACCGCCACCGCCGCTGGTCGCCGATCCGGCGGCGTACGTGAACCCGTTCATCGGCTCCACGAATCTCGGCAACACCTACCCGGGCGCCGTCACGCCGTTCGGGATGCTCGCCTGGAGTCCGCAGACCTCGCGCGGCAATCAGCTCTCCACCCCCGCGCCCGGCGGCTACCAGTACACCGCGACCCGGATCCGCGGACTGAGCCTGACCCACCTCAGCGGCGTCGGCTGCTCCGGCGCGAACGGCGACATCCCGATCATGCCGCACGTCGGTGAGATCACCAGCTCGCCGACCGCGGACGCCACCGACGCGGTCTTCGCCAGCACCTTCTCGCACGCGAACGAGTCGGCCGAGCCGGGCTGGTACCGGGTCGGCCTGGACAGCGGCGCGGGCGCGGAGCTGACCGTGACCCCGCGGACCGGCTTCGGCAAGTTCACGTTCCCCGCCGACAAGCCGGCCGGACTGCTGTTCCGCACGTCGCTGTCGGAGACCGGCAGCGAGGCGGCGACGGTGCACATCGATCCGGCCACGCGGACGGTCAGCGGTTCGGTGAGCGCCGGCAACTTCTGCGGCCCGCAGAGCACGGACAACTCGCACGCGTACTACACGCTGCACTTCACCGCCGAGCTCGATCAGCCGTTCGCCGCCACCGGCACGTGGACCGACACGACGTTGCAGCCGGGCAGCACCGACGCCACCGGCGGCAGCGGTTACAGCAGCGCCGGACGGCCGAATCCGGGCAAGGGCTCCGGCGGCTACGTGAGCTTCGCTCCCGGCACGACCAGCGTGGGGATGCGGGTCGCGATCTCGTACGTGAGCCGGGCCGGCGCCGAGGCGAACCTGGCCGCGGAGTCACCGGAGCGCCTCAGCTTCGCGGCGATCCGGGCCGGCGCCCGCAGCGCGTGGTCACGACGGCTCAAGAAGATCGGCATCGGCGGCGGGACCGAGGACCAGCGGACCACCTTCTACACCGCGCTCTACCACGCGATGCTGGAACCCACTCTGACCAGCGACGTTGACCGCCGCTACCAAGGCGCCGACGACGCCGTCCACAAGTTGTCCACAGGCCAGAGGGCCCAGTACGGCACCTTCTCCGGCTGGGACGTCTACCGCGCCCAGGTGCAGTTGCTGGCCTTGCTGGATCCGAAGATGGCCAGTGACTACGCCCAGTCGCTGTACAGCTATGCCACCCAGCGCAACGGCGAATGGGACCGCTGGCTGCTGCAACACGGCAAGACCGCGGTGATGTCCGGTGATCCTGCCGCGGCGGCGGTGGCCGGCATGTACGCCTTCGGCGCGCGCGACTTCGACGTGCGGGGCGCGTACGACTCGCTCGTGCGGGCGGCGACCGTACCGACCGAGAACGACTCCAGCGACGCCGGCTGCAACGTCGAGTGCGTCGGGCAACGGCCGTCCCTCGACAAGTACCTGACCTTGGGATACGTGCCCGCCGACGACTGCCACTGCTGGGGCGGGGCGGCCGAGACCCTGGAGGACGCCGCCGCCGACTACGGCATCGCCGAGCTGGCCAAGGCGCTGGGCGACACCGACCGGTACCGGGAGTTCCTGGACCGCTCGCACAACTGGCGCAACGTCTTCGACCCGGCCGCGCGGGCCGACCCGGGCCTGGCCCACAACATCCGCGAACGGATCACCGAGATCACCGCCAGTGCCGACAACCCGCCCGGCGAGGCCAAGACCCAGGTCTTCGACGGTGACAAGGGCACCAAGTGGCTCACCTTCGCCACGACCGGCTGGGTGCAGGCCCGCACAGAGGCCCCGCTGACCGTCGGCACGTACGCGCTGACCTCGGCCAACGACGTCCCCGCGCGCGACCCGAAGGACTGGCGGCTGCAGGGCTCGGCGGACGGCTCGACGTGGACGACCCTCGACACGCAGACCGGGCAGAGTTTCTCCGCCCGCGGCCAGACGCGCGAGTTCACCGTGGCGGACCCGCAGCCGTACAGCTACTACCGGCTCCAGGTGGACGCCAACGGCGGCGCCCCGATCGTGCAGCTCGCCGAGCTCGAACTGGCCGACCCGGCCGTGCCCACCCCGGTCCCCGCCGACGGCGCCTTCGTGGGCTGGATGCGCGACCGCTACGCCGACGGTCACTGGGCCGAGGGCTTCAGCCCGTCGACCGGCGCCGGCTTCGTCGAGGGCAGCAGTGCGCAGTACACCTGGATGGTCTACTCCGACGTGGTGGGCCTGGCCGCGGCGATGGGCGGCACCGACGTGGCGACCGAGCGGCTGGACGAGTTCTTCCGCAACCCGGACGGCACGTTCGACCTGAGCGCCACCAAGGGCACGAAGTTCGACGCCACCAACGAGCCCGACATCCAGACGCCGTACCTCTACAACTACTTCGGCGCCGCGTACAAGACCCAGGAGACCGTCCGGGCGATCATCGACGGCAAGTGGAGCAACGGTACGGGTGGCATCCCCGGCAACGACGACGCCGGCACGATGAGCGCCTGGTACGTCTTCTCCGCGCTCGGCCTCTACCCGACGGTGCCGACCCGGGCCGAACTCGCCCTCACCAGCCCGCTCTTCCCGCGGGCGGTGATCCACCTGGCGAACGGGCGGGACGTGACCATCAAGGCCCCGCGTACGGATGACAAGTCGGTCTACGTACACGAACTGACGGTCAACGGAAAAACGACCACCAGGGGATGGTTGCCCGCATCCGCCCTCACCCGGGGCGCGGCGCTGACCTACAAACTCGCCCCGACACCCAGCCTGACCTGGGGAAGTGGGCCTGGAGACGGCCCACCGCAGAACTAGGCGCGAAACCGGCGGGAACCGGACGGAGGGCCCGGGCGAGGGATCGTCCGGGCACCGGAAGGTTTGTGATCCGCCCGGGTGGATACGGTTGGGGCCGGGGCCGCAAGCCCCGACGCCGACGACGGGAGACTGCACAACCCATGCCCCCCGCCGACGATCTGCCCAGTTTCCTGCACAGCGTGGCCCCCATCCTCGACCGGTGGGGCTATCTGGCCGTGGCAGGCGTGATCGGTGTGGAGAGCTTCGGGGTCCCCGCGCCCGGGCAGACGATCATGGTCGCCGCGGCGATCTACTCCAGCTGGGGCCGGCTGGACATCTTCGCCGTCGCCGCCATCTCCTTCATCGCCGCCGTGCTCGGCGACAACGTCGGCTACTGGATCGGCGTCCGCGGCGGGCGCAAGGCCGTGCACCGCTTCGGCAAGTACATCTTCATCACCCCGGCCCGCCTGGAACGCGCCGAGAAGTTCTTCGCCCGCCGGGGCAACCGGGTCGTGGTGGTGGCCCGCTTCATCGACGGCCTGCGCCAGCTCAACGGTGTCATCGCGGGCATCACGGCGATGCCCTGGCGCACCTTCCTGATCTACAACGCGATCGGCGCCGCGCTCTGGGTGGGCTGGTGGTGCACGATCTCGTACCTGCTGGGCACCCACCTGGTGGAGATCATCGACCAGCTGCACAAATACATGTACTGGGCGATCGGGGTGGGGGTGATCGCCGTCGGCACGTACATCTGGCTGCACATGCGGCACATCCGCCGGCGCCGCGCCCGCGAGGCCGGCGAGCCGGTCACGGCCGAAGACGCCCCGGCCTGACGGTTGCCGGGCACCCGTCCGGGTATCAGCGAGGTGAGACCGGATGGGAGTGATAGATGTGACCACGACCGCCCGACCGCTGGACCGTCGCCGCGACAAGGCCGGCACCGCGAATGCCGCGGCCGCCGCCGCCGACGCCGCGGTGACCGACATCGACCGGCAGCTCGAGACCCTCTCGAGCCTGACCGAGCAACAGCAAGGGGCCCTGCGTCGCGCCGCCGAGGAAGCCGAACGGCTCAAGCGGAGCCTCAAGGCCGCCGGCAAGCGCCGCGCCGAGCTGGCCAAGGAACGCAAGAAGGCCGTCGCCAAGGCGGAACAGGCCCGGGCCAAGGCCGACCTGGCCGAAGCTAAGTACGACAAGGAAGTGCTGGCCGAGCTGGTCCGCCGGGAGAAGGAGAAGGACCGGGCCACGGCTCAGCCGGCCGCCGGCAAAGAGCTCGAGGCTGCGCCGGAACGTGCTCCCGCCGTACCGTCGTCGTCCCGCCCGGCCGCTGACGCACCGTCGGCCCGGTCACCGCGGCGTGCGGCCGCGGATCCGCCGCCGGAGAAGCCCGACGAGGCCACGCAGTCCGCGCGGCGCACGGCCGCCCGCAAGACCGCGAAAGCAGCCCGGCTGATCCGCTGACGCGTCAGCCCGGGACCGGGGCGGGCGGCAGGTCGTCGAGGAAGTCGCCGGTCGGGGCGAAGAACAACGAGCCGGTACGGGCCGTCGAGAAGTCCAGGATGCGGTCGTGGCTGCCGTACGGGTCACCGAGGAACATCCGGCGCAGCATCAGCTCGGGCACGTCGGGGGTGGCCGCGTACGCGATGTAGTAGGTCCCGAACTCCCCGGCCGCGACCGACCCGAACGGCATGTTGTCCCGCAGGATCTTCAGCTCGGTGCCATCCGGAGCCTCGACGGTGTTGAGCGCGACATGCGAGTTCGCCGGCTTGTCGGCGAGCTCGATGTTGTCGAGCTTGGTCCGCCCGATCACCGCCTCCTGCTGCTCGACCGTCAGCTCGTTCCACGCCGTCATGTCGTGCACATACTTCTGCACCATGACGTAGCTGCCGCCGGCGAAGGCCGGATCCTCGTCCCCGACCAGCACCGCGGCGGACGCGGCCGGGCCGACGGGGTTCTCCGTGCCGTCGACGAACCCGAGCAGGTCCCGCTCGTCGAAATACTTGAACCCGTGCGTCTCGTCGACGATGTCAGCGACGCCGCGCAACTGCTCACCGATCTTGGCGGCCAGCTCGAAGCAGACATCGACCTGCCCGGCCCGCAGATGGAAAAGCAGGTCACCCGGGGTGGCGGGCGCGGTGTGCCGGGCACCCTTCCACTGCCGGAACGGGTGCAGCTGCGCGGGCCGCGGCCCGGCGAACAGCCGGTCCCAGAGCTGCGAGCCGATCCCGGCGACGCAGGAGAGCTGGGCCGCGGGCACCCGGAAGCCGACGGACCGCTGCAGGCCGCTCAGGTCTTCGAGCAGGTCGCGGACGGCGGTCTCGCCGCCTTCCCGCACGGTGGCGACGAGGAAGATCGCCGCATCGGTCAGCGGGCTGAGCACCGCCTGGTGGTTGACGGTCGGTCCAACTGATCGAGGCGCAGTCACGAGGCGCAGCCTAGCCGTAGCCGCGAGAACGGCCGCGGTATTCGGCCGCGGTCTTCTCCAGGCAATGCGCCCACCCTCGTCGCTGGTCGTCCCCTGATCTCTCCTGGTCCTCGACAAACTCGAGAAGGCCACGCGCCGCCGCGAACAGTTCCGCCTCGCCAACTACGCCCGGTCGTGACGAGGGCTCCTCCACGAACTCTTCAGCGGCGTAGAAGAGGGAGTCGAGCACCTCATCGGCACGCTCGTCGAAAAAGCGTTTCTCCGCCTTGAACTCCCGCAAGAAGCGGGTCATGAACTCACTCGGGCTGATCAGCTTCTCGACCAACTGCAGCGACAGGTCCACGTAGACCCGCGGCACGACGGACACGGCCACCACTGGGTCTACCGCCAAGGGCGCGCAGGATCGAAGGGTTCGGTCAGCCCATCCCACAAAGATGACAGCGTTCTGGAAGAAAACATCGTCCCCGTTCCGATAGAGAGACCACCAGAATATGGCCTGTACCCCTATGGGCAATTGTGCACGAGCACCGGGGTATTGCCGGCGAGCGCATAGTACGTGCAGTTCGGTGATCGTGAGGTCGTGCATGTGACGACGGCCCGGTGCGGGTGAACTCCTTGAACGCGTGCCGGGTGTCCCGTCAGCGGTGCGCAGCTCGGTTCTTGTGCGGAGCGGTGACACGTTCGGCTATAAATTCAGCCCGGGCCCGATAATCGGCTACTTATCTACTGGTGGCACGACCGCTGCCCGGCCAGGCATGGTCGAGGTGACCGGTGGAGTCGCTCTCTTTTCGGCTGCCCACCGTAGGTTGGTGTGGCTCTCATTTGGCGTGCGTTCTGCCGGTCACCGCGGCGCGGAGAGGCTCAAGAGGGGTATGCCCAGCTCAAAGTAGCGGTGCCCTCCTAGCCGACACCACCGTCGGCTCGAGGAAGGAAAGCCAGATGGCGCCAGTCATCATCGGCGTGGACCCGCACAAGCGTTCCGCCACTATCGAGATCATCAACGACCGGGAAGTGACTGTCGGACAAGGCCGGTTCGCGACCGACCGCGACGGCTACAAGGCGATGCTGACCGCCGGCCGTAGGCACCCAGATCGGTTCTGGGCTGTCGAAGGATGCTCCGGTATCGGCCGTCACGTCGCTCAGCGGCTGGTCGCCGACGGCGAAACCGTGGTCGACGTGCCGGCGAAACTGTCCGCCCGGGCACGAGTGTTCGCCACCGGCCAGGGCCGCAAGACCGATCCGGTCGACGCCCGCAGCGTCGCCGTGGTCGCCCTACGCACCAACGGTCTGCGGCCGGTCGCGTCGATGACACCACGGTGGCGTTACGGCTGCTGGTCGACCGCCGCGATCAACTCGGCCGGACCCGCACCGAGGTCGTCAGCCGGTTGCATCACCTGCTGCTCGAACTGGTGCCCGGCGGCGCGAAGAAATTCCTGTCCGCGCAACAGGCCCGCGCGATACTGAACACCGTGCGCCCCCGCGACGTCGTCGGCAAAACCCGCCGCTGGCTGGCCTCAGAGCTGATCCACGAACTCGTCACGATCGACAAGAAGATCAAAATCGCCAATCACGAACTGACCGACCTGGTCGCCAGCACCGGCAGCCGACTGCAGAACCTGCACGGCATCGGCCCGTCCGGCGCCGCCCGCCTGCTCGGCGACATCGGCGACATCACCCGCTTCGCCAGCCGCGCCCATTTCGCCTCGTGGAACGGCACCGCACCGATCGACGCCTCCTCCGGGGACCAGAACCGCCACCGGCTCTCACGGGCCGGGAACCGGCGCATCAACCGGGCCCAGCACATCATGGCCATCGTCCAGCTACGACACGACACCGAAGGCCGCCGCTACTACCGGCGCAAACTCGCCGCTGGCAAAACCGCGATGGAAGCCCTGCGGGCACTCAAACGCCGACTCTCCGACGTCGTCTACAAACAGATGGCCGCCGACGCAAGACTGCTCGAGACGGGCCCGGGAGGACACCTGGGGGCGACTCTCAAATCCAGCGCGACCGACCCGATCCCCATGGCCGGCACTTCGGACAAGTCACTTCCCGGACCCGCCACACCACAGCCTAAAACACCGCTCATGACCAACGCTTGACACAGAGGGGTGCCAGATGAGTGAGCACAGGGAGGTCCTCGTCATCGGCGCGGGGCTGTCCGGCATCGGCGCGGCCTACCGGCTGCAGACCGAGTGCCCGGGCCGAAGCTACGCGATCCTCGAGGCCCGGGAGACCAGCGGCGGGACCTGGGACCTGTTCCGCTATCCGGGGGTACGGTCCGACTCCGACATGTTCACCCTCGGCTACCCGTTCCGGCCCTGGCGGCAGCCGAAGGCCATCGCGGCCGGCGGCACCATCCTGGAATACCTGCGCGAAACCGCCGCCGAGTACGGCATCGACAAGCACATCCACTACGGCCGGCGGGTGGTCGCCGCGTCCTGGTCGACCGCTGAGGCCCGCTGGACGGTCCGGACCGGCACCGGCGAGATATGGACCTGTTCTTTCCTGTACGTCTGCACCGGTTACTACCGTTACGACAGCGGCTACGAGGCCGACTTCCCCGGCCGGGAGAGCTTCACCGGTGCGGTCGTGCACCCGCAGCACTGGCCCGAGGATCTCGACTATGCCGGCAAACGGGTGGTGGTCATCGGCAGCGGCGCGACCGCGGTGACGCTGGTGCCGGCGATGGCGGAGCAGGCCGCGCACGTGACGATGGTGCAGCGCTCCCCCAGCTATCTGCTCTCGCTGCCGGCCAAGGAGGGCGGCGCCCGGGTGGTCGGCCCGCGGGTGGTCCGGGCCCGCAACGTCCTGCTGACCTGGGCGTTGTTCCAGGCGTCGCGGCGCTGGCCCGCCCGGGTGGCGAAGTCGTTGCGGGCGGGTGTGGCCAAGCAGCTGCCGGCCGGCGTACCGGTGGATCCGCATTTCGTCCCCCGTTACGACCCGTGGGACCAGCGGCTCTGCGTGGTGCCGGACGGCGACCTGTTCGCGGCGATGCGGGCCGGCCGGGCCTCGGTGGTGACCGCCACGATCGACGCGTTCACGCCGGACGGGATCCGGCTGACCGGCGGCGAGCACCTGGCCGCCGACGTGATCGTCACTGCCACCGGGCTCACCATGGTCGCGTTCGGCGAGATCGCGCTCAGTGTCGACGACCGGCCGATCGACTCCCACGAGCTGCACGTCTACAAGGGAATGATGTTCGACGGCGTACCCAACCTGGCCTGGTGTGTCGGCTACACCAACGCCTCCTGGACGCTGCGGGCCGATCTCACCTCCCGGTACGTCTGCCGGCTGCTCAACTACCTGGACCGGCACCGGATCGACATCGCCACCCCGCGGCTGCCCGCCGGCGCCCACGACACCGGCGAGCCGCTGATGAACCTCTCCTCCGGCTACGTCCGGCGCGCCGCCGTCGTGCTGCCCCGGCAGAGCGACCGCCGGGCCTGGCGGATGCTCAACAACTATCTCCTCGATATGCCGCGGATGCGACTGAGCCGGATCGACGACGGTGACATGATGTTCGCCCGGACCAGGACGGGAGAATGACCGTGGAACGCTTCGCATTCGCCGGGCGCACGTGTGTCATCACAGGCGCGGCCAGCGGCATCGGTGCCGCGCTCACGCTCGACCTGGCCCGGCGCCGGGCCGTGCTCGCCCTGGTGGACCGGGACGCCGAGGGCCTGGAGCGGGTCGCCGCGCTGGCCCGCGAGCTGGGCGCGCAGCAGGTCAGCACCCACGTGGTGGACCTGTCCGACGGCGGTGACCGCCTCGATCTGGCCGCCGCGGTCGCCGAGCGCCACGGCGGCGCCGACCTGCTGGTCAACAACGCGGGTGTGGCCCTGAACGGCACGTTCGAGCAGGT
The DNA here is from genome assembly GCF_053603475.1 of Actinoplanes sp. NPDC004185. Classification (NCBI taxonomy): domain Bacteria; kingdom Bacillati; phylum Actinomycetota; class Actinomycetes; order Micromonosporales; family Micromonosporaceae; genus Actinoplanes; species Actinoplanes sp. NPDC004185. The sequence goes on along the minus strand of NZ_JBSGFR010000002.1, from coordinate 365,464 downwards.
CAGCATGAAGGACTTCGACTGGTTGATGGAGATCAACCTGCACGCCGTGATCCGCACGACCAAGGCGTTCCTGCCGCAGCTGCTCAGCCGCCCGGGCGCCCACGTGGTCAACATCTCCAGCCTGTTCGGCCTCATCGCACCCCCGACCCAGGTCGCCTACGTGACCAGCAAGTACGGCGTGCGCGGCTTCTCCGAGGCGTTGCGGCACGAGCTGGCCGGCAAGGTCGGTGTCACGGTGGTGCACCCCGGCGGCATCAAGACCAACATCGCCACCAGCGCCCGGCTCAGTGGCCCGGACGTGGACGGCAAGCAGGCCGCGCAGGCCGCCGAGTTCACCCGCAAGGCGCTGACCCTGCCGCCCGAGGAGGCGGCCATGCTGATCGTGGCGGCCGTCCAGGCCCGCAAGCCACGCCTGGTGATCACCCGGGTGGCCAAGCTGGCCGACGTGCTGGCCCGGGTCGCGCCCGGCCGGTACTGGAACGTCATCCAGCGCCAGCTCGACAAGCGGGACCTCATGTAGGCGCCGTGTCGGTGCCGTGTCAGCGGGCCCGCGCACCCTGGGGGCATGACAGCTGATCTCGTGATCGAGGCCGAGGGCCTCGTCAAGCACTTCGGGTCGACGAAAGCCCTGCAGGGCGTCGACCTCGCCGTGCCCCGGGGGACCGTGCTCGGCGTCCTGGGACCCAACGGCGCGGGCAAGACCACCGCCGTCCGCATCCTCTCCACCCTGCTCACACCCGATGCCGGCCGCGCCCGGATCAGCGGCTTCGACGTCGTCCGCGACGCCGAGCGGGTCCGCCAGGTGATCGGCCTGACCGGCCAGTACGCCTCGGTCGACGAGGACCTGACCGGCCGGCAGAACCTCGAGCTCTTCGGCACGCTGCTCGACCTGGGCCGGGCCGGTGCCCGCCGGCGGGCCGCCGAGCTGCTCGACTGGTTCGACCTGACCGACGCCGCCGGCCGCCAGGCCAAGACCTATTCCGGTGGCATGCGGCGGCGCCTCGACCTGGCCGCGAGCCTGGTCGGCTCGCCCGACGTGATCTTCCTGGACGAGCCCACCACCGGGCTGGACCCGGCCAAGCGCGAGGACATGTGGGACGTGGTCCGCTCGCTGGTGGCAGCGGGCTCCACAGTGCTGCTCACCACGCAGTACCTGGAGGAGGCGGATGCGCTGGCCGACGCGATCACGGTGATCGACCACGGCCGGGTCATCGCGCACGACACCCCCGAAGGACTCAAGCGGGTGGTCGGCGGTCAGACCCTGGAGGTACGCCCGTCCGACGCCACGCAGCTCGACCTGACCGCCGCGATCCTCTCCGAGGTGTCCTCGGGAGCCCAGGCCGACGAGATCCGCAAGGGCATGCTTGCCGTGCCGGTCACCGACGACAGCGCGCTGACCGAAGCAGTCGCCCGGCTCGCCGCCGCGGGTGTGGCGGTCACCGAGCTCTCGCTGCACCTGCCGAGCCTCGACGAGGTCTTCTTCACCCTCACCGGGCGCACCGCCTCTGACGACGACACCACAACCACCACGATCAAGGAAGAGGTGGCGGTATGACCACGACCCTCAACGCCCCCCGGACCAGCCGCCCGGTCATGCCCGCGGCCGTGCAACCGCATCCGCGGCCGTTCCGGCTCGCGCGGCACTCCTTCGCGCTCGCCAAACGCAGCCTGATCAAGACAGCCCGGACGCCCGAGGCGCTCATCGACGTGACGCTGCAGCCGGTGCTGTTTTTGATCATCTTCGTGTACGTCTTCGGCGGCGCGGTCGCCGGTTCGACCCACGACTACCTGCAGTTCCTGCTGCCCGGCATCCTGGCCCAGACGATCGCGACCGGCTGCATCGCGATCGGCGTCAACCTCAACACCGACATCGCCAAGGGCATCTTCGACCGCTTCCGGTCGCTGCCGGTGCCCCGCTCGGCGCCACTGCTGGGCGCGGTCCTCGGCGACATCGTCCGGTACGTGATCGTCACGCTCTCCACGCTGGCGATCGGCTACGTGATGGGCTTCCGGATCACCACCGACCCGCTGAGCGCCGTCGCGGGCTGCGCGCTGGCCGTGCTCTTCGCGCTGTGCCTGAGCTGGCTGCCGGTGTTCGTGTCGATGAAGGTCCGTACCCCGGGCGCGGTCCAGGGCCTGATGTTCGCGCTGATCATGCCGCTGAGCTTCGCGTCCAACGTGTTCGTCGGGACCAGCACGCTGCCGGGCTGGATGCAGGGCTTCGTCGACGTGAACCCGCTGACCCACCTGGTCGGCGCGGTCCGGGGCCTGTTCCTCGGCTCGCCGATCGGCAACCACGTGTGGTGGACCCTCGCCTGGTGCGCCGGCTTCGTGGTGGTGTTCATGCCGCTGGCGCTGCGGGCGTACCGGAAGAAGGTCTAAGCCAGCAGGGCGGCCATGAGCTCGCGGATCCGTGAGCTCATGGCCGTCGCCGTTCGCGGCGCGATCGCGGCCAGCAGCTTCCGGCGGTCGGCCTCGCCGCCGAGGACCGCGTCCAGGCGACCGTCCTCCCCCGGCGGGAACAGGTTGCCGACGTTGGCGCCGATCCGCATCCCGAGGGTCCACAGATCGCGCGCGGTCGCGTCGTCCCGGCGGAAGGCCGCGAGCTCGGCCCCGCCCAATGCCCACACGCCGAGCAGCGGATTGTCGTGGACGGACAGGGTCTCGTCCCGGGCCAGCCGCAACAGTGCCGTCGCGTCGGCGTCGGCGTCCGGGGTCGGCCGCGCCTGCGCCACCCGTACGCGCAGCACCGCCACCGCGACCCGGCAGACGACCCGCATCTGCGGCGAACGGTCGGCGGAGGCCTCCACGGTCCGGCTGACCGCGTCGCCGTAGGCCAGGGCCTCGTCGTAGCGCTCACGCCGGCAGGCCAGGTGGGCCAGACCCAGGTACGCCTGGGCGGCGTCGTTGTCGTCGGCCTGGCCCGAGGTCGCCAGCGCCCGCAGGCGATGCTCGGCGTTGGGGTCGCCGGCCAGCGCCTGCTGCACATCCAGCAGTACCCGGATCGACCGGGCGTCCTGCGTCGCACCCACCAGCTCCATGTGCCGCACGCTGCGGCCCAGCCACTCGGCGGCCCGCGCGTCGCCGCGGGCGCTGATCCAGTGACCGGCGGCCTGGGCGGCCATCGCCATCCCCCAGTGGTCGCCGGCCACCTCGAACCGCTGGTACGCCAGCTCGGCGTCCTCGGCCGAGGCCTCCGCCATGCCCCCGTTCTCCCGCATCGCCGCCCGGATGAAGTACCCCAGCGCCTGCACGTACGGGTCGGAGTGGTCGATCAGCTCCACCGCACTCCGCAGGCCGCGCTCCGGGTTGTAGGAGTCGAAGGCCGGAAGCGCCGACGCCAGTACCCGCTGCCGCGGCGACACCTCGCCGGGACGTTCGGCCAGCAGGCGTTTGAGGACGCGACGGGCCAGCGCGATGAGCCGGGGCGGACCGGTGATGCCGGCGTTGATCCCGACGACCAGGCACAGCCAGGCCAGCCGGTCGGCGTCGGGCAACGGCCGCCCGGTGGACCGGCCGTGCATCAGGGCCGACCGGCGGCGGGCCGCGGGGTCGTGCAGGTTCAGCAGGTCGCCGGCCCAGGTGCTGACCTCGACGTGGAGCCCGCGGACGGTCCACACGTGAAAGAGCGCGGCGGCGATGTCGACGGCCGCCGGCTGGTCGTCGTGAGCCAGGGCGAAGCGCAGGCCGGCCAGCAGGTTCTCCTGCTCGGCGGCGCATTCGGCGAAGGCGTCGAGCTGCCCGGGGCCCACATAGCGCGAGGTCAGGCTGAGCGACCGGGCCCGGGCCCAGTCCGTCAGCCCGGCCGAGGCGGCCGGGGCGTCGGCGCCGAGCCGGGCCTCGCCGTACTCGCGGACCGTCTCGAGCATCCGGTAGCGCGGGTTGCCGCTCTCCGCGTCCAGGCTCACCAGTGACTGCTCGACGAGATCGGCCAGCGCCCGCCGGACGTCCGGGCGGCCGGCCACCGCGGCGGCGATCTCGGCGGTGAACGCGGCCGGGATGACCGCAAGGCGTTGCAGCAGCTCACGGGCGTCGGGACCGAGCAGCTCCCGGCTCCAGTCGACCATCGCCCACAGGCTGGCGTGCCGCTCGGGCAGGCCACGCAGAGCGTCGTCGAGCAGCGCGAACCGGTCGCTCAGCCCGGCGAGCACGTCGTCGATGGGCATGTGCCGCAGCCGGGCCGCCGCCAGCTCCAGAGCCAGCGGCAGGTTGTCCAGGTGGTGACAGAGGGCGAGCGCGCGGTCCCGGTCCCAGGCCGGTACGGCTCCGGCCGCCCGCGCCCGGGTCTCCAGCAGCCGCAGCGCCTCCTGGTCCGGCAACGCCGCCAGCCGGTGCACGACCTCACCCACGAGAGCGAGCGGCGCCCGGCTCGTGGCCAGCACCGCGACCTCCGGACCGGTGGCCGCGAGCAGATCGGCGACGACTGCCGCCGCGGCGTCCAGCACGTGCTCGCAGTTGTCGAGCACGATCAGCCCGTCGAGATCGGCGGCGACGGCCCGCAGGCGGTCCCGCGGGCTCAGCACCCGCCGCTCCAGCGTGATGCCGGGCGCGGCCGAAGTGTCCGCCCCGCCGAGTACGGCCAGCACGGCCGGCAGCACCTCGTCCGGGGCGCGCAGGCCGGCCAGCTCGACCACCCGGACCGGCCCGGCCGAGCGCCGGGCGACCTCAGCGGCGAGCCGGGTCTTGCCCGCCCCGCCGGTGGCCACGATCGTCACCAGCGGTGCCTCGGTCAGCGCGGCGGTCACGGCCAGCACCTCGGGCTCCCGCCCGACCAGCGCGGTCGCCGACCGCCGCCAGCCCCGCGGCAGCACGCTCACCGGCCGGCGGGGCGTCCCGGGGGGCGCCAGCTCACCACGCAGCAGGGCCAGATGGGCCTCGGCGAGCACCGGGGAGGGGTCCGCGCCGTACCGGTCGGCCAGCTCGGTGCGGAGCTGCTCGACCACCTCCAGCGCCTCGGCGTCCCGGCCCTGCGCGGCGAGCATCCTGACCAGCAGGGCAGCGGCCGGCTCGTCCGGCGGTGCCTGCCCGACCAGCCGCCGCAGGTCGGCCTCGTCGAACGCACCCGCGCCGGCCAGCGCGGCCTCGGCCCGCACCGCGGCCAGCTCGGCGAAGAGCCGGCCGTCCCCGGGGGCCGGGTCCGGAACCTCGGGGAACAAAGCCCGGGCCTGATCGGCCACGGCCCGCGCGGCCACCGCATCACCCGAGCTCAGCGCGGCCCGGGCCCGATCAACCAGCACGCGTACGGCGACAGCGTCTACCTGCACCCGGTCGGTCGGCACCCGGTAGCCACCGGCGACCGCGTCCACGGGCACCCCGAGCCGCCGTACCCGGGAGATCAGGGCCTGCAACGCCCCCGCCGCATCGTCGGGAGGATCGCCCTGCCAGACCGCCTCGACCAGCGCCACAGTGGAGACGACGCGTCCGCGGGCGCCGATCAGCTCCCGCAGCAGGGCGGCAAGCCGCTCACCCCGCACCGGCCGCCCGTCGACAGCCAGCGTCCCCAACGTCGTGATCGTGCTCTGCTTGATGGCCTCGCTCCGCTCGGCGGGGATTGCGCCCCACGAGGTCGTTGTCGAGGTCACCGAAAATGACTACGGCAAAGGGCCCCTGGTCATTTCGGCGCCCTCGACAACGACGGGCGCAATCCGACTTTGGTTGCGGTCAGGGGCCACCGGGTGCGGGCGGGCGTTTCGGGTGGGGTTCGATGCGGTCGGTGGTCCTTGCTAGAAAAAGGTTAGGCGTTTGCGGTTCTGGCCGTTGATCGTGGTGAAGTCCCCGCCGGCGGCGATGCGGCTCTGCGGGCGGTCCACCGCCAGGGCGCGGACGCCGATCACCCCGTTCGCCTGCGGGGCCCACGGGGTCAGGCCGCCCCGGCTGTCGATCGCCGCGAGTTTGACCCGGTTCACCGCGCCGTCCGTGCAGGCGCCCTGGTTGCCGTTGCGGTTGGTCAGGCAGGCCCGGTCGAAGTGGCCGCCCACGTAGACGATGCCGGCCAGCGTCGCGACCGCCACGGTGTCGCCGTCGAAGGTACGGGACCAGCGGACCGTGCCGCCGGCGGAGTAGGCGAGCACCTTCCCGCCCTGGCCGCCGGTGGCCGCGTAGACCCCGTTCGCGTCGGTGGCCAGCGCGTTGACCTGCGCCGGTGCGTTGGGCCGGAAGGCGCTGAACACCATGCCGCTGGTGGCCGAGAGCGCGGCGATCCGCAGCGTCCCGCTCGTCCCGTTGATCTTGTGGAAGGCGCCACCGGCGTAGAGCCGCGAGCCGGCCAGCGTCAGGGCGTGCACGGAGTCGTCGGCGCCGGCCCGCCAGCCGCGGTCGAGGCCGCCGCCGGTCAGGGAGAACGCGGCCAGGTTGGACCGCGTGATGCCGTCGATGGAGGTGAAGCTGCCGCCGACGTACAGCCGGCCGTGGCCGGCCGCGAGGGTGTACGGCGCCCCGGCCACCGAGTGCGAGAACGTGCCCACCTCGCCGGAGGTCGCGTCGATCCGGGCCAGCGCGTCGCGCCGCCAGCCGGAGACGCGGTGGAAGTCACCTCCGGCGTACACGGAGGTGCCACTGACGGCCAGTGCCCGGACGGTGGCGTCGGCGGCCGGTGACCAGTTCAGCAGCGCGCCGGACGACGCATCGAACGCCGCCAGCCGTTGCCGGTCGTAGGTGCGTCCGCCCCAGCCGACGCTGGTGAAGGAGCCGCCGACGTAGACGGTGCTGCCGCGGTACGCGACCGCGTACACGGAGCCGTTGAACAGCGGGGCCTTGCCGGGGCTGGCGCTGACCGCCCGTACCGGGGCCGCCCCGGAGGCGATGACGACGGCGGCAGCCGCGCCGACGGTCAGCAGACGACGGGAGGTGGTACGCAGCGAACTACGTACGAACTGGAAGAAACGCACACAGGCTTAACCGTCGCGGCTGGGCGAAAGTCGCGCCGCCGCGCCGTCGTGCTGCGCGCCACGCGGGGCCAGGTCGGTCAGCTGGAGCTTTTCGCCGGTGACGAGCTCGCCCTGGGCCGCCGGCCGGGTGCGCAGTCCGAGCATCGTCAGCCACTCGACGAGCTGCCGGTGCACGGCGTCGGGGCCGACCAGGTCGCCCTGGGTGATCTGCCACTCGGCCGGGTGCACCAGCATCGCCTCGGTCTGCCAGCCGCCCAGCCCGCCGTGCGAGCCGACGAGCTCCTCGAAGGCCGCCACCTCGTCGGTGACCGGGTCGACCGAGCTGATCAGCACCAGGTCGCCGATGTGCTCGGCCTCCTGGTGCCGCAGCAGGTCGGCCCGGGCATGCGGCCCGTACGGCAGCAGCGGGTCGACGCCCTCCACCGTGCCGTCGGCGAGCCGGTGACTGCCCGCGGCCCCGACGGCCACCGGCCCGCCGTCGTCCACGATCACCAGACCGACCCCCGGATGCCTGGTCAGCCCGGGGATGAGCTGCGGATACTCCCGATCGATGACGGCCCGGTCGACCCGCTGCGGGAACCGGGTCAGGTAGATCAGCGCCAGGTTGCCGGACGAGACGACGAGCAGCGGCGCGATCGGCGACGGCGGAAAGCCGGGCTCCGCGGTGGCCTCGGACTCGGCCGGGGTCGAGGGGGCGTCGGCCGGGCACGCGGAGAAGCGGGCGACCGCCTGCTTCAGCGTCTCCCCGTGCCGCTGACGGAAGGTGGCGCCCTGGCTCTGGCCGTGGTCGGAGAGCACGACGATCTGATACTTCCGGGCCGCCTCGGGCTCCAGCCGTTCGATCACGCCGAGCATCCGGTCCAGGCTTTCCAGCTGCCGCATCGATTCGGGGCGGGCCGGGCCGGCGTGGTGGGCCACCTCGTCGTAGTCGACCAGGTCGCAGTAGACGGCCGGGGCACCGCGGGCCATCTGCTCGGCGATCAGCGACACGTTGACGTCGCGCAGCAGCATCGAGGCGGGCCGCAGCGCCAGGAACGCGCCGGACCGGCTCACCCGGGGCTGCAGGTTGCGGCGGCGCTGGAGCCGGGCCTGGTGCAGCTCGGTGAAGACCTCGCCGACGCCGAGCACGAGCGCCCGGGTGAAGCCGAACGGGCTGGCCATGAAGGCGGCCCAGCCCCGGGCCGAGCGGCCGGGCAGCGCGGCGTGGCTGACGGTGAGCAGGCTGATCGTGGCGTCGCCGGAGAACGCGTTGCCGATGCTGACGCCGCCGTCGCGCAGCAGTCCCCGGCCGTCGGAGAGCCGCGGTTCGATGACCGCCGCGTCGCGGGGGCGGTTGGACACCATCAGCCGGCCGGTCGCCTTCTCGTACCAGCGGAAGGCCGGGATCTGCCGGGAGGCGCCGTGCAGGATGCCGGCCTGCGCCGCCGGGGTGGTCGACGGCAGGCCGGTGTGCCAGCCGCGCATGGCGTGGGTGCCGGTGCGCAGCCAGCATCCGATGGTGGGCAGGTTGCCGGCGCGTACGGCCCAGCGCAGCACCGGCTCGCTCACCCCGTCGAGCTGCACCATCAGCAGGCCGGGCTCGGTGCCCTGCTGCGGCCGGCGCAGGCTGAGCAGCCGGCCGCCGCCCTGCCGGGCCTGGCGCCGCCGGATGCCGCGCATGAGCCGGCGGGCCTCCTTGACGAAGGTGTCCTCGGTGCCGCTGTCGGCCATCCAGTCCAGGATCGCCGCGCAGACCACCGCCAGCAGCGCCGCGACGCCGACCGTGGGCCAGCCGCTGAGCCGCTTGGACGGGTCCAGCTCCAGGGCGACCGCCATCACGATCACCTGGGCGGTGACGCCGAGCAGCATGGCTCCCCAGCCGCCCAGCGCGACGACACCGGCGAGCAGCAGCGGGCGCAGCACCGCGCCGACGGCGGCGACCAGCAGCACCAGGCCGAGGGTGTCGATGACGTCCGTGCTGCGGACCCCGGGCATCAGCCACAGGGTGAAGGTGAGCACGACGAAAGTGGTGAGCGCGCTGCGGAAGACGGCCCGGGCCCGGTCGATGACCCGGGGCCAGGCGAACAGGGCGCGCAGTTCCGCCCGGCGGTTCCGGGCACCGGGAACCGGCACCGGATCCCGTGGGCTGCCCCCTGTGCTTACGGCCACCCGAAAACGATCGCACAAGGCGTGCGGCTGCGGTTCCCCACGTAGCGAACGCCACTCGCGCGGCGGGCGGAACCGGTCACCCGGCCGGCCCGTCGTACCGGACAGCGTCGACTTCCGTGGAGGACTCTGTGCGCGTCAAGACGGTTCTGCCCACCATGCTGCTGCTCGCCCTCACCGGCGGTTGCGCCGGCCAGCAAGCCGGCGGCACGCCGGAGCCGGCCGCCGCCACCTGGACCCCGCCGGCCAAGTACGGCTTCGTTCTCGACTCCCAGTGCGGCGAGCGGGCGCTCATCGGCCGGTTCCGGGTGACCGTGCAGGACGACAAGGTGGTCCGCACCGAGGGTCTCGACGACAGCGCGCGGCGGGCGCTCATGTTGCGCATCGCCGATCTGGTCCCGACGCTGCGGCAGCTGGAGGCCGAGGCGGAGGCAGCGCGCCGGGACGGCGCCGACGTGGTGGAGGTCGAGCGGGACAGCACTGATGGCCATCCCACCCGGATCAAGATCGACACATCCCGGGACGCCGTGGACGACGAGGCCTGCTACACGATCGAGGAGTACACGATCGGGTTAACGGGCGGCCCGGCGCCGTCGCCGTCGCGATAGGTTCGGGGCTCGGCGAGGGACTGGGGAGGCCCGCATGCGGGTCGTACCCGTCGTCCTGGCGGCAGCGCTGCTGCTGACCGGGGCCTGCGACTCGCCCGCGCCGGTGAAGCCGGCGCCATCGCCGGCCCCGGCCGGCCAGCGCGTCGTCGGTTACTTCACCGACTGGGGTGTCTACGGCCGCAACTTCCAGGTGCGCAACGTCGAGGCGAGCGGCGCGGCCGCCGGGCTCACCCATCTGGTGTACGCATTCGGCAAGGTCACCGACGGCGGCTGCCGCACCAGCGACAAGTGGGCCGACCACGAGAAGCCCATCGCGGCGGCGGACAGCGTCGACGGGGTGGCCGACGCCCCGGGTCAGGGCCTGCGCGGCAACTTCGGCCAGCTCCGCAAGCTCAAGGCCCGCCATCCCGGGCTCCGGGTGATCTGGTCGTTCGGCGGCTGGACCGGCTCGAAGGGCTTCACCGGGGCCGCCGCTGATCCGCGCGCGTTCGCCGAGTCCTGCCGGGCGTTGCTCACGGACTCCCGCTGGGCTGACGTCTTCGACGGCATCGACATCGACTGGGAATACCCCAACGCCTGCGGGCTGGTCTGCGACAAGAGCGGGCCGGGAGCCCTGGCCGGGCTGATCGGGGCACTGCGCGCGGAGCTGGGTCCGAAGGCGCTCATCACCGCGGCGGTGCCGGGTGACCCGGGCAAGCTGGCGGCCACCGACTACGCCGCGGCGGCACGCGATGCCGACTGGCTCAGCGCCATGACCTACGACTTCTTCGGCACCGGCGGCGGGCCGGGACCGACGGCGCCGCATTCGCCGCTCACCGCGTACCCGGGCATCCCGCGCGCCACCTCGACCACCGACGCCGCGATCAGCAAGCTGATCTCCCTGGGCATCCCGGCCCGGAAGGTGCTGCTGGGCGTGGGTTTCTACGGCCGTGGCTGGGCCGGGGTCAGCGTCGCGGCGCCGGGCGGCCGGGCGACCGGCCCGGCGCCGGGCAGCAACGAGAAGGGCATCGAGGACTACGCGGTGCTGCGCCGGACCTGCCCGCCGACCGGCACGGCCGGCGGGACGGCGTACGCGCTCTGCCGCGGCCAGTGGTGGAGCTACGACACCCCGGAGACCCTCAGGACCAAGATGGCGTACGCCCGCAGCCACGGCCTCGGCGGCGCGTTCGCCTGGGAGCTCTCCGGGGACACCGCGGACGCCCAGCTGGTCGGGGCGATGGCCGCCGGCCTGCGGGGCAGCTAGCCGATCCGCACCCAGACGTCGTCCAGCGTGCCCTGGAACTGGTCGTTGTCGGAGTAGGCACCCTTGCCGCCGATGCTCAGCGGACGGTCGTTGGCCACCGACAGGCCGGCCGCGATGGCCCGGTTCCCCCGGACCGCACCGTCCACGAGCACCGTCAGGGCGGTCGCCGTACGCCGGCACTCCACCACGTGCCACGTGCCGTCGGCGACCGAGACCGTGCTGGTCACGAGCTTGATGCCGGGGCGGGCGCCGACCAGCACACAGCTCGCCCGGCCGGCCGCTCCGTCCACCTGCAGCTTGTACTGGCTGCTGGTGGCCGAGTAGCCCTTCTGCACGACGTTCTGGCCCTTGCTGGTCTGGCTGGGCGACAGCAGCACCCTGGCGCCGTACGAGATCGGTCTGGTGCCCGGGTTGAGGTTCGCCGCGCTGGGGCTCTGCAGCGCGGCGTGCGGGCACCGCTTCTTGCCGGTGCACTTGCCCGGGAAGCGCAGCGCGTGGCCCTGGCCGCGCCGGACCATGCTCACGGTACCGCCGTTGCCGGTGATCAGCCTGAGGGTGTGGCCGTGCCCGGATTCGTCGGTGATCGAGGTGGCCCGGCCGCCGTCGAAGCCGTACCGCGCGACCAGGGTCCCCCCGGTGGCCGCCCTGCTCACCGTCGCCGCGTCCGCCGCGGTACGGGCCGCCGCCACCGTGGCGGAGGGCGTGCCGACCTGCTCATGGGCCGAGGCCGCGTCCGGCACGGAGCCGGCGAGCAGGCCGGCGAGAACCGCGGGGACGACGAGAGAACGAGATCGCATGTCCGAATTATTACTTGTGAACCATTTGCTGGGTCGGTCAACCGCCTACGACGGTCGGCCGATCATGGTGACTTTTCGGACTAATTCCGGCCCGTAACCGCAGACCGCCCCGGCCGTGAGCGGCCGGGGCGGGTCGTGGGCCTGGTCCGGCCGGACTGCTTTCAGCCGACGTGGACCGCGGCCTCGCCGGTCGGCAGGTCTTCCTTGCCGACCTTGATCAAGACCGCGGTGATGATGCCGGCGAGCAGGATCAGCCCGGCCGCCCAGGTGAACGCGTCGGCATAGCCGTCCACTTGCGCCTCCAGCTGCACCCGCTGCGAGGGCGGCTGCCCGGCGGTGAGGTGGCTCGCGATGTAGGCCGTGATGGCGCTGGTGGCGATCGTGTTCAGCAGGGCGGTGCCGAGTGAGCCGCCGACCTGCTGGGTCGCGTTCAGCGCCGCGCTGGCCGCGCCGGCGTCGTGGTCCGGCACGCCGACCAGCGCGAGGCTGGACAGCGGCACGAACGTGAAGCCCAGGCCCAGGCCGAGCAGCAGCTGCGCCGGCATCAGGTGGGCCCAGAAGGACGTGTCCAGGTCGATGAAGCGCAGCGAGATCATGCCGGCCGCGGCGAGCACCGGACCGATCAGCATCAGGACCTTCGGACCGATCCGGGGCAGCAGGTTCGACGCCACGGTGGCCGAGATCAGCACGCCGACCGTGGTCGGCAGCGAGGCGAAGCCCGCCTCCAGCGGGGTGTAGCCGAGCACGTTCTGCAGGAACAGCGTCAGGAACAGGAAGGCGCCGAACAGGCCCGCGCCGACCAGCATCGAGGTCAGGTAGGCGCCGCCGCGGTTGCGGTCGAGCACGATGCGCAGCGGGAGCAGCGGGTTCCGGCTGGACCGCTCGATCAGCACGAAGATCACCAGCAGCAGCAGGCCGGCGCCGAGGAAGCCCCACGTGGTGCCGGAGTCCCAGCCCTTGTCCGGCTTGGCCGCCTGGGTGAAGCCGTAGACCAGCGAGGTCAGGCCGAGGGTGACGACGATCGCGCCGGGCACGTCGTACGAGGTGTCGCCGTCGGACTTGCTCTCCGGCACCAGCGGGATCGCCAGGAACAGGGCCAGCAGCGCGATCGGGATGTTGACGAGCAGGCACCAGCGCCAGCTCGCGTACTCGGTCAGCACGCCGCCGAGCAGCAGACCGACCGCCGAGCCACCGCCGGCGATGGCGCCGTAGACCGCGAAGGCCTTGGCCCGCTCCCGGGCCTCGGTGAACAGCACGGTGAGCAGCGCCAGCGAGGCCGGGGCGAGCAGCGCGCCGAAGGCACCCTGCAGGGCCCGGGCGCCGAACAGCAGCGGACCCGTGGTGGCGAGGCCGCCGATCGCGGACGCGACCGCGAAGCCGACGGCACCGACCATGAACGTGCGCTTGCGGCCCCAGTAGTCGGCGATCCGGCCACCGAGCAGCAGCAGCCCGCCGAAGGCCAGCGTGTAGGCCGTGATGACCCACTGCTGGTCGGCCACGGTGATGCCCAGGTCGACCCGGGCGCTGGGCAGGGCGATGTTCACGATGGTGGCGTCGAGCACGACCATGAGCTGGGAGATGGCGATCACGCCGAGCGCGGCCCAGCGCCGGGGGTGCAGCGGGGGAGCGTGCTCCGGCCGCACGTCTGACGCTTCTGCGGCAGCGGACATCAGTCGATCCTTTCGCATATGCGGAGCCGGCCAGGACGCCGTCCCGGACCGGCCCGCACACCGACACTACTGAGATCCACTCCCCCGACAGGCTGCTGAGCTGGGAAATGAGACGCGACTCGCACCCTGCTCAGGAGGGTTTGGACTCCGCGGTGACCCCCGTGTCCGGCATCGCCTGCGGGAACGCGCTGTCCAGGGGCACCGCCCCCGCCGCCACCAGTCCGAGCTGGACGCCCTGCTTGGGGAGGACGGCGTCGAGCAGCCAGTCCGCGGCCACCCGCACCCTGTTGCCCGGCATCGACAGCAGGTGGTAGCCCCGGGTGACCACCTTGGCGGGGAAACCGGACAGCGGCACGCCGAGCGGGTTGGCCGCCGAGTCCAGCCCGCCGAGGTCCACCACGAAGCCGAGGTCGTGGTGCTTGTACGCGCGGCGCCGGCCCCGGCCGTACGAGGCGGCGATATTTTTCGCGACCATGGCGCCCTGCCGGGTGGCGTGCTGGGCGGTCATCCCGGTGATTTCCCCGGGCCGGGTCAGGTCGGGCACCGCCGCGGCGTCCCCGCAGGCGTAGACCTCCGGATGCCCCGGCACGTTGAGGAACTCGTCGACCACCAGGCGGCCGTGCGCGGTCGGCAGCCCGATGTCGGCGACCAGCGGGTCCGGGCGTACGCCGACACACCAGATCAGCGAGCGGGTCGGGACGAACGAGCCGTCGCTGAGCCGTACGCCGTTCTCGGTCGCCTGCTGGACCGAGCTCTTGAGCAGCACCTCGACGCCACGCTCGCGCAGCACCCGGTCGGCGGCGGTGGCCAGTCGGGTGTCGAGGCTGGGCAGCACCCGATCGGCCGTGTCGATCAGCAGCCAGCGGGGCCGGCCCTTGAGGTTGTCGCGGTGCCTGGTCAGCGCCTCGGTGAACAGCACTCCCTGGGCGGCCACCTCCGTACCGGTGTAGCCGGCGCCGACCACGACGAAGGTGGACCGGGCCGCCCGCTCGGCCTCGTCCGTGCTGTTGTCGGCCATCTCGATCTGCCGGGTGATGTGGTCGCGCAGGTACAGCGCCTCCGGGATGCCGCGGAAGCCGTGCGCGTACTCGGTGACGCCGGGCACCGGGAGCAGCTTGTTGACGCTGCCGGCGGCGATGACCAGCCGGTGGTAGCCGAGACTGCCCTTGCCGCCCTCGGGATCGGCGTAGGAGACCGTGCGGCCGTCGAAGTCGAAGCCGTCCACCTCGCCGAGGACCACCTTGACCCCGGGCAGGGTGGCGGCCAGCGAGACGGAGACCCGCCGCGGCTCCAGGATCCCGGCGGCCACCTCGGGCAGCAGCGGCAGGTAGAGGAAGTAGTCGGTGGGGTTGACGATGACGATCTCAGCGGCGCCGCGGGAGAGCTTGGACAGCGTGCGGGCGGCCTGGAAACCGGCGAAGCCGGCTCCCACGATGACGATCCGGGGTCGAGCCATGACGAGTCCTTCCGTGGGGACCTGTACCGGGTCCACGCTAGGCGACAGCTGTGGACCGCCACGGGGCGACGGTGGTGCGGCCGGCGTGGCGCAGCATCGCCCGGACCACCAGCGGGTGCACCAGCCGTACGACAGCGAGGTAGGCCCGGCCGGCGCGGGAGCGGGTCGCGGCCAGGGTCGCCACGGTGATCGTCGTGCCGCCGGCGTCCGGCTCGACCAGGACTCCGGCCCGGAAGTCCAGGTGGCCGGCGTCGGTGCCGAGCACGACCTCGCGCTCGTTGCGGGTGATGGTGTCGAAGGCCGAGGCGTCGCCCTGCTCGATGCCGAGGGGGGCGACCAGCCGATTGCGCAGGTGCAGCAGCGCGACCACGATCCGGGGCGGGTCGCGGAAGACCGCATCCGCCCAGTCCTGCGGGTCGGTGGTGGTGCCGGGTGGCACCCGCAGCGCGAAGGCGTCGGCCAGGTCGGGACGGTCGACCGAGCCGTGCAGCAGGGTCGCGGCGGCGGGAACCGGCACGCCGCGGACCCGGGTGCTCTCCATGCCGACGGCGAGCCGGGCCCGCCACGGGTAGCGCACCGGGTGGGCGACCGTGCCGGTCACGGCGCGTTCCGCATTGTCGAGCAGGTGCTCGATGACGGTGTCGTGGCAGACCCGGACCAGAGCCGGCCAGAGCAGGCGCATGCGGCCGACCGGCCGGGCGCTCAGCCGGTGCCGCAGCACGCAGGCGTGCGGGCCGTGCTGCTCCACCTCCAGGGTGTGGGTGCCGATCAGGCCGGTCCGCGGGTGGAAGGTGAGCTCGATCCGCCGGCCCGGCTCATAGCCGGTGACGTGATAGCGAACGGGACCGTGCCCACCGTCGGCGCCGACCGCGAGCGGCCGGTCGAACCGCACCGGAGCCCAGGCCGGCACGGGCCAGAGCGGGTCGTCGGCCGCGCCGATCCGGCCCACCAGCCGGCCCACCTCGGCCGCTCCGACCGGAAGCTCCCGCTCGTGGATGTTGTGCACCATGGCCGCCATCGTCGCCTCCATACGGTACCGTATGTTTTCCATACGCTACCGTACAGTGGTGAGTGAGCAACGCGTCAAGGGCAGTGCCCGAAGGCGGACGGCACCCCGGCTGACTGCCGACGACTGGACCTCGGCGGCCCTGGAGGCGATGGCCGGCGGCGGCCTCGCGGCGGTCGCGGTGGAGCCCCTCGCGGCCCGGCTCGGCGCCACCAAGGGCAGCTTCTACTGGCACTTCGCCAACCGGGACGCGTTGATCGAGGCGGCCGTGCTGCGGTGGGAGCGTGATCACACCGAGGCCGTCATCGGCCTGGTCGACGCCGAACCCGACCCGCTGGACCGGCTCCGGCTGCTCATCGGCCTCGTCCTGAACTCCACCGTGCGGCCGGAGGACGGTTCCATCGAGCTGGCGATGCTGGCCACCGCCGGCCACCCGCACGTCGCCCCGGTGCTCGCCCGGGTCACCGAGCGGCGGGTGGCGTACACCGCGGGCCTGTTCGCCGCGCTCGGCTGGCCGGCCGCGGAAGCCCGGCGCCGCGGACTGCTCGCGGTCACCGCGTACCTGGGTTACGCGCAGATGGCCCACGTCGCGTCCGGATCGCTGCCCCGGGAAGAGGCGGACCGGCGCCGCTACGTCGATCAGGTCGTCCGGCTGCTCACTGCGGCCGAGCAGCCGGAGACCCCAGCGGTCAGGCGCTCCTGACCATCACCGCCGACCGGTTGATCCCTTGAGGAACGGACCGTCGGCTGGGTAGAGACGCCGCCACTTCGGGTATGGGCAGGAGATGGCCCTGCCGATCGAGGACTACGCGATCATCGCCGACACCCAGACCGCCGCGCTGGTCGGGCGCAACGGCTCGATCGACTGGCTGTGCGTGCCCCGGTTCGACTCCGGCGCCATCTTCGCCGCCCTGCTGGGCAGCGAGGAGAACGGGCACTGGACGATCGCCCCGGCCGGCGAGGTCCGCTCGGTGCGGCGCCGCTACCGCAGCGAGACGCTGGTGCTGGAGACCGAGTTCGAGACCGACGAGGGTGTGGTCCGGCTCGTCGACTTCATGCCGCCACGCGGCGAGGCGCCGGACCTGATCCGCATCGTCGAGGGGGTCCGCGGGCAGGTGCCGATGACCATGCGGCTACGGCTGCGCTTCGACTACGGGCACGTGGTCCCCTGGGTCTACCGGGAGCAGGGTGACCTGGTCGCGGTGGCCGGGCCGGACGCGGTCTGGCTGCGTACGCCGGTCGAGACCCACGGTGAGAATCTGGCCACCCGCGCCGACTTCACCGTCGCGGCCGGCGACCGGACCCCGTTCGTGCTGACCTGGCGGCCCTCGCACCTGTCGCCGCCCGAGCCGGTCGACCCGGTCGAGGAGCTCGGCGCCACCGAGGGCTACTGGCGCGGCTGGGTCTCCGCCTGCACCTACGAGGGCGAGTGGCGCGACGCGGTGGTCCGGTCGCTGCTCACCCTCAAGGCGCTGACCTACGCGCCGACCGGCGGCATCGTCGCCGCCGCGACCACCTCGCTGCCCGAGAAGCTCGGCGGCGTCCGCAACTGGGACTACCGCTTCTGCTGGCTGCGCGACGCGACCATCACCCTGCAGTCGCTGCTCTACTCCGGCTTCCAGAGTGAGGCCAAGGCCTGGCGCAAATGGCTGCTGCGGGCGATCGCGGGCGATCCGGCCGAGCTCCAGATCATGTACGGCGTGGCCGGCGAACGCCGCCTCGACGAGTACCGCGCGGAATGGCTGACCGGTTACGACGGCAACCCGGTGCGGATCGGCAACGCGGCCGCCGAGCAGTTCCAGCTCGACGTGTACGGCGAGGTCATGGACGCGCTGCACCAGGGCCGGCGGGCCGGGCTCAAGGCCGACGACCCGGCCTGGGGACTCCAGGTCAAGCTGATGGACTTCGTACGGCAGCACTGGACCGAGCCGGACGAGGGCATCTGGGAGGTCCGTGGCGGCCCCAAACAGTTCGTGCACTCCAAGCTGATGGCCTGGGTGGCCGCCGACCGCGCGGTGAAGGCGGTCGAGGAGTTCGACCTGGACGGTCCGGTGGACGAATGGACCGAGCTGCGCGACGCCATCCGCGCCGACATCCTGCAGAAGGGCTACGACCCCGCGCGCCGCACGTTCACCCAGTTCTACGGCTCCGAGGAGCTGGACGCCGCCCTGCTCATGGTGCCGCTGGTCGGCTTCCTGCCGGCGGACGACGAGCGGGTCGCCGGCACGGTTGCGGCGATCGAGAAGCACCTGCTCAAGGACGGCTTCGTGCAGCGCTACACCCAGCACCCGGACACTGATGTGGACGGCCTGCCGCCGGGCGAGGGCGCGTTCCTGGCCTGCACGTTCTGGCTGGCCGACAACTACGCGCTGATGGGCCGGCACGACGAGGCGCGCGAGGTCTTCGAACGGTTGCTGGCGCTGCGCA
This sequence comes from Actinoplanes sp. NPDC004185, assembly GCF_053603475.1. Lineage (NCBI taxonomy): Bacteria > Bacillati > Actinomycetota > Actinomycetes > Micromonosporales > Micromonosporaceae > Actinoplanes > Actinoplanes sp. NPDC004185. The sequence continues at coordinate 347,225 of NZ_JBSGFR010000002.1, read as the reverse complement.
ACGACGTCGGACTGCTCTCCGAGGAGTACGACACCGAGGCCGGCCGGCTGGTCGGCAACTTCCCGCAGGCGTTCAGCCACGTGCCGCTGATCGACACCGCGCGGACCCTCACGGACGCGGTCGCGGCCACCGAGGCCCGCGCCCGCGAGGGTCGCCGGTAGGACTACTCCTCGCCGCCGCCGTCGTCCTCGAAGACCTCTTCGATGACCTCGCCGGCCAGGTAGCCGGCGGCCAGGCCACCCGCGACGCCGGCCACCATGCCGCCCGCCCCGGAGCCGTGACCACGCCCGTGGCCGCCGTGACCGTGGCCGCCGCCGTACGCGGGAACGCCGTAGCTCTGGTGCTGAGTGACGGCCTCGCGCACCCAGCCGTCGACGACCTGCACCCAGTCGGCGGTGTCCGCGTCGGCGTGCGGGACGGTGTAGCGGCCGTACGCGTCGTGCCCGCCACTGAACATGCCGCCGCGCTTGTCGAACTCCAGCACCACCTCGACGGTGTGCGGGTTCGTCACGAAGGTGAGCTCGACCTCGTTGATGCCCTGCGCGTACTGGGCCGGCGGGTAGTATTCGATCTCCTGGTAGAACGGCAGGCTCTGCTGCACGCCGGCGATCCGGCCGTACTCCAGGTCGGCCTGCTTGAACTGGAAGCCGAGCCGGGCGAACGCGTCCAGGATGCGCTCCTGCAGCGGCAGCGGGTGCACGGCGATCGGGTCCAGGTCCCCCTTGTCGACGGCCCGGGCGATGGCCACCTCGGTGCGTACACCCATCGTCATGCCGCGCAGGTGCTGACCGTAGACGGCGGTGATCGGCGTCTCCCACGGCAGCACGAGCTGGAACGGCAGCGACAGCTCCTGCTTCTCGGCCAGGCGCAACGGCCCGCTCACCCCGAGGCGGTGGAACTCGCCGGTGGCGCCGTACTCGCCCTGGCCGCCCTCGACCTCGACCCGGGTGACCAGTCCCAGGGTGATGTGCTCGATCTCGACGTCATGGCTGCCACCGACCACATTGACCGTTCCGGTGAGCGTGCCGCCGGGACGCCCGGACGGCTCGGCCAGCACGGTGTCGACACTCGGCCCACCCACACCGAAGGCACCCAGCATCTTCTTGAAGCCCACGAACACCCCTCATCCACCGACGGTCAGGTCGGGCAGAAGCTAACAAGTCCGGCTGAATGCTTCCTGAGAAGGCGATACCACCGGAACTCGCTGGCCGTTCGGCCACGACGAAATCAGCCGAACGTACTGTCACCCGCAGCACGCCGTTCGCGCGTCCTTCCTGGCGTACGCGCGTGAGCCGGCGCCGGTGGCAACGGGGGGCATCGGCTGGCGCGGCCACCGGGGCACACCGCGGAGAAACCGGGTTCGGAGACGAGAAGTGAGCACTGACGCGGCCATTGACCAGCCGCTGTACGCTCACGACTCCTTCCGGACGCCGATCGGACAGCTGGGGATGGACGACGCGCGCGACTCTGCCTACGCGGATTTCGTTCGTGAGCGGTCCCATGCCCTGCTGCGCTCGGCCTTCCTGCTGACCGGCGACCAGCACCTCGCCGAGGACCTCGTGCAGGAGGCGCTGGCCCGCACCCACCGCGCCTGGTCCCGGCTGGAGAAGCCGAGCAACGCCGAGGCGTACGCCCGCAAGGTCATGTATCACGCCCAGGTCTCCCTCTGGCGGCGGCCGAAGGTCGCCGAGTCCCTGCCCGGCGACGACCTGGAACGCCACGCCGGCAGCACCGACGACCCGGCCGAGGCCGCGGTCCGTCGGGTCACCCTGCAACGGGCGCTGCTCTCGCTCAGCCCGAAACAGCGCGCGGTGATCGTGCTGCGCTACTTCGAGGACCACACCGAGGCCGAGGCGGCGCAGATGCTCGGCATCTCGGTCAGCACGGTCAAGACCCAGTGCGGCCGCGCGCTCGACAAGCTCCGCACGCTGGTGCCCGACCTGCGGGTCCTGGCCGACGTGCACGAGGCCGGCCGATGACCGGGCCCGATCCGTTGCGCGACGAGCTGCGCGAGCTGGCCGACGCCGTCGCGCCCGCCGACCTGTACGAACGCTCGCTGGCCCGCTCACGCCGGCTGGGCCGCCGGGAGGCCGCGGTGGGCACGACGGCCGCGGTGGTGGCCCTCGCGTTGCTGGGCAGCGGTCTGTGGCAGCTGCCCCGCTCCGGTCCGCAGCCAGTGGCGCCGGTGGCCGGTCCGCCACTCGCGTCCTCGGGCCCGGTCCCGGCCGCGACTGAGGACAGGAGCACCGCGGCGGCCGACCAGACCAAGGCGCCCCGGCGCCAGAGCCGGCCCGACCGGCCGCGTCCGGCGCGCACCACGAGCAGCCCGCGCTCGACGTCCATCGCCGACCTGCCCGGCCACGTCTTCTACGCGGACACCGGCGACGAGGGCCGGCTGGTCCGGCTGACCCCGGGAGATCAGCCGGAGACGGTGCTCTCGAAGCCGTACGCGACGGTCGGCGTCTCCCCCGACGGGGCCCGGGTGGCCTACGTGGCCGACGGCAGTCTCATGGTGGTGGACACCGGTGGCGGCGAGCCGCAGCAGGCGTACACGGGGACAACCTCGGCGACGCAGGCCCCGGCGTGGTCCCCGGACGGCGCCCAGCTGCTCATCGACGCCACCGAGCCGGCCGTGCTGGACGTGGCCACGGGCGCCCTGAACCCACTGCCCAGCGGCCTGGACGGGCAGCATTTCCGCTGGTCCGGCGACGGCTCCACGCTGGTCTACGCCACCGCCGGCTGCGGGCTGGAGGTCGCGGAGGCGAACGCGCAGTCCGGCACGCCCGTGCCCGAGAGCGATGACACGGCCGGCCGCGCCGCCTGCCGCCCGGTGAGTGTCGACGCCACCGGTGACCTCGTGACCGTGCACCTGGAGCAGAACACCACGAATCCGGCCGGCAGGACGGACTCGGCCGCGGCGCCCGCCGACGCGGTGCTGGACACGGTGACCGGCGACATCGTCGACCTGCCGGTCTCCGGCCGGATCATCGGCGCCGTCTTCGACCCGGCCGGCAACCTGCTGGTCCGCTCGTACCACGACGGCAGACGCAAGCTGTCCCTGTTCGCCCCGGACTTCACCCTGCTCCTGCGGGCCCGCGAGCCGGCCGCGCTGGAGGGCCTCTCGCTGGTGGCCTACACCCGCTGAACGCCGTGCCGGCCGGCACGGATGGTGCGACGATGAGCGGCGATGGCCGTTTCGCAGGAGACCGCACCGCCGGCCTGGTGGCGCCGCACACCGGCCGTCGTAGCCGTCGTCGTGCTCATTCTCGGCACCGAGCTGGTGATCGGGTGGTCGTCGCTGGCCGGGGCGGTGCACCAGCTGCGTACCCCGGCCTGGAACTGGGTCGCCGGCGCGGTCGTCGCCGAGATCGCCTCGATGGGCACCTACGCCCGGATGCAGCAGGCGCTGCTGCGCGGCGCCGGCACCAGCGTCCCGGTACGCCGGCACGTAGCCCTGGCGTACGCGGCCCACTCACTGAGCGCGACGTTGCCCGGCGGCCCGGTCTTCTCCACCGCCTTCAACTTCCGGACCTTGCGCCGCTACGGCGCCTCCTCCGCGGTCGCCTCCTGGTGCATCGCCCTCAGCGGGGTGTTGTCGGCGGGCGCCCTGGTCGTGATCGGTGCCGTCTTCGGCATCCTGACCCGCAGCACCGGCAGCTGGCGGACGTTGCTCTGCTACATGGCCGGCGCGCTGGCCGTCGCGTTCCTGGTGCGCCTGGTGGCCCAGCACCCGGAGTGGCTGATCGGCCCGGCCCGCCGGCTGCTCCGCGGCGTCAACAAGGCGCGCCGGCGGCCCGGGGACTCGGGGCACGCCCGGCTGGTGAACTTCGTCGACCAGCTGCGCTCGGTACGGGTCCGCCCGGCCGACTTCACCATCGCGGTGGTCCTGGCCGTGGCGAACTGGCTGCTGGACGCGCTGTGCCTGTGGATGTGCTGCATCGCGGTCGGCGCCACCGGCATCCATCCGGCGCAGCTGGTCATCGCGTACTGCGCCGGGATGGCCGCGGCCAGCGTGCCGATCGTGCCCGGCGGCCTCGGCGTGGTCGACGGCGCGCTGGTGCTGGGTCTGGTCGCGGGCGGGCTGACCAGCGCTTCCGCGGTGGCAGCGGTGGTGCTCTACCGGCTGATCAGCTTCGGCTTCATCATCGGTACGGGCTGGCTGGTCTGGCTGATCATGCGGGCTAGGGCAGGTACTCCTCGGGGCGTACCGGCGTAGCCGCGGCACCGCCGCGCTTGCCGAACAGCTTCCAGCCCCGCTTCTTCTTCTCCGGCGCCCGGACGTTCTCGCCGTTGAGCACCGCGAGCCGGTGCTGGGCGACCGGGTTCTCCGGCTCCAGTTTCAGCGAGATCAGGAACGCCTGGCGGGCCTGGTCGGCGTGCCCGAGCGCGTCCAGCGTCACGCCGTGGGTGAAGTAGTAGTGCGCCTCGTCGGGGGCCAGCCCGATGGCCGTGCGGGCGGCCTGCTCGGCGTCGGCGTACTGCCGGTCGGCGGCCAGCAGGGACCAGGCGACCCGGTCGTGCCACAGCGGGTTCTTCGGCTCGACGATGACGGCCCGGTAGGCCATGGTCACCGCCTCCTCGTGCCGCCCGAGCAGCGTGAGCGCGCGGCTGGCGATGGCCAGCGGCCGGGGATCCTCCGGGACCAGCGTGATCGCCCGGTTCGCCGCGTCCAGGGCCTTGTCCACCTCGTCCAGCACGAGCCGGATGCGGGCCAGCAGGATCCAGCCGGCGGCGGACTCCGGGTCGGCGGCCAGCACCGGCCCCAGATGGGCCGCCGCGGCCGCCGGGTCCACCCGCTCGAAGAGGGCGGCGGCCCGCGCCACCCCGATCTCCGTGGGCGTGCTCAGCCCGGGCGCGCCGGGCTGCTGCACCCGCGCCCGCGCCGCGTCCAGGTCGGTCATCGCCTTGCTCCGGAGTTAAAGCTCACACCGCCATCATCGGCACCGTCACGGCTGTTCTGAGCGGTTTCCGGGAAACCCACCCAGCAGGAGCACCGCCGCCAGCACCAGGCAGGCCACCGCGCCCGCGGTCGCCTGACGCACCAGCAGCACGGTTCCGACCAGCACCATAACCAGCGCGGGGACGAGCATGGCGCGGTTGCCGGAACTGGCCCGGGCTTTTCGCGGGGCGGGCGCCTCCAGCCCGGCGAGCAGCTGCTTCGCCACCGCGTGCCGCGGATCCAGCTCCAGCACCGCTAGCAGCGTGCGCCGCGCCTGGCTGCGGCGGCCGAGCCCGGCCTGCACGGCGGCCAGCGTGAGCAGCCGGTCCGGGCTGCTCGGCTCCAGCGCGGCGGCGGTCCGGACGGCCTCTTCGGCGTCCGCGAACCGCCCGGCGCCGAGCAGGGCGCGGGCCAGCCGGTCATAGCCGGCGGCCCGGCGGGGATGGGCTCGCACCGCCCGACCGGCGAGATGTACTGCCTCGTCGTGCCGGCCGGCCGCGGTGAGATCGGCGCAGAGCGCGTCGGCCGTGGCAGCGTCCGCCGGGAGGTCGGCGCGGAAGGCGTCGGCCGCGGTGAAGTCGGCGGAGCGGGCGTCGGGAGCGGGATCGTCGTCCGCGCCGGGCGAGGCGTCCAGGTCGAGCGGGGCGTCCGGGTCGGGGGTCACCCGCCTGACGTCGGCAGCCACCCTCCGGACCTGAGGTGGTCGTGCGGCTCGACGGCCGGCACCGACGCGTACGCCCGCACCGGGAACGTGCCGAAGGCGGACACCCGGGGCGGCGCGGCCGTGAACCGGGCACCGGTCGGCGGCAGCTCCCCCAGCCCGGTGAGGTGCTCGACGATCGGGATGCCGGCGGCGAGCAGCAGCGTGTGCGCGGGTCGTTCGCCGGCCGGGGTCATCGCGTCGATGTTCGCCGCGTCGATGCCGACCAGCGCCGCGCCGTGGTCGACCAGCCACTGTGCTCCGGCCGCGCTGAGGTGGGGCGCGTCGACGACGTACTCCGGGGTGGCCCAGTGGACGTCACCGCCGGTGTGCAGCAGCACCGCCCGGCCCGCGACCTCCAGGCCCTCCAGCGCGTCGACGCCGACCGTCCGGACCCCGCTGCCCGCGGTGCGCACGACAACAGCGGGCAGGTCGGCCAGCCGTTCCAGGGGCAGCCCGGCCAGGTCGGTGCCGTCCGGGTAGCGGTGGAACGGGCTGTCCAGGTAGGTACCCGTGTTGCCGGCCATGGTGATCAGGTCGATGGCGAACTCGGTGCCCGGCGCGTACACGGCGCGGGAGGCCTCGCGGGTCAGGTGCGGGGTGAACTGGGGAGCCGGCAGGTCGGGCAGGGTGACCAGTCCCTCGGCGATGACGTGGCTGAGCTCGACCCAGCGCCGGGCCGGCTCGGCCGGGGCGGCTGGGAGGCCCAGATGCGGCTCGGCGAAGATCCGGACGTTGCGCAGCTCGACCCGTTCCACGTCGCGCAGCCGGCACGCCGCCACGAACAGCGCGCCGATCTGCGCCTCGGTGGCGTCGGCGTACGGCACGTCGACTTTGAAACTCTGCGCGTGCAGGCCCCCGCCGGTGCTGAACATGACGGTGGCGTCGAACTCGGCCCGGTACTGCAGCACGGCGTCCCCTTGCTAGTTGAGCTCGATGAGGGCTTCCACGAGCAGCCAGATGCCGAAGATAGCGAAGAGCGCGGCGGCGCCGTACTTGATGACCTTCTCCGGCAGGTGCCGGCCGAGCAGCCGGCCGACCAGGATGGCCAGCGCGTCGGCGGCGACCATGCCCAGGGTGGAGCCGAGCCAGGTGCCGAACCAGCCGTGCTGGGTGGCCAGGGTGATGGTGGCGAGCATCGTCTTGTCGCCCAGCTCGGCCAGGAAGAACGCGCCGCCCACGGCCAGGATCGCCGAGCCGGTCGACCGCTCGGCCTTGGTCTTCTCCTCGTCGGTGAGCTTGTCGCCGCGCAGCGTCCACGCGCCGAACGCGAGGAAGGCGATGCCCGCGACCAGGGAGATCCAGCCGGTCGGCAGGGTGGCGCCGAGACCGTAGCCGATGCCGACGGAGACGGCGTGCACCACGGCGGTGGCCACGGTGATGCCGATCAGCACCGGCACGGGTTTGAAACGGGTGGCGAACGTGAGCGCCATGAGCTGCGATTTGTCGCCCAGCTCGGCGACGAAGATCACCGCGAAACTGAGCGCGGTGGCGACGAGGAACCCGTCCATGAGAACTCCCGGTGAGCAGCGGACCGGGGTTCGGACGCAGGGCGACCTCGACCCGGCCGTGAAGAAACGCGGCCAAGTCGAAGGTCTCGCTCGCCCCGAAATCCCGTACGGCGGATCCGAGGCCGTGTGGCCGGGCTCTCGAACCGCAGAGCCAGTATGTCGACCAGCACGTTGGGAGCTACTCCCCTTCGCGGAACGAAGCCTACCGGGCAGCCCGGTGGATCTCGCTAGGGTTGGCCTGTGAGCCTGGAAACAGCGGTGGACACGGTCGGTCTGGTCCTGCATCCCACCAAACCGGTCGCCGATTCGGTGGCCACGCTGGCGGCCTGGGCGCGTACCCACCGGGGCCGGGTGCTGGCCCGCACGGCCGACGCGGGCCGGGTGCCCGCGGACGTCGAGACCGTTCCGGAGCAGGAGTTCCTCGAGCGGGTCGGTGGCCTGGTGGCGCTGGGTGGCGACGGCACGATGCTGGGCGCGATGCGGCTGGTGGCCGACCGGCCGGTGCCCGTGCTCGGGGTCAACCACGGCAACCTGGGTTTCCTGGTCGAGGTGACGCCCACAACGCTGGGCGAGGCGCTGGAGCAGCTGCACCGCGGGGACTTCACGGTGGAGTCGCACGGCTGCCTGGTGGCCGACGCCGGCCCGGTCGCCCTGACCACCCGCTACGGCTTCAACGACGTGGTGCTCGCCCGGCTCGGGCGCGCCGGCGCGGTCTCGGTGGACCTGACGGTCAACGGCCGGCAGTACGGCTACTACCGCTGCGACGGCGTGGTCATCTCGACGGCGAACGGCTCGACGGCGTACAACTACGCGGCCGGCGGCCCGGTGCTGTCCCCTTCGGCCGCCGCCGTCGTGATCACCCCGGTCGCGCCGATGGCGGGCATCGGGCGGTCGGTGGTGCTCGGCGCGGGTGACCGGGTGGCGCTGACCGTGGCCGCCGACAGCGCGCCGGTCGCGGTGGACGTCGACGGTACGGCGGCCGGCGAGCTCACCGGCGGCGACGTCCTGTCGGCCGGGTTCAGGGAGAAGGCCGCCGAGGTGGTCCGCCTGTCCCCCGACCGGCACCAGAACCGCAGCCAGGTCAAGCTGAGCCTGCTGGATCTGCCGTTGCGCCGGGACCAGCTGCTGGAGCTGATCCCGGCCGAGCTGCGGCACAAGGTCGTGCCGGAGGACTAACGGATGAACTTCTGCAGTTCCAGCCGGGTCCGCACGGCAGCACTCTCAGTGCGCTTCGTCGTGGTCGCGCCTGGTGTCGGGTCCGGCGGCGCGATGGGCTTGCACTGCTTGTCCGACCGGTCCGCCTTGACCCGCCGGGGCAGGGCGCCCGTCGCGAGGTAGGCGGCGACCGTGTGGTCCACGCACCGGTTGCCGAAGAGCGAGCCCGCATGGGTCGTGCCGCCGACGCCCTCGATCAGCGCCGAACGCGGGAAGCGCGTGCGGACCTCGAGGCTGCCCGTGAACGGGGTGGCCGCGTCCAGGGTCTCGCTGATCAGCAGGAGCGGCGGGGCCTTGCGCCCGTCGACCGCGACCGGCTTGCCGGGCTCGCCGGCCCAGTCCCGGCAGGGCGCGTTGTACCAGGCGTTGCCCCAGGTCTCGAAGGGTGCGCGCCGGTGCACCCGCCAGTTGTCGGTCTGCCAGCGCTGCCACGACGCCGGCCAGCGGGCGTCGGTGCACTGCACCCCGAGGTAGATCGCGTAGCCGTTGTCCGAGCCGGGCTCTTGGGTGTTGTTGTCGTCGTAGAGCTTGCGCAGCGCCGCCGGGTCGTCGTCGTTGACCCAGCTCGCGAACGCCGACGCGACCGTCTCCCAGCCGAAGACGTAGTACCCGGCCTGGAGGAAGACGTCGGTCAGCTCGTCCGGGCCGAGGACCCCACCGGCCGGCTTACGGGCCAGCTTCGCCTGCTCGGCGTAGAAGAGCTTCTCGACCTTCCGGGCGGTCCGGCCGAGGTGGTAGACGTCGTCGTGGTCGGCCAGCCAGCGGAAGTAGATCTTGATGTTGCGGTCGAACGCGAGGTCCTGGTCCAGGTTGGCGTCGTACCAGACCCGGCCGGGGTCGACGTTGCCGTCGAGCACCATCCGGCGGACCCGGTCGGGGTGGCGGGTGGCGTACACCTGGCCGAGGTACGTGCCGTACGAGAAGCCGTAGAAGTTGATCTGCTCCACGCCGAGCGCGATCCGCAGCCTTTCCAGGTCCCGCACGGTGTCGGTGGTCCGCAGGTGGTCGAGCAGCGCGCCGCCGTTCTTGGCGCAGGCCGCGGCGTAGCCCTTGGCCCGGGCCAGCCAGGCCTTCTCGATCGCGCGGGTGCTGGGCACGTACGGCGGCCGGTTGTACCCGGCGTACTTCGGGTCACAGGTCAGCGCCGGCTTGCTGGACCCGACGCCGCGCGGGTCGAGGCCGATCCAGTCGTACGCGGCGCCGGCCTTGTCCGGAACCAGATCGCCGAGCACCGGCAGGGCCAGTCCGGAGCCCCCGGGGCCACCCGGGTTCACCACCATGACGCCCTGGTAGTCGCGGTCCGGGACCGAGTGCCTGATCCGGGAGACGGCGAGCTGGATCTTCGGCCCGGCGGGCGCCGCGTGGTCCAGGGGGACGGCCAGGAAGCCGCACTCCGCCTTACGCGTCTTGAGGGCGGCGTTCTCGCACTCGCCCCAGGTGATCGTGGGGTATCCGGGAGCGCCACGCGGCGGCTCCGCGTGCGCGCCGGACGCGACGGCTGCGCCGCCCAGTGCCAGCGCGAACGTGGCGGCAGCCGCCAGAAGTCTTGTCATGCCCAGCCCTTCGTGTGGTTTCGCCCCATATGCTCCGGCGCGAACGACTGTTCAACAGCCGTCCACGCCGGGGGGTTACCACGAAAGAGCCGGTCGGTCAGGCCCGCCGTACCCGCTGAGCAGCCAGCGCGGCCAGTCCGAGCGCGACCACGACCAGTCCGTAGACCACCGTGGTGGGGTGCAGGCCGGCGGAGGTCGCGGCGAGCCCGGCGATCACCGCCGGCAGGCTGAAGGCGACGTACGCGATGGTCAGCGCGACCGCGAACAGCTCGCCGCGCTCGTGCGGGGCGGCCAGCACCGCGAGGGTGCCGAAGCTGGCCAGCGCGGAGGCGCCGAAGCCGATCCCGGCCAGCGCCGTGCCGACCGCGCCGAACACCACGTTCCCCGTCTGTACGCCGACCAGGGTCACCGCGGTGCCCACGGTGAGCAGCGCTCCGGCGATGGTGAGCACCCGCGGCGTGGGCCAGGCCCGCAACGCGAACGCGGTCACCGCGCCGGTGCCGCAGAGCAGGGTCACGACCAGGCCGCCGATCAGATGGTTGGAGAGGCCGAAGACACCGACCGCGACGGACGGGCCGAGCGAGAGATAGAGACCGCCCAGGGCCCAGCTCGCCACGATGATCGGCACGAGAGCGAACACCGCGCCGCGCAGCCGGACCGGCACGCCGAGCCGGGGGATCAGCGACGCGATGCCACCGGGACGCCGGCCTGAGGTCTCCGGCATCACCAGCACGACCAGGGCGGCGACGGCCATCCCGGCGAGCAGCAGGGCGTAGACGAAGTGGGTGGGGCCGGGCGCGAACTGCACCAGCGCACCGGTGCCCAGGGAACCGATCGCCAGACCGGCCGGTGGCACCACGCTGTTGACCAGCCCGGCCCGGCCGGGAGCGTGCGGCGGATTGAGGTCGACCAGAGCCGCACCGAGGGTGGTGAGGGCAGCGCCGGTCGCGATGCCCTGCAGGAAGCGGGCGGCCAGCAGCACGGGGACGTCACCGGCGGCGAGGAAGAGCACGAGGGCGACGATCTCCAGGCCGATTGCGGCGGCGAGCACCGGCCGGCGGCCGACGTGGTCGGAGAGGGCACCGAGCACCAGCAGGGCGCCGATCAGGCCGACGACGTAGACCGCGAAGACGACGGTCAGCGTGACCGCCGAGAAGCCCCACAGCTGCTGGTAGACCACGTAGAGCGGCGAGGGCGCGCTGGACGCGGCCGTGAACGTCACGAAGATCGCCGCGATCGCGGCGAAGGCCACCGGGCGGGACAGGCGTCTGCGGCGGACGGCCGGATCACCGGTACGGGCGGTCGTACGGTTCGCGGTGGTGGTCATGGCACTTCCTCGCCTTCTGAACAGACAGGTCTGTCTGACAACCCCGACACTAGACAGATCTGTCTGCTATCGTCAAACGCATGTCCGCTGCGTCACCTCCGACCCCTGTTGCTCGCAAGCCGTCCGCCCGCGAGCGGCTGCTCGCCGCCGCCGACGAGCTCTTCTACGCGCAGGGCGTGCACACGGTCGGCATCGACCGGGTCATCGAGCACGCCGGCGTGGCCAAGGCCACGCTGTACAGCGCGTTCGGCAGCAAAGACGGGCTGATCCGGGCCTACCTGGAAGGCCGGCACCAGCGCCGCCGGGAACGCATCCTGACCGCACTGGAACGCTTCGGCACCCCGCGCGACCGCCTGCTGGGCGTCTTCGATGTCCTGGCCGAGCTGGCTGCCGCGCCGTCGTTCCGTGGGTGCGCCTTCTACAACGCCAGCGCGGAGTCCCCGCCGGACGGCGTGGTCCAGCAGGTGTGCGACGAGAACCGCGCCTGGACCCGCGGACTGTTCACCGACCTGGCTCGCGAGGCCGGCGCGCGGGACCCCGAGGCGCTGGCCGCCCAGCTGGTGGTCCTCTACGACGGCACCTCGGTCGGCGCCCGGATGGACCGCTCGGCCGCGGCGGCCACCACGGCCCGCGCGGTCGCGGCCGCTCTGCTGGACGCCGCCACCGCCTGAGCGCCACCCGTACGCGCGGGGCCAGAATGCACCGTGCACTATGACCGGAATGTAACGATGCGGTGATGGACTGGCTCCATCCCCTCATGGGGACCACCACCGTGGACGGCCGGGCACCACAGGCGTACATGGTCGCGTTGCAGCACGTCGTGATGACTCTCGACGGCGACCCGGCCTGGCAACGCTGGTGGGACGCGGCGGGCGTACCGGAGTGCGAGCTCGGGATCGTGGCCGAGGGCCCGCTCGACCACCTGCGGCCCAGCGCCGACATCTGCAAGGTCAGCGGCAAGCTGCGGGCCAACTTCACCTGTGCCGCACCGGCGCCCGGCAGCCGGCGCCCGGCGGAGCTGTTCCCGCTGGCAGTGCACGAGGTGACCGGCATGTTCGAGGTGATCCGCGAGGCGATGGGCCTGGGCGCTCTGCCGCCGGTGCCGCCGCTGCCCGACCTGCCGGAGCACGCCCGCGAGCTGGAGGTCACCTGCAAGGCCGTGATGCCGGAGACCGGTGAGGTGGACGCGCAGGGCTACCTGACCCTCACCCAGATCCGGGAGTTCTTCGGCGACGAGGATCCGCAGTCCGTCAGCCGGTGAGCTCCTCGCTGCTCACCCGTTCCGGGCGATGGGCGCCGGGGATCCGCTGCCGGGGCAGGGCGGGCAGCGGAGGGGTCACCACCACGGCGGCGCCGCCCAAGCCGATGCCCGCGTAACGCACCGGGTCGGCCCGGCGCAGCGCGACGCCGTACCCGAGACCGAGCAGGACCAGGATGCCCGCGGCGCCCGCGCGCTCCGGCCACCGGTCGATCCCGGCCCCCGCGTACGCGTATCCCCCGATCACCGCCCCCGCCACCACCGTCGGCACCGCCGACGCCGGGGCACGACGGCCCAGCGCCGCGGGCAGCACCCGCTCCCGCCCCAGCGCGTTCAGGTGGCGGGCGATCACCTCCTGCAGCGCGATCATCGCCGCGAGCAGCCCGACGACCAGCACTGCCCGGCCCAGGCCGACCGCCCAGGGCCCGAATGTGCGCGCCACCGCTCCCTCCGGCGCGGTGCCCCCGATCGCCCAGCTCGCTGCCGCGAACAGCAGGGCGAGCAGCGTGACGCAGGCAGGCATCACTCGACGTAGATGCCGGGTCTGTCCGATATGGACGGCCGTGGTCTCGAAACCGGCAAAGGTCAGTGCCGCGGAGACCAGCCGGGCCGTCGTGACCCAGCCCGAGGTGAAGACGAGCAGCAGCAGCCCTACCCCGGGAAAGAGCAGAGGCGGGACGGACACCTCCGCGGCAAGCGGGGCGGTTACCGCGACGGCGAACAGGACGGCGGCCGGTGGGCGAAGCGGGGGCACCGCTTCATTCAGGCCCGCACCGGCCGCCGTTGACAACCGCTAGTGATCAAGCACTAACCGAAAGTGACAAGATTGGCACATCACGGCTCGATGAGGATCTTCCGTCCCACCCCGGCCCGGAACTGGTCGAGCGCCTGCGCATAACTGTCCAGCGGGAACCGGTGACTCACGAAGATCTCCGGCGCCAGCACCCCGGCCGCCATCAGCTCCCCGGCCCGGTCGAAACTGTGCAGCACCGCCATCGAGCCGGTGATGGTGATCTCGCGCCGGTAGATCTCGTACGGCTCGATCTCCACCCGGGCGTCGTAGCCGGACACCCCGAACTGCAGGAATGTGCCGCCCCGGCCGACCCGGGCGAGCCCGTCCCGGATCGCCGGCGCCGCACCGGTGCAATCGATCACGACGTCCCAGCCGCGCGGCGCGTCGAGCTCGTCGGCACTGGTCACGGCCGCGCTGCAGCCGAGCCGCTTGGCCGTCTCCAGACGCTCGGGATTGAGATCCACCATGGACACCGTCGCCGCGCCGGCCCGCTTGGCCAGCTCCAGCATCATCAGCCCCATCGTGCCGGAACCGTAGATCAGGAACGTGTCGGCCATCCGGCGGGGCAGCACGTCGAAGCCCCGGACCGCGCAGGACAGCGGCTCGATCAGCGCGGCGTCGCGGGCGGCCAGGTGCGGCGGCAGCTTGAACAGGTTCGCCATCGGGGCGGCCACGAACTCGGCCGCACCGCCGCTGCGGGTCACCCCGATCGCGTTCCAGTTCTCGCACTGGTTGCCCCGCGCCCGCTTGCAGTAGTAGCAGTAACCGCAGTACAGCGACGGGTCGACCGCGACCTGATCGCCGACCGCGTACCCGGTGACCTGCGCGCCGAGTTCCACGATCTCGCCGGCGAACTCGTGGCCCGGCACGATCGGGAAGGACGGCGCGAACTCCCCGTCCATGATGTGCAGGTCGGTGCCGCAGATGCCGACCGCGGCCGGCCGGACCACCACGTCGTACGGGCCCGGGGTGGGATCCGGCACGGTCTGCACCGCGATCGTGCCGGGGGTGACGACGACGGCTGCCTTCACTTGACCGCTCCCATCGAGAGTCCACGGACCAGCTTGTTCTGCGCGACCCAGCCGGCCAGCAGCACCGGCAGCGAGAGCAGGACGGCGGCGGCGGACAGGTCGGCCAGGAACGGGCCCCGGCCGGAGATGAAACCGAGCAGGAAGATCGGCGCCGTGCTGGCGTTCGTGTCGGTCAGGTTCACCGCCAGGAAGAACTCGTTCCAGGTGAAGATGAAGCAGATCAGCGCGGTGGCGGCCAGACCGGGCGACACCATCGGCAGGATGATCCGCCGGATCGAGGTGATCAGGCCCGCGCCGTCGACCTCGCCGGCCTCCAGCACCTCACGCGGCACCTCCAGCAGGAACGACCGCATCATCCAGATGGCCAGCGGCAGGTTCATCGAGGTGTAGAGGATGACCATCGTCCAGATGTTGTCCTTCATGCCGATCTTCACCGTCAGCAGGTACACCGGCAGCACCGCGGCGACGACCGGCATCATCTTGGTGGAGATGAAGAAGAACAGCGCGTCGCTCCACTTGGCCACCGGGCGCAGGGACAACGCGTACGCCGCCGGGGTCGCCAGCATCACCACGATCAGCGTGGAGAACACGCTGGCCATCAGCGAGTTCAGCAGGAACGGCGTGATGTTGCTGTCGAACACGTTGGAGAAGTGCTCGAAGGTGGGCGTGAAGAACCAGACGGGCGGGTTGGTGGTGACGTCCTTGGACTGCTTGAGGCTGGTCAGCAGCATCCAGATGACCGGGAAGACGAAGATGATCCCGGCGATCCAAGCCACCACGCCCCAGGCCGCGTTCTGCATCCGGCGGCCACCGGCGGTTGCGGTGCTCATCGGCCCTCCTCCACCTTGAACAGACCCGAGATGACCCGCAGGGCGAAGGTCGCCACGATGATCGTCAGGATGACCACGACGACGCCGGCCGCGGAGGCCTCGCCGTACTCGAACTTGCTGAAGATGGTCTGGTAGATCTCGTACGGCAGGTTGGTGGTCGCCGTGCCGGGACCGCCCTGGGTGATCGTGTAGATCGCGTCGAAGGTGTTCACCAGGTAGATCGAGCCCAGCAGCGCGCCCAGCTCCAGGTACTGGCGCAGGTGCGGCAGGGTCATCCGGGTGAAGATGCGCCAGGCGCCGGCGCCGTCCATCCGGGCTGCCTCCAGCACGTCGTTGCTCTGCGACTGCAGGCCGGCCAGCAGGATCAGCATCATGAACGGCGTCCACTGCCAGACCAGCGTGGTGATGATGGCCGTCTTGGGATACGACGTCGCCCAGGCGGTGCTGCCCCCGAAGATGCCGTTGATCAGGCCGTAATCCGGGTTGTAGATGCCGTGCTTCCACAGCAGCGCGGCGGCCACCGGCATGATCAGGAACGGCGTGATCAGCATGGTCCGCACGACGGACCGGCCGAAGAACTTGCGGTCCAGCAGGATGGCCAGGGCCAGCCCCAGGATCATCGAGAAGATCACCGCACCGGCGGTCAGCACCACCGTGTTGAGCAGGGCGGACCGCAGCCGGTTGTCGGTGAGCACGGTGACGTAGTTGTCGATGCCGACGAACTTCTTCGAACCCGGGCGCAGCGCGTTCCAGCTGAGCGTGGAGAAGTAGATCGTGACCAGGAACGGCACCTGGGTCACGATGATGGCGAAGATCAGTGCGGGCAGCAGGGGCGCCCGCCGTACCCAGCGGTCCTTGGCGCCCCCGCGGGAGACGGGCGGCGGGGCCTCGGTGTGCGCGTCCGCCCGGGTGATGACGTCGGTCATTGCTAACCTTCCGGTCGGTGCGGGGGCGCCGTCAGGACGGCGCCCCCGCGGGCACTACTTGTAGTTCTTCGCCACTTCTTCGGCGAGTTTCTGTCCGTCGTTCAGTGCCGCGTCGACCGTCTTGCTTCCGGCCAGGGAGGCGCTGAGCTCCTGCGAGAGCTTGGTGCCGAGGTCCGCGAACTCGGGGATGCCGACGAACTGCACGCCCAGCGCGGGCCGGGGCTGCAGACCCGGGTTGGTCGGGTTGGCGTTCTCGATCGAACCGAGCGTGATGTCCGCGAAGGCCTTGGCCGACTCCTTGTACTCCGGGATCGAGTACGTCGAGGTGCGCTTGCCGGACGGCACCCGGGACCAGCCGAGCTTCTCGCCGACCAGCTTCTCGTAGTCCTTGCTGGTCGCCCAGGAGATGAACTTCCAGGCGTTGTCGGCCTTCTTGGTGGTCTTGGGCATCGCGAACGCCCAGGTCCACAGCCAGCCGGAGTACTCGGTCTTGTTGACCGGGGCGTACGCGTAACCGACCTTGCCGGCCACCTTGGACGAGTTCGGGTCCTCGAGCGTGCCGGCCGCGGAGGTGGCGTCGTACCACATCGCCGCCTTGCCCTGACCGAACGTGTTCAGGCACTCGGTGAAGCCGGCCTGCGGCGCGCCGGACTCGCCGTGCTGCTTGACCAGGTTGACGTAGAAGTTGGCGGCTTCCTTGAACTCGGGTGCGTTGACCTTCGGGGTCCAGTCCTTCTCGAACCAGGTGCCGCCGTAGGTGTTGACGACCGTGGTCAGCGGGGCGAACATCTCGCCCCAGCCGGGCAGGCCGCGCAGGCAGATGCCGGCCACGCCCTTGTTCTTGTCGTCCAGCTTAGCGGCGAACTCGGCGACCTGCGCCCAGGTCGGCTTCTCCGGCATCTTGAGGCCCTTGGCCTCGAACATCTCCTTGTTGTACATGAGGAACGACGACTCGCCGTAGAACGGCGCCGCGTACATCTTGCCGTCGTCGCCGGTCAGCGACTGCACCATCGGCTTGATCAGGTCGGCCTGGTCGTACGCCGAGTCGGCCGCCGCCTGCGTGGAGACCTCGTGCAGCCAGCCGTTCTTGGCCCAGATGGGCACCTCGTACGCGCCGACCGTGACGGCGTCGTACTGACCGCCCTGGTTGGCGACGTCCTGGGTGACCTTGTCGCGCAGTTCGTTCTCGGGAAGGATCGTGAACTTCACCGTGACACCGGACTGCTTGGTGAAGTTGTCGGCGGTGAGCTTCTGGATGTCCTCCATCTGCGGGTTGCCGACCATGAGCACGGTGATGGTGTTGTCGGCGGTGTCGCCCCCGCCGGTCGAACCGGCGCCGGAACACCCGGAGAGCACGAGGGCGCCCGCGGTCGCCCCCGCGATCAGCAGAGAAAGCTTCTTACCTGGTTTCTGCACAGCAGATCCTCCGTTTGCAGACATGCGCGAACCGTGCCGGCGATCGAAAAATGGCCGGCAGTGTAGGGCGAAAATGTTTTTCCGGTCAGACCCGGATGACCTGGGGCCCGAGCCGGGAATAGCGGTGCGCCTCGGACGCCGGCAGTCCGGTGTCCGTGACCAGTGATTCGAAATCCGATATCTCGGCGAAGCGGCAGAACGTCCGCACGCCGAACTTCGTGTGAACGCCGGCGAATATCCGCCGGCGGGCGGCCCGGACGGCGTGCGCCTTGACGTCGGCGACGGCCGGGTCCGGGGTGGTGAGGCCCACCTCGCGGCTGATGCCGTTGGCGCCGACGAAGGCGAGATCGATGACGAAGCCGGCCAGCATGCCGCTGGCCCAGTGGTCGACCGTGGCCAGCGTGCGGCCACGGACCCGGCCGCCGAGCAGCAGCACGGTCGCCGGGCTGGAGGTGGACAGCCAGGCCGCCGTGTTCAGCGAGGCCGTGACGACGGTGAGCGGCCGGTCGGTGGGCAGGGCCTCGGCGATGAGCTGCGGGGTGAACCCCTCGTCGATGAAGATGGTCTCCGCGTCCCCGAGCAGCCCCACCGCCGCGGCGGCGATCCGCCGCTTCTCGGGCACGCCCCGGGTGGTGCGCATGGCCAGGTCGGTCTCGAATTTGGCGGTCTCCACCGGATACGCACCACCGTGCGTACGCCGCAGTAGTCCGTGCTTTTCGAGCAGGCGCAGATCGCGCCGAATGGTCTCGGCGGAAACTGTCAGTTCGGCGGCCAGTTTGGCGACGTCCACCTCACCCTGCCGGCGGGCCAGGGCGACGATCTGATGCTGTCGTTCTTCCGCGTTCACCATTCCACCTCCGGCCGCCCACCCAGCATTCGCTCATCCGCTGCTGCCGTGGACCATTTGTAACACCGGGGAAACGTGTGGTCCCCATCACAGACCAGGCTGATTCGGTGTGTCTCTGCCCGCTTCGGTACGGCCGCTACCCGGTGGATATCATCCCATTCACCGGCGAAAGCGGACGAAGGTCATGCCCGAATGATCGAAAATTCTGCCCGGTCGCTGCCCGGTGGTGTGAACTCGGTAGACCGCGGCGGGCCCGAGCGGGCGTACGGGCCTCGCGAAGCCCGCCGACGGGTTGTTACCGGAGCTTTATGAAGGCCGCTGTGTGGGAACGGCAACGCGCCCGGCCGAAAACGGTCACGCTGAAGGCCTCAGCTCCACGTCCGGCGAACCGACAGACTGGGTCATGGGCATGCTTGCAACTCAGCAGCTGACGGAGTTCCTCTCCGTGGTCGCTGACCGGCCGGACGGACCGGCGGCGCAGTACGCGGCCGTCGAATGCGCGGTGCGCGCCCTCGACGCCGAGGTTGCTGTGCTGGTCGTCGAGGGACGCGTGGCTGCCACCATCGGCGTACCGGCCGACGAGGTGCGCCCGGCTGTGCTCACCGAGGTGGCCGCCGGACGCCGCAGTGTGCTGCTCTTCGGCGGCACCGCGTACGCGGTCACCGGCGCGACCCTGGGCGGCCAGGCGTCCGGCGCACTGGTCGTCGGCCGCACCGGTCCGGACTTCACCGACGAGGATGTCTGCCTGCTCCGCGGTATGGCCCTGGTCCTCGAGCTGAGCCTGCAGGCCCTGCACGTCATCGAGTCCGAGCGCCGGCAGGCCCGGGAGAACGGCCGGCTGGCCGACTCGCTGCAGGAGCGCCAGCGCCTGTTCGAGCACCTGACCCGGATCCAGCGGCTGATCGCCCGCCGGGCCCCGCTGCAGCAGATCCTGGACGCGATCACCGCGGGCGCCGCCGAGCTGCTCGACCTGGAGATGGCCTCGCTCAACCTGCTGGAGAAGGACGATCCGTCGGTCGGCTCGATGGTCTCCAGCGTCGGCTTCGCCCCCGAGGTGCTGGCCAAGATGAAGCGCATCCCGCTGCCCTCGGCCGGCGTCGCCGGGCTGGCCGTGCTGGGCGACGAGCTGATCATGGTCGAGGACTACGCGAACTCACCGATCGCCATCCCCGAGGTGGTGCGCTCCCGCCTCAAGGCCGTGATGGCCATCCCCGTGCACGAGAACGGCGCGGTGGTCGGCTGCCTGACCGTCGGCACGTACACCGGTCCCCGGGAATGGGACAAGCCCGCGCAGGAAATACTGCGTGCGTTCGCCGAGCATGTCAGCCTGGCGCTGACCGATGCCCGCACCCTCGAGGCGATGAACGAGGCGTTCCACGACTCGCTGACCGGACTGGCCAGCCGGGCCCTGTTCCAGGCCCGGATGGACCGCGCGTTCGCCACGGCCGAGCAGGAGGACGCCGGCGTCGCCATGCTCTTCGTCGACCTGGACCGCTTCAAGGTCGTCAACGACTCGCTCGGGCACGCGGCCGGCGACCGGCTCCTCGTCCTGGCCGCCGAGCGGATCAAGAAGTGCCTGCGCTCGGCCGACATGGCGGCCCGCCTCGGCGGCGACGAGTTCGCGGTGCTGCTGCCGCTGGTGCAGGGCCTGGACGAGGCCGTACCGGTGGCGCGGCGCATCCTCGAAGCCATGCGCGAGCCGTTCGAGCTCAACGGCAAGGAGACCTTCGTCAGTTGCAGCGTCGGCGTGGCGTACAGCGTGGCCCGCGGGCACGACGGCCAGGAGCTGATGGTCAGCGCCGACCTGGCCATGTACCAGGCCAAGAAGCAGGGCAAGGACCGCTACGAGATCTTCGAGCCGGCCATGCAGGCGGCGTTCCAGGCCGGCCTGCAGATGGAGGCGGACCTGCGCCGGGCGGTGGTGCGGCACGAGTTCGAGCTGCGCTACCAGCCGATCGTGCACCTGAAGACCGGGGAGATCACCGGCCTGGAGGCGCTGGTCCGCTGGCAGCACCCGGAGCGCGGGATCATCCCGCCGCTGGACTTCATCCCGCTCGCCGAGGAGACCGGGATGATCGTCCCGATCGGCGAATGGGTGCTGCGCGAGGCGTGCCGGCAGGCGGCCCGCTGGAACGAGCGCCGCGCCGGCAAGCGGCCGCTGAGCGTGAGCGTCAACATGTCAGCGGTCCAGCTGGAGCAGGCGGACCTGCCGGAGGTGGTGGCGTCGGCGCTGAGCAACAGCGGCCTGCCGGCCACCAGCCTGGTGATCGAGCTGACCGAGTCACTGCTGGTCGACCACCGCCCGTCGACCCTGCGCCAGCTCGAGCAGATCAAGAGCCTGGGGGTACGGCTGGCCATCGACGACTTCGGCACCGGGTATTCCAGCCTGGCGTACCTGCGCCGGTTCCCGATCGACATCATCAAGATCGACAAGTCGTTCGTCGACGACGTCGGTGACGTACCGGCAGCGGCGGCGCTGACGCTGGGCATCATCCAGCTCGGCCAGGCACTGCATCTGTCCACGATCGCGGAGGGCATCGAGGACGCCGGGCAGCTCAGCGAGCTGACCGACGGCAACTGCGAACTGGGGCAGGGCTACTACTTCGCCGAGCCGCTCACCGACGAGGACATGGGCGAGCTGCTGTTCCCCTCGTCCTGAACCGAACGCAGCAGCCTGTCGAGGGCCGGCATGTCCCCGACGACGGCCGCACTGCCGTCGGCACAGGCGCCGGCAAGCTTGGCGGGCTCGGTCAGCAAGGCGCTGAACGTCCTGGGGTCCGTACGCAGTGAGACGGCCGCCGTGGCCGGCTCACCGGCCTGCACCTCGACGCGTCCGGAGTCCATGCGAACTGTCCAGACCCGGCCGTCGAGCTCCAGCCGGCAGACCGCCGGCGGCTCCGCCGGGTCGGGACAGGCGGCACCGCGCAGGAAGATGAGCACGGACGTCGCGCTGAGCGCGGCCGGCGCCGCCGGTTGCGGGGCATCGATCCCCCAGTCGCCCAGCGCGACCAGGATCGGCTCCAGCCGGCGGCCGCGCTCGGTCAGTTCATAGACCCGTGAGCCCGCCGCCGATGCGGAGCTCCGGCGGATCACCCCGTTGTGCTCGAGCTCCCGGAGCCGGTCCGCGAGCAGATTCGAGCTGACGTGGGGCAGCGCGTGGCGCAGCTCGGAGAACCGCTGCGGCGTCAAAAGCAGCTCCCGGACGACCAGCAGGGCCCACCGCTCCCCCACGACGTCGAGGGCCCGGGCGATCCCGCACGAGTCCCGATAGCTACGGCTGGTCGGCATTCCCACTCCCCTGTCACTCCGGTCCGAAGTTATCACGACCTCTAGTTGCGGTTAGCGACCACTAATGGTTGCTTAAAACAACCAGCGGTGGATACCGTGAGGCCCGGACCGAGCACCTGGAGGACTGATGAGTGCACTACTGCCCGGAAAGACCGCGGTTATCTACGGAGGCGGAGGCGCGATCGGCAGCGCCGTCGCCCGGGTTTTCGCCCGGGAAGGCGCAAAAGTCTTCATCGCCGGACGCACCCCGGCGAAACTCGACGCCGTGGCGCGGGACATCACCGCCGCCGGCGGCACGGTCGAAACCGCGCAGGTCGACGTCTTCGATCAACCGGCGGTCGAGAAGCACGCCGACGCCGTCGCGGCGGCCGGCGGCGGCATCGACATCGCCCTCAACGCTGTGAGCGTCATGCACGACCAGGGCACCGCGCTGGCGGACCTCTCCCTGGAAGAGTTCATGCGGCCGATCGACGGCTTCTTGCGCACGCTGTTCATCACGAGCAAAGCCGTGGCCCGACACATGGGCCACGACCGGCCCGGCGTGGTGCTGACCCTGTCGGAACCGGGCGCCAAACTGGCCGTCGGCGGCATCCTCGGGCACGGCGTCAGCGCAGCCGGCAAGGAGGCGTTCTCCCGGCTGCTGGCCGCCGAACTGGCCCCCCGCGTACGGGTGATCGACATCCGCCCCCACGCGGTGGTCGACGCCCCGGCCGCCGGCTCCTACACCGCGGACCTCTTCATCCGGTCCGCGGCGGCGAACGGGCAATCGGTCCAGAGCTTCCTCGAAGAAGGACTGGCGCAGAGCACCCTGCTGAAACGACTGCCCACGCTCGCCCAGATCGCCGAAACGGCCGCGTTCCTGGCCTCAGACCGCGCCGCGGCCATCACCGGAACGGTGGCCAACCTGTCCGGCGGCGCCCTCGTGGACTGAAAGAATCAGTCGCGCACCGAGCCGGTGGTCGTACCACGTTCGTCGGTGGCCACGCAGGTCACGCCCCGGTCCCGGGACCAGGACTGCTGCAACGGGTGCAGGTAGAGCACCTCGACGGTCTCGGCCGGGCTGGTCGCGTACGCCTTGAGCTCGGCCTCGCAGAGCTTCTCGGCCTGCTTCTGCACCTCGGCGTCACCCGGCCACGGGCCGGCGGGCAGATTGAAGTTGGCGTAGACCTCACCCTCGTGCGGCAGGGCGCAGGAGATCACCGGAAGGTCCTCGACACTGCCCACGGTCTGGATGCCGTTGATGCAGTCACCCGGCTTGAGCTGGGTGACCGAGACCGAACCGCTGGTGGAGCCACCGGCGGTGCTGCTCGACGACTTGCCGGAGTCGCTGATGACGGCGGCCGTCACGCCGATGATGATCAGCAGCACCCAGCAGCCGGAAAGGGTCAGGCCGGCAATGGCCAGGCCCCGGCCCTTCTGCCCCCGCTTACGGATCTGCACCAGCGCGACGATGCCGAAGATCACGCTGAACAGGACGCCGCCGAGAATGCCGAAGATCAGCGAGGCGATGGCGAAACCGCTGGTGCCGCCGCTGCCGGGCGGCGGGTAGGGGGACGCGCCCGGGGGCGGGAAGCCAGGGTAGCCGTCGGGCTGCTGGGCGCCGTAGGGGGCGCCGGGCTGAGCGCCGTAGGGCGCACCCGGCTGAGCGCCGTAGGACGTGCCCTGCTGAGCGCCGAAAGGCGCGCCCTGCTGGCCGCCCTCAAAGCTGCCCGGCTGAGCACCATAGGACGCACCCGGCTGGCCACCGTCGAAGCCGCCCGGCTGAGCGCCGTAGGGAGTGCCGGGCTGAGCGCCGTAGGGCGCGGGCGGGGCGGCGCCCCAAGCCTGCTCGGCCGGCCATTCCGTGTTGCCCTGCTGGGCCACCGGCGGCTGAACCGCGGTGGGCTCGGCAGCCCCAGGCGGGGCGGGGGCCGGCTGAGCCGCGGTCGGATCCCAGGCTGCGGGAGCCGGGGCGGCGGGGGCCGGACCCGGCGCCGCGGTGGGATCGGCCGCCGGGTTCGGTGCGGCCGGCGAGGTGGGACGCGAGGGCTGGTCGTTCACCTGTCGGACGCTAACAACATGCAAGATCGTTTGCTGTCCCGAGACGGTTTCAACTCCGTATCAGCGAAAACTCCGCCCGCCGGGCAGGCCCACGAACGCGGCCCAGCAACGCGGGCAGAGCCGGGCGGATCAGGCCGACCGGATCAAAGCGACCAGACCAAACCGACCGAACCAGGCCGTGGCCACCGATCAGGTCACAGAGCCCTCGCCGCGCTACATCCCAGATGGGATGCGGCACCTCAGTTCGCCGCCTGCGCCAGCAGCAGACCGACATAGGCCGCCCCCAGCCCCGCCAGCACACTCCCGATCGCATACGCCCCGGCCAGCACCCGCTCCCCCTCCCGCACCAGCCGCAACGTCTCGTAACTGAACGTCGAGTACGTAGTCAGCGCCCCGCAGAACCCCGTCCCCAGCAGAGCCGACAGCCAAGCCGCCACCGGCAGCCCGATCAGATAGCCCAGCAGCAGCGATCCCGCCACGTTGACCGTAAACGTGCCCCACGGGAACGTCGCCGAGTGCCGGGCCTGGACCGCCCGGTCCGTGAGGTACCGCAGCGGCGCCCCGATCGCCGCGCCCAGGGCCACCAGCAGCACCGTCATCGCCGCAGTACCGCTTCCGTCGCCGCTGTGCCGGCCCAGACCGCGAGCAGTGCGCCGATCAGGGTCAGGCCCAGGTAGATCAGCCCGGTGCCCGGCGCCGCGCGCAGCACGTCGACGCTCGCCGTGGAGAAGGTCGTGTAACCGCCGAGCACTCCCACTCCCCAGAACGGGCGGATCAGGTGCTGCTGGGGGCGCAGGCCGGCGATCAGCACCATCAGGACCCCGATCAGCAGGCAGCCGGTCACGTTGGTGATCCAGGTGGACCAGGGGAAGCCGCGGGGGTCGTGCGGCCAGGCCACGCTGATGCCGTACCGGGACACCGCGCCCAGCATGCCGCCCGCCGAGATCGCGGCCAGGACCGGGAGCGGCGGTCTTGGGTCCAGGTCCTGTGGCACGCGTTCACGCTAGTCCAGACGTCCGGGAGGCCGGGAGCGGACGTGGCGGCGTCCACCCCCGGCCTCGTTCCGGGGGGAGCGGCACGCTCCCTCGCGAGTTCTCGGGCTTCCGGTGATCCACTGTAGGTGATGATCTTGGAGCCGGAAACCTGGGGCGACCGGGGCCCAATCGCTCACGAACCTGCTGGGACTACCGATCAGGACGATAGGCGGACGAGGTGAGGGAGCTGACGGATGGGCGGGTCTGAGGTGGCCACCACGCCTCGTGACCGGTTGGTGCCGGCCTCCGGGGCCATCGCCGCCCTGTCCGTGCTCGGCGTGCTGGCCGACTACCTGCACCCGTTCGAGCCCAAGGCCGTGCTGTGGCTGCCGTCCGTTCTCGGCCCGATCGTCACGTTCCTGGCCTTCCTGCGTACCGCCCGCACGACAACGCTGCCCGAGCCGACCCGGCGCTTCTGGCGGCATCTCTCCTGCGCGCTGGCCCTGGTCAGCATCGGCATCACCGTCCAGGCCTTCGACGTGCTGACCAGCGACGACCCGGTCGGCAACCACACCGGGCCGGTCATGCTGGCCTTCTGCACCGCCGGCGTCGGCGCCATCATGTACGCCCTCTTCCGGCTCCCGCTGGGCCGCCAGTCGCGGGGCGAGCTGCTGCGGGTCTTCCTGGACGCGGGCACCGTCATGGTCGCGGCCGCGGTGTTCATCTGGCACTACGCCACCCGCGACGCCCTGGGTGACAGCGACCGCACCGCCGTCTACACCTCCCTGTTCGTCACCGTGATCGCGCTCCTCGCGGTGTTCGCCGTGGCCAAGTTCGTGCTCTCCAGCCACCTCTACGTCAACAACGGCGCGCTGCGGCTGATCGCCGCCGCCATGCTCATCGGCGCGGTGGGACCGCTGTTCCGGGGACCGTTCCAGGCGGCGGATCCCAACCTGTTCCCGGACATGGCCTGCACGCCGATCGTCTATTTCTTCGCCACCATGGCCGCGATGCGACAGCGGGCCGCCGGCCTCGGCGCGCGCCGCGACATCGTCGCCCCGCCGCGGCGCTCGTTCAGCCTGCTGCCGTACCTGGCGGTCGCCGCGGTCGACGGTCTGCTGCTGGCCGTCACGGTGCGCAAGGACGCCGACGAGCTGGCCGTGGTCGTCGCCGCCGTGCTGACCACGGCCCTGGTGGTGCTGCGCCAGCTCATCGCGTTCCGCGACAACAACCGGCTGCTGAACGAGCTGGACCACGGCGCCACCCACGACGCCCTCACCCAGCTGCCGAACCGGGCGCTCTTCCACACCCGGCTCCAGCTGGCGCTGACCGGCGCGACCGATCACCCGGTGGCGGTGGCCCTGATCGACCTTGACGATTTCAAAGAGGTCAACGACACCCTCGGGCACGAGGTCGGTGACCTGCTGCTGGTGGGCGTGGCCCGGCGGCTCGCGGACTGCGTGCGGGCCGGCGACACCGTGGCGCGTCTCGGCGGCGACGAGTTCGTGGTGGTCCTGGACGACGCCGATCCCGCGGCCGCCGACCTGGCCGCCGAGCGGATGATGAACGCGCTGCGCCAGCCGGTCTACGCCGACGGTCACGAGTTGCCGATCCGGGCCAGCATCGGCATCTCCGACGGCCGTACCGGCGACGAGCCGTCGGTGCTGCTGCGGCACGCCGACATCGCCATGTACGCGGCCAAGAAGCTGGCCGGCACGGCGTACCTGCACTACGAGCCGAGCATGGCGGCGCACGGCACCGAGCACGCCCACCTCGGTGCCGAACTGCGTGAGGCGATCACCGGCGGTCAGCTCTTCCTGCTCTACCAGCCGATCGTCTCGCTCGACGACGGCCGGGTGCTGGGCTGCGAGGCGCTGGTCCGCTGGGCCCATCCGACCCACGGCACGCTGGCCCCGGACGCGTTCATCCCGGTCGCCGAGCGCACCGGCCTGATCGTGCCGCTCGGGCGCTGGGTCATGCGCACGGCGTTCGCCCGGCTCGCGGAGTGGATCGCCGAGTTCGGCGAGGCCGCCCCGGGCGTGCTGAACGTCAACGTGTCGGCCCGTGACCTGCGCGAACCAGGCTTCGCGGACGAGGTGGGGGCACTGCTGCGCGGGTACGGCCTGGCCCCCGACCGGATCGTCCTGGAGATCACCGAGACCATGGCCCTGGAGCCGGGCCAGTCGATCACCAACCTGCATCGGCTGCGGGCGCTCGGCGTACGGGTGTCGCTGGACGACTTCGGCACCGGCCATTCGACGCTGACGCTGCTGCACGACTGCCCGATCGACGAGATCAAGCTGGACCGTTCCTTCACCCAGGCGCAGGTCGACGGCCGTCCGCCGGTCGCCGCGGCCGTCATCCACCTGGCCCAGGCGCTGGGACTGCACGCGGTGGCCGAGGGGGTGGAGACGGCCGAGCAGGCGGAGCAGCTGCTGGCGCTGGGCTACACCGCGGCGCAGGGCTACTACTTCGCCCGCCCGATGCCGGCCGAGAAGTTCGGCGAGCTGCTGCGTGAACCGGCGTCGCTGACGCCGGCCCCGCAGTGGCAGATGACCGGCTGAGCCTTTTCCTTCCGTGATGAGGATTGCGGAGCGGGCGCCCGGGTATCTCTATGGGCGTAGGCCACACACCTGGAGGTCACCATGGCTGCCGACGACAAGATTGACAACAAGTCCGAAGAGCTGGGCGGCAAGGTCAAGGAAGGCCTCGGCAAGGCGACTGACGACAAGTCCCTCGAGGCCGAGGGCAAGGCCGACCAGTCCAGCTCGAAGCTCAAGCAGGCCGGCGAGAACATCAAGGACGCCTTCAAAAGCTGATTTGGTACGCCCGCACGAAAGTCGCGTGACACCAGCCCGATGAGGCTGCTGGTCGAGGCCGTTGCGGGCGCGCCGGGCTGAAGGTTTCGCACGAACGAGAAGGGCGAGCGCCATCCGGCGCTCGCCCTTCTCGTCTTCCGTCAGAGGGCCGGGGTCAGTTCGCGGTCCTCGCGCGGTTGCGGGGCCGGGGCCGGGGGCAGGTCATGGGCCACGGCCGGGAGCCAGTTCAGCCAGCGGGGCAGCCACCAGTTCTTGTCGCCCAGCAGGGCCATCACCGCGGGCAGCAGGACCGCCCGGATGATCGTGGCGTCCAGCAGGACCGCGGCGGCCAGGCCCACGCCCAGCTCTTTGGTCGAGATCAGCGGCAGGGTGGCGAAGAGGGCGAAGACCCCCACCATCACCATCGCCGCGCTGGTGATCACGCCGGCCGTACGGCCGATGCCTTCGCTCACCGCCCGCTTGGTCGGCAGGCCACGGTCGTGTCCCTCGCGGATCCGGCTCAGCACGAAGACGTGGTAGTCCATCGACAAGCCGAACAGGATGATGAACAGGAACAGCGGCATCCAGTTGGTGATCCCGCCACCGGACTTGAAGTCCAGGGCCGATTCGAAGTGGCCGTACTGGAAGACGAACACCAGCATGCCGTAGGCGGCGGCGACCGACAGCAGGTTGAGCACCACGCCGGTGACCGCGACGACCACGGACCGGAACGACACCAGCAGCAGCAGGAACGCCAGCCCCAGGACGAAGCCGAACACCCAGGGCAGCGAGTCGCTCAGCCGCTTGTTGAAGTCCATGCCCTCGGCGGTGTCACCCGTGACCGCCACGGTCGCTCCGGCCAGCTTCCCGAAGGCGCCCGGGGCCACAGTCGTCCGCAGGGTCTCGACGGCGCGTTCCGACGTACGGTCGCTGCCGTTGCCGGCCAGGCCGACCGAGACGACCGCGACCGTTCCGGCCGGATTGACCCGCACGTCGATCGGCTCGCGCAGCTGCCCGCTCGCCGCCGCGGCGCGGCGGAAGTCGGCCAGCGCGGCCTCGAACCGTGGTCCCTTGACGGTCTGCGCCTTGACCACCACCTCGGCCGGCACGACCTCGGCCGGGAACGCCCGGCTGATCGCCGTCATGGTCTGCACGAGGGGCTGCTTCGGCGAGTAGTCCTCGATGCTCTCACCCTTGGTGCGCAGGTCCAGGACCGGTGCGGCCAGTGCGGCGAGCACGCCGACGGCGACGACGGTCGAGATCAGCGGCTTGGCCAGGACCACCCGCAGCACCCAGCGCCAGACCCGGCCCTCGGTGCGCCGCCGGTACAGGCCGGGGATCTTGACGGAGTCGACCCGGTCGCCCAGCGCCGAGAGCAGCGCTGGGAGCACGGTCAGCGAGCCGAGCACCGCGGTCGCGACGACCAGGATGGTGCCCATCCCGAAGCTGATGAACGTGGCGTCCATGGTGAAGAACATCCCGGCCATGGCCACGATGACGGTCAGTCCCGAGATCCAGATGGACCGCCCGGAGGTCTGCGCGGCGATCAGCAGGGCCCGGTGCGGATCGGCCCCGTTACGGCGCTCGTCGCGTTCCCGGCGGATGTAGAAGAGGCAGTAGTCGACGCCGACGGCGAGGCCGACGAGCAGCATGACGTGCATGGTGGTGTCGACGGTCGGAGCGAGCCGGCTCGCCCCCGCGAGCAAGCCGATCGCGGCGACGATGGCGGTGAGGGCCAGGCCGACGGGCAGCAGTGCGGCGACGACCGCACCGAAGGCCACCAGCAGGATGCCGAGGGTGACCGGGATGGACAGCATCGACAGCCGGCTCAGCCCCTCGTCGAGCGAGTCGCCGATGATCTTTTCGCCGCTGGCGTCGCCGGCCTGGGCGACGCGGACGTCCGGGTGGCGGCTCTGCACCCCGGCGACGGCGTCGAGCAGCGGCTGCACCCGGTCCTTGGCGGTGTCCGGGTCCCCCGACATGGTGAAGGTGACGAGCGTGGCCTGCCCGTCCGGTGACGTGAGTGGCTTGGCGACCTCGGCGACCTCGGCCCGCCCGGTGAGCGATCGCGTGACGTCGGCGACGGCCGCGTCCCGGTCGGCGCCCTGGACGAGGACCATCTCCCCCGTCGGCTGGACCGGGAAGCCGGCCTGCTCGACGATGAGCGACGCCCGCCCGGACTCCCCGTGACCCTGGTCGGAGTCGGTGGCCTCACGGGTGCCGAGCTGTCCGCTGAGGACGGTGACGCCGACGACGAAAGCGATCCAGCCGATGATGGCGAGAGTGCGGTGCCGGGCACTCCACATCGCGGCCCGGGCCGCGAATCCGGTGACATTCTCCCTGTGCTTCATGGGTGTTGACGCTAGGGAGCGCGGTCCGGCCGATCGATCCGGTGAGCAGGCCGGTCGAGGGTAGGGCTAGCCCTACGGTCAGGACTGCAGGTAGGTCAGGACGGCCAGGACCCGGCGGTGTTGTTCGTCGTCCGGCGGCAGGTCCAGCTTCGTGAAGATGTTGCGGACGTGTTTCTCCACCGCGCCCTCGGTCACCACCATCTTGCGGGCGATCGCCGTGTTCGAGCGGCCCTCGGCCATCAGGCCCAGGACCTCGCGCTCGCGGGGGGTGAGATTGCGCAGCGGGTCGTCGCGGCGGCGGCGCACCAGCAGCTGGCCGACCACCTCCGGGTCCAGGACCGTGCCGCCGCCGGCCACCCGGCGCAGCGCGTCGAGGAACTCGGCGACCTCGGAGACGCGGTCCTTGAGCAGGTAGCCGATCGCCCCGGTGCGGTCGGCGAGCAGGTCGTCGGCGTACTCGACCTCGACGTACTGGGACAGCACGAGCACCGGGCTGCCCGGCACCTTCTTGCGGGCCTCGACCGCCGCGCGCAGCCCCTCATCGGTGTGCGACGGCGGCATCCGCACGTCCACGATGGACACTTCAGGCCGGTGCTCGACGATCGCCTCGACCAACGACGGACCGTCGCCGACAGCCGCGACGACGGTGTGCCCGTTCTCCTCCACCAGCCGGACCAGACCCTCGCGCAACAGCACGGCGTCGTCGGCGATAACCACCCGCATGCCGACGAGCCTATGCGCTGCGCCCCGGTCAGAGGGGGAGGGCGACTGTCAGGGTCGTGCCACCGCCGGCCGGGCTCTCCAGGCTCATGACGCCGCCGGCCGCCTCGACGCGGTCCGACAGGCCGGCCAGACCGTGCCCCTTGGCCAGGCTCGCGCCGCCGACACCGTCGTCCGCGACCGTGATCAGCAGCCCGGTCGACGCCCGCCGGACGCTCACCTGGACCTCATCGGCGTAGCTGTGCTTGGCCACGTTGGTGAGGGCTTCCGCGACCACGAAGTACGCCGTCGTCTCCAGCGCCGGGTCGAGCCGGGCGATCGGGGGCGCGTCCAGGTCGACCGGGATCGTGCTGCGGCCGGCCAGCGCGGTCAGCGCCGCCTGCAGGCCCCGGTCGACCAGGATCGGCGGGGCGATGCCGCGGGAGAGCGCCCGCAGCTCGTCCAGGGTCTCCCGGGTCTGGGTCAGGGCCTCGGCGACGGTGGCCCGGGCGGCCTCCGGGTCGGAGCTGAACTGCTGCTGGGCCCGGCCCAGATCCATGGCCAGCCGGACCAGCCGCTGCTGGGGGCCGTCGTGGATGTCGCGTTCGAGCCGGCGCAGCGCGGTCGCCTCGGCGGAGACAGCTGCCGCCTTCTGCGCCTGCGCGGTGTCCCGGGCCGCCTCGGCCGAGGCCACCTGCTCGCGCAGCTCGTTGACCCCGCTGAGCAGGCCCCGGGCGAAACCGGCCTCCAGCATGGCCAGGCCGCGGATCACCGGCAGCAGGGTGCCGGCGAAGAAGAAGCCGAGCGCCATGTAGAAGACGATCCGGGTGGAGTTGTCGGTGCCGAGGCCGAGCAGTTCGGGCAGATCCTGGTTGTCCGGGCCGCGGGGGATCGACCAGTCCCACAGCGGAAAGGTCAGACCGCCGAGCGCGCCGGCCCACCAGGCGACCGCGAAGGCGAAGGCGATGGTGCTGGGGATGAACCGGAACATGGCGTGCACCAGATCGAGCCACGACTGCCCGTCGCTGAGCGGGATCAGCGCCCGGCCGGCGATGCCGGCGTCGGGGGCGGCCCGCTTGTAGGCCGGGTGCGGCAGCCGGCGCCCGAGGATCGGGACGAGGCGGGCACGCTCCAGCGTGGCGAAGCCGCGGGCCAGCATGATCGTGCCGACCAGGGCGGGCACGCCGACCCAGATGATCGCCGCCCCGATGCCGAAGAAGAAGCCGACCATGGACAGGACCAGCGTGACGATGCCGAGCGGGAACCCGACCAGGATGTAGAGAGTGTCCTGGCCGAGCCGGCGCATGAGGCGCTGGGTCAGACCCGGGGCGTACTCGGCGGGAGCGGAGGTGGTGGTCATACCGTTGACGCTAGGCACTCGACGCCTCCCGTCCGATCCCGCTGACCGCCCAGTCGACAGTAGGGTTAACCCGACCCTCTCTCAACCCTTTTGCCCGGCAGCCGGTCAGGCCTTGCGGCGCGGAGCGGCCGAGCGGGGTGGTGCCGTACGCATCCGGTCGCGGACCCGGCCCAGGATCTCGGTGATCGCGGTGATGTCCGCGCGGTTCAGCGAGGTGAGCAGCAGCCGCTGGACCACCTCGATGTGGCCGGGCATGACCTGGCCCAGCCGTTCGCGTCCGGCCGCCGTCAGCGTCACGATGACGCTGCGCTCGTCGTCCTCGGCCGGTGAGCGACTGATCAGGCCGGCCTTCTCCAGCTGTCCGGCCTGGTAGGTGAGGCCGCTGCGGCTGTAGACCATGCCGTCCGCCACGTCGGTCATCCGCAGCCGGCCGTCGGGGGCGTCGTTGAGCCGGGCGAGGATCCCGAACTGCGGGCCGGTGAGTCCGCCGTCCACCCGCAGCTGCTGCTCCACCGCGTGGTCGAGCAGGCTGCTGACCTCTTTGAGCGTCAGGTACGCCCGGAGCTGTTCCGCGTCCAACGAGGTGGCATCTGTCACTCCGCCATCATAACGGTTGCTTCGAATTCGAAGCGTGCACGAGCAAGGTGGTCACCACTGCTTGATACTGTATCCTTCCCTATGACAGCGATGATGGGGTGTTATGGGGAACGATATGTACTCGGTCGATCAGGTGGCCGAGCGGCTGGGTCTGCACGTGCGCACGGTGCGCAACTACATCCGGGACGGCCGGCTCAAGGCCGTCAAGATCGGCAAGCAGTACCGGATCGCCCGCGCGGACCTCGACGCCCTGACCGGCGAGCCGGCCCCGGCCACCGGGACCGGACATGTCGAGGTGTCCAGCATCGTGCAGATCGACGGCCTGGTGCCGGGAGCAGCCGACCGGCTCAGCACCCTGCTCACGGCCGGCGCCCAGGCACCCCACGACTCCCCCGAGCCGCTGCGCCTGCAGACCATCTACGACAGGGGACGATCCCGGATGAAAATCGTGATCCTCGGCGGTCCGGCCGAGACCGCCGACATCCTCCAGCTGCTCGACGGGCTGCTCGGAGCCGACAACGGCCTGTTCACCCCGGGAGACGGGCGATGACCGACCGGCTGGAGCAGCGCAACGGCGTACCGGTGCTGGTCTGCGCCGCCGACGGCCCGGTGGTGGCCACCGAGCAGGACGCCCTCGACCTGATCGGCGCGGCCTACGCCGGCGCCGACATCGTCGCGCTGCCGGCCGCCCGGCTGCCGGAGCGGTTCTTCACCCTGGGCACCGGGCTGGCCGGCGCGATCATGCAGAAGTTCGTCAACTACCGGGTCCGGCTGGCCGTCGTCGGGGACATCTCGGCCCACCTGGCGGCGAGCTCGGCCCTGCGGGCCCTGGTCCACGAATCGAACCGGGGCGGGCAGATCTGGTTCGTCGCCGATCTCGACGAGCTCGACGCACATCTGGCCCCGGCCGCCGGCCCGCCCGGCCGGTAATTTGGCGGGATGGATCTGCGCCGGCTGTCCGACGACCTCGAGACGGTCTCCCAGCGGTACGCCGAGACGTTCGGCATCCGCCGGGACGCCACCTGGTTCCTGCTCAAGCTGCAGGAGGAGGTCGGCGAGATCGACCGCAAGTGGCTCTCCCGGCTGCGCTGAGCCCTCGCCGGCCGGACGCGGACCGATCCGAATTCCTCCGAACGCCTCAGTGACCGGAACGGGTGTGCCGAACAGTCCTGCAGATTCTCATGAATGGCAGGGGGTACCGCCGTGCCGACCGTGCTCATCGTCGATGATGACGCCGATCACCGTGAGCTCATCTCGCTCGCGCTGGCCCGGCTCGGTCACGAGGTCGTGGAGGCCGTCGACGCGGCGTCCGCCCAGCAGGTGCTGGCGGCCGGCGGGATCGATGCCGTGCTGCTCGATGTACGGATGCCCGGTTCCTCCGGCATCGAGCTGTGCCGCCTGCTGCGCTCCGGGCCGGCGACCGCCCACCTGCCGATCATGCTGATCAGCGCCGACGTCAACAACCACCGCATCCTGGCCGCGATGGACGCGGGCGCCGACGACTACCTGACCAAGCCGTACCTGCGGGCCGAGCTGCTCAACCGGGTGGAGCTGCTGCTGGCCCGGCGCGGCACGACGGCGACCAAGCCGTCGACCGCCGCCACCGCGGCGCTGCTCGCGGCCCGGGCGGCCGCGCCCCGCGGCGTTCAGATCCCGCTGCCCCGGCCGGTCCGCCACACGGCCTGACCGGCGATGGTTCACCGGCCACCGTCGCTTGACTGATGCCGGCCGCCGCCGGCCGAGCGTAGGGTCCGGGACATGGATCTCGGGCTGGCAGGCAGGACGGCGGTCGTCACCGGCGGCAGCAAAGGCATCGGGCGGGCTGTCGTGGCCGCGCTGGTCGCTGAGGGCGTACGGGTGACCGCCGGTGCGCGCAGCTTTCCCGATCCGCCGGCCGAGGGGGTCCGGACGTTCCCGGTCGACCTGGGCACGGCGGACGGACCGGCCCGCCTGATCGAGGACGCGGCCGGCGCGTACGGCGGCCTGGACCTGCTGGTCAACAACGTGGGCGCGGCGCGTCCCCGGACCGGCGGGTTCCTATCGATCACCGACGACGACTGGCTCGCCACTCTGACCCTCGACCTGCTCGCGACCGTACGGGCGACCCGCGCCGCCCTCCCGCACCTGCTGCGCAGCCGGGGCTCGATCGTGACTGTCGCGTCGGTGAACGCCGTGCTGCCCGACCCGCTGGTGATGGACTACAGCGCGGCCAAGGCGGCGCTGGCCAGCTTCAGCAAGAGCCTCTCCAAGGAGGTCGGCCCGCAGGGCGTCCGGGTCAACACGGTCAGTCCGGGCCCGGTGGCCACGGACCTGTGGCTGGGTCGGGACGGCGTCGCGGCCACCGTCGGCTCGTCGGCCGGGCTGGCCCCCGAGGCCGTCGCGAAGCAGGCCGCCGCCGGCTCGGTGACCGGTCGCTTCACCACCCCGGAGGAGGTCGCCGCGCTGGTGGTGATGGTCGCGAGCGACCGCGCCGGCAACGTGACCGGCGCCGACTTCACCATCGACGGTGGGCTGGTCAGCACGCTGTGACCGAGCCGCTCATCACTTATCGCAGCGCCGCCGGCCGGTGGGTGCTGCTGGCCACCGTGCTCGGATCGAGCCTGGCCTTCATCGACGCCACGGTCGTCAACATCGCGCTCCCGGCGATCGGCGACGACCTCGGCGGCGGCGCGGCGGGCCTGCAATGGACGGTCAACGGGTACGCCCTGAGCCTCGCGTCCCTGATCCTGCTGGGCGGCTCCCTCGGCGACCGCTTCGGGCGCAAACGGGTGTTCGTGGTCGGGGTCGGCTGGTTCGCGCTGGCCTCTCTGCTGTGCGGGCTGGCGCAGACCATGGAGATGCTCATCGCGGCCCGGGTGCTGCAGGGCATCGGCGGCGCCCTGCTGACCCCGGGCGCGCTGGCCATCCTGGAGGCGTCGTTCGCGCGCGAGGACCGGGCCAAGGCGATCGGCGCCTGGTCCGGGCTGGGCGGCATCGGCGGCGCGCTCGGCCCGTTCCTCGGCGGCTGGCTCGTCGAGCTGGGCAACTGGCGGCTCATCTTCCTGATCAACGTGCCGGTCGCGGCGCTGGTCATGCTGGTCGCGGCCCGGCACGTGCCCGAGTCCCGCAACCCGGCCGCGCCCCGCGAGCTCGACGTCGCCGGGGTGCTGACCGGTGCCGCGGGACTCGGCGGGCTCACGTACGGCTTCACGGCCTGGCCGGCCAACGGCCCGGGCAGCCCGCAGGTGCTGGTCGCGCTGCTGATCGGGGTGGCCGGCCTGGCCGCGTTCGTGGTGGCCGAACGCCGCTCGCGGCACCCGATGCTGCCCCTGGGCATCTTCGGCGCCCGTGCCTTCACCGGCGCCAACCTGGTGACCTTCCTGGTGTACGCGGCCAACGGCGGCGTCTTCTTCCTGGTGGTGCTCAATCTGCAGGTGGTGGCCGGGTTCAGCCCGTTGGCGGGTGGCCTGGCCCTGCTGCCGGTGACCGTGCTGATGCTGCTGTTGTCGGCCCGCGCGGGCGCCCTGGGCCAGCGCATCGGCCCACGCATCCCGATGACGGTGGGTCCGCTGGTCTCGGCGGCGGGTCTGCTCTGGATGAGCCGTATCGGCCCGGGCGCGTCGTACTGGACGGACGTCCTGCCGCCGGTGATCGTCTTCGGCCTCGGCCTGTGCCTGCTGGTGGCCCCGCTGACCGCGACGGCGCTGGGTGCCCTGGACGACATGTACGCCGGCGTCGCCAGCGGCGTGAACAATGCGGTCGCCCGGGCCGCCGGTCTGCTGTCCGTGGCCGTCCTGCCGCTGGCGGCGGGCATCGGCCAGGGCGACCTGACCGACGCCGCGGACCTGCACCCGACCTACCGCAACTCCCTGATGATCTGCGCCGTCCTGATGCTGGCGGGGGCGGCCGTGGCCGCGATCCTGATTCCCACCCATCTACCCGCGCACACCCATGCCCCCACCCCGGGCCCGGCCCCGGCGCCCGCCGGCGACACCGCCACCCGGGTCGACGCGGCGGTAAGCACGCCGATCCGCAGGTACTGCGATGTCGCGGGTCCGCCGGTCCATCCGCGCCACGACGAGTGAGCGGCGGCGTAACTCGCTTGCCCGGCGTACTTGAATGTCCGTATGCGTCCTGAGTTCAGCGTTCCGCCCAAGCTCTCGCCCGGCGACCGGGTCGCCGTCGTCTCGCCCGCGCACGCCGCGCCCGCCGAATTCCCCGCCGTGCACGAGCAGGGGCTGCGGCGCCTGCGCGAGGTCTTCGAGCTGGAGCCGGTCGAATACCCGACCACCCGCCGCCCCGCGCCCGCCGAGGAGCGGGCCGCGGATCTGATGGCGGCCTACGCCGATCCGGGGATCCGAGCGGTCTTCGCCACGATCGGCGGCAGCGATCAGATCACCGTGTTGCGGCATCTCGATCCGGCGCCGTTCCGGGCCGATCCCAAGCCCTTCTTCGGCTTCTCCGACAACACCAACCTGCTGAACTGGCTCTGGTTCCACGGCGTCGCCGGCTGTCACGGGATGTCCACCATGATCCAGCTCGGCCGGGGCGGTGGCGTGCAGTCCGCGACCGTGGAGTCCCTGCGGGCAGCGCTGTTCACCGGTGGTGACCTCGAGATCAGCCCGGTCGAGACGTTCACCGACGAGGAGGTGCCGTGGACCGCGGCCGCCGCGCCGACCGAATCACCGGTCCCCTACCCGAGCCCGGGCCGGGTGTGGCACCGGGCCGACCGGGTGGTGAGCGCCCCGACCTGGGGCGGCAACCTGGAGATCCTGCACTGGACGCTGGCCGCGAACCGCTGGGTGCGGCCGGTC
The DNA here is from genome assembly GCF_053603475.1 of Actinoplanes sp. NPDC004185. Taxonomy (NCBI): domain Bacteria; kingdom Bacillati; phylum Actinomycetota; class Actinomycetes; order Micromonosporales; family Micromonosporaceae; genus Actinoplanes; species Actinoplanes sp. NPDC004185. Next base: position 309,979 of record NZ_JBSGFR010000002.1, on the reverse strand, counting down.
GAGGACTACGCCGGGTGTGTCCTGCTGCTGGAGACGTCCGAGGAGATGCCGCCGGACGAGGAGGTGTTCCGGATGCTGCGCAACTTCGGCGAGCGGGGTCTGCTGGAGCAGTTCCCGGCGATCGTGATGGGCACCGCCAAAGGCACCGTGTTCACCGACCCGCGGCCGGTGGCCGAGCGGACCCGGTATCGCGAGGCGCAGCAGGCGGCCGTGCTGCGGGCGGTCGAGGCCTACAACCCGCAGGCGATGGTGGTCTTCGGGGTGGACTTCGGGCACACCAACCCGCAGTGGGTGCTGCCGTACGGCGGGCGGCTCACCGTCGACGGGCCGGCCCAGCGGATCATCGCGCACTTCTGAGGGCGGCGACCTCGGCCGCGAAGACGTGGTCGGGGTCGAGCCCCAGCGCCCGGAAGTTGTCCTCGATCTCCAGGCTCACGAAGCCGTGCAGCCGGCTCCAGGCGGTGACCGCGCGCAGCGCCACCGTGGGGTCGATGCCGTCCGCGCCGCGTCTGCGCGCCCAGCCGAGCAGGTCGTCGGCGAGCGCCGGCTCGGGCGCGGGGCCCGGTCCGGCCCCGGCGAGCAGCACGTCCATCGCCCGCTGAGCCGCGTCGGCCAGCCGCTCGTCGTGCGCGTCGTAGCCGGGCAGCGGGGCTCCGAACAGCAGCCGGTAACGGTGGGGGTGGGTGACCGCCCAGCTCCGGTAGGCCGCCGCGAGCTCCGGCAACCGGTGGCCGGCGGCGGCCAGCGCTGCCGTCAGATCCGCGTACGCGTCCAGGATGAGCTCGGTGAGCAGTGCTTCCCGGCCGGTGAAGTACCGGTACAACGCCGGGCCGGAGACACCGAGCTCCTTGGCGATCGCGTTGATGGACAGCGCTCCCGGGCCGCCCTCCGCGAGCTGGCGCAGGGCCGCCTCCTTGACCTCCTGGCGCATCTGCGCCCGGAACCGGTCCCTGATCCCTCCCGCGGCCATGCGGTCACGTTACAACCGCGGTCCAAGGTGAGAACCCCTAACACGGGGCCGTTCAGCGGCCGAACTCGCGCCAGCTCGCCTCGGTCATCTCGATGTCGTAGTGCGCGGCGGCGGCCTTGATGTTCTCGAAGGCCTGATCGCGCTCGGCGTCCGTGACGTCCTTGGTCTGGTTGAAACGAGCCATCGCGCTGCGCACGTGGCTGGCGTCGGTCAGCGGCTCCTTGCGCTTGTCCGGGAAGGCGTAGGCGCTGTCGGGGAGCTGTTTGCGGTCCGCCGCGGACAGGGTGCCGTGCTCGTCCACGGGCTTCCAGGTCTTCTTGGCCATGCCGGTGCAGTACCCCGCCGTCGCGGCCGGGAAAACGATCAGATCATTCCGCTGCGCAAGGCGTACGCGACGGCATGCGACCGGTTGCGGAGCTTCAGCCGGTGGGTCAACCCGTAGATCACGTTCTTCACCGTGCGCTCCGAGTAGCACAGCTCGCCGGCGATCTCGCTGGTGTCGAAGCCGTCGGCCATCAGGCGCAGCACGTCGATCTCGCGCGGGGTCAGACCCGAGGCGTTCAGGCCGTGCGGGGTCAGCACGTCGCGCTGCAGGCGCTCGATGTGCTTGAGCAGCTCACCGACCAGGTTGGGCGGCATCACGCCACCGCCGGAGGCCGCCGCCAGGACGCTGTGGGCGAGCCGCTCGGCCGTGACCGCCGCCCGGGGCAGCACCGCCACCACCCGGCACTCGACCGCGGTGAGCAGCTCCGTCTCGTTGATCTCATTGGTGACCAGCACCACCGGCACTCCGGTCTCGGCCGCCGAGCGCCGCAGCATGGCGATCACGTCGGTGCTGAGCCGGTCGGTCGACACGACCAGCACCGTGGCGTCGGCCCGGTCGGCGGCGCGGAGCAGGGTGAGCTCCGGCCGGGACTGAAGAAAACTGGCGAGCCCCGCGTGGCTGAGCGGGTCCATCGCCTGCAGGGCGACCCGAACCTGGTCCACTGCTACCTCCGGTTGATCGGTACGGCCGGGGCCAGTCTCCGGAAGGGGTCTTCAGAAAATCTTCACGCGACCTTCATCGCCGCCGATCGGCCGTGAAGGTGGTGAGATCGACGCAGCTCATTGCCGATCTCTTAACCAGGCTCGCGGTCCGAGCGGGTTAATCGCGCGGGGCGCTGGCCCGGCGCAGCGCCTCGATGTAGATGGGCAGCTCGATTGCCGCACGCTCTAATTGACCGGGCGCCAATTGGTCGGCGAATACCGCGTCGACGACATCCTGCACGAGTTCCTCGGGCAGTTCGTCCACGCGCTGCGCGGGCAGTTGCTGCCAGATCCGGATGACCCGCAGGCGCGCGCGGATCTGGGCCAGAGTGCATTCCAGACCGGCGATGGCCGCGTCCGCGCGGACCGCGTCCAGGACCAGCCGGCCCTCGGCGGCGAGGTGCAGAAACAACTCCCCGGCGAACGGCAGGGGAGGTGGGTTCCCGCTCATCTGGCCTCCTCGCCCGGGTTGCCGGTCGGCTCGCGGACAGTGCCGCCGGCCCGCACATCGCCAGCGAGTCCATCAGCAGTGCGCTCCGGGCGGAACCTCACGCACCTGGAAGTGCCCTGACCCACCAGTAACATTGCCCAGCCGCCCGTCACCGATCACGGACCGTCAACAACTGGACGCAGGGCCGCCGGAATGCGTAATGCTTTCGTCACGCAAAGAAGGCAAGTCGCGAATATCACTTGCGGAGATATGCTGCCCCTGCGCGCGGCGGATCTGCACTCTTGCGCGCATTCGCTAGGAATGGTGGCACAGCAGCGGTATCAGAACCCCGATGAGGGACATCGGTTTGCGGTGAACGAAAGCTTGCATGTTCAACTGACGACCTGTTGGCAGCGATCCCACGACGACGAGGTTGGGCAGCCATGACGGCGGAGCACGAAGGTCTGGACCTTCGCCTGCTGGGACCCGTACGCGCGTGGCGGGACGAGACGGAGCTCCCGCTGGGCTCGGCGCGCCGGGCCGCGGTGCTGGCCGTGCTGGCTCTGCACGCCGGTCACGCGGTCTCCCGCCAGCAGCTCATCACCGCGCTGTGGGGTGAGGAGCCCCCCGCCAGCGCGGTCGGCAACGTCTACACGTACGTCTCGACGCTGCGCCAGGTGCTCGAGCCGGGACGCGACCGCTGGGCTGCCGGGCAGTTGCTCACCTCCGGCGGCGGCACGTACTGCCTGCACGTCCGCAAGCAGGACGTGGACGTGTTCCGCTTCGAGGCGCTGCGCGAGGAGAGCCGGCGCCACCGGGCCGCCGGTGACCGGTTCGCCGAACTGGCGGCCCTGGAGGCGGCCATGCGGCTGTGGCGGGGCGAGGCACTGTCCGGCGTGCCCGGCCCGTACGCCGCCGCCCAGCGCCTGCGCCTGACCGAGTTGCGGCTGGCCAGCGCCGAACGCCACGCCGCCCTGCTGCTGGATCTGGGGCGGCACGAGGAGGCCATCGCGGCGCTGCGGTTGCTCGTGCAGGCGTACCCGTTGCAGGAAGCCCTGCACGGGATGCTGATGACCGCCCTGCACGCCGGCGGTCGCCGGGCCGAGGCGTTGCAGGTGCACGACCATCTGAGCCGGGTGCTGCTGGAGGAGACCGGCACCGAGCCTAGCGCCGCCTTGCGGGCCATGCGGCTGCGCATCCTCACCGGCACCAACGAGTTGTCCGCGCCGGCCCGCAGCTCCGGGCCGCCGGCCGCGCCCGCCGAGGCGGCGACGCTGATCGGCCGGGACGCCGAGATCCGCCGGCTGCGCCGGGCCGGCACCGACGTGGCCGCCGGCCGGGGCCGCAGCATCCGGATCGAGGGCACCCCCGGCATGGGCAAGTCGGCGCTGCTCGGCGCGGCCCTGCGCACCGGACTGCCGGCCGGTTGCCGCGCCGGCTGGGGCCTCGGCGACGAGCTGGCCCAGCGGATGCCGCTGGGAGTGCTGCTCGAGTGCGTCGAGTCGGCGATGTCCGGCGACGCCACCCGCGACCTGGTACGGCAGCTGTTCACGGTCGCCGCCGACGCGCTCGACGGGCCCCGGCCGCAGACCGTGGAGCGGGCGGTGGCCCTGGTGCGGCAGGCGGCCGCCGAGACCCCGCTGATCCTGGTCGCGGACGACCTGCAGCGGGCTGACACCACCACGTTGCGGGTCTGGGCGGCCCTGCACGAGCTGACCCGGGAGCTGCCGCTGCTGCTGGTCGCCTCGGCCCGGCCCGGCGCAGCCGGGCTCGACGAGGTGCCCGCCGACGAGATCATCACCCTCGAGCCGCTGACCGCCGACGAGGCCACCGCGCTGGTCCGCGCGGTCGCGCCCGAGCCGTTCGACCCGCGGACGCTGCGCCGCCTGCTGAGCGATGCCGGCGGCAACCCGTACTACCTGCGCCACCTGGCCGCGACCCGGCGCGACGACGCCGCCTACCGTGGCGCGCCGCCGGCCGAGCTGGTGGCCGCGGTGGACGCGCACCTGGCCACGCTCGGCGAGGAGACCCGGCACCTGCTGCGGGCGGCCGCGTTCCTGGGTGACCACTGCACCGTGGCCGAGGTCGCCGCCGTCACCGACCACCCGCACGCGGAGCTGCAGCGGGTGCTGCGGCCGGCCCGGGCCGCCGGTGTGCTCACCGACGACCCGGAGGCCCTGGTCTTCCGGCACCGGATCGTGGCGCGGGTGCTGCACGAGAGCACCCCGGCGGCGTTGCGGATCATGCTGCACCGGTCCTTCGCCGAGAAGATCGCCCAGGTCGGCGGGGCCCCGGAGCGGGTCGTCGGGCAGCTGCTGGCCGGCCCGGTGCCGCTGGACAGCAGCGCCAGCCGCTGGCTGGCCGAGCACATCGAGCAGCTCTCGGCGCGGGCCCCGCAGGTGGCGATCAGCATGCTCAAACGCGTACGCACGGAGTACGCGCTGGACGAGGAGACCCGGCTCGACCTGACCGCCTGGCTGGCCCGCCTGCTCGACCGCCAGCGCGAGAACGCGGTCGCCGAGGCCGGCTGGGTCGCCGCCCGCACCACGGATGTGCGGCTCGAGGCCGAGATGCAGTGGATCATGGCGTGCAGTCACGACCGGCAGGGTGAGCACGTCGCCGCGGCGGACGTGGCCCGGGCCGTGCTGAGTGCGCGCCGGCTGCCGGACCCGTGGCTGCACCGGTTCCGGTCGCTCATCGACCGGCTCCGGCCGCACCTGCCGGGCGAGCCGACCGCGCCGCATCTCAGCCGGACGGCCCTGCTGGGTGACAGAGTTTCTGTTATCCGTTGAGCGGCCCGTGGTCTCCTCGGAGTGAGGCACGCTCCCGCGGCGGAAACGGAGGAGAGATGCCGGATCCTGCGTACGAGCAGCTCCGCGTCTCCGTCCTGGGCCCGCTGCGCGCCTGGTACGGCGACCACGAGCTCAACCTCGGGCCGGCCCGCCAGCGCTCGCTGTTCGCTGTGCTGGTCGCGGACGCCAACCGCCTGGTCAGCCGAGACGAGATCATCGAGGCGGTGTGGGGAGCCGCCGCGCCCGCGACCGCGCCCGGCAGCGTCTACACCTACATCTCCGGCCTGCGGCGGGTGCTCGCCGGGGGCCCGGAGCGCCCGCCGGCGGCTGAGGTCCTGACCTCCGGCCCGGCCGGCTACTCGCTGCGCATCCCGGCCGGACACCTGGACAGCGACCGGTTCGCCAAGCTCTGCACCGCGGCCGAGGAGTTGCGGGCGGGCGGCGATTCGGGGGCCGCGGCGCGCGTGCTCGACGAGGCCCTGGAGCTGTGGCACGGCGACGCGTACGCGGGCATCTCCGGCGACCGCATCGAGCTGGAACGGACCCGCCTGGCCGAGCAGCGCCTGGCGGCTGTGGAACGGCGGGCCCGCATCGCGATGGAGCTGGGCGACGACGGCCTGATCGCCGAGCTCGCCGGGCTGGTCCGCGCCCATCCCCTGCACGAGCCGCTGCACGAGCTGCTCATCCAGGCGCTGTACCGGGCCGGCCGCAGCGCCGAGGCCCTGGAGGCGTTCCAGGCCGCTCGCCGGGTGCTGGTGGCCGAGCTGGGCGTCGAGCCGGGCCCCGCGCTGCGCGAGCTGCAACGCCGGGTGCTGGACGGCTCGATGGCCGCGACCGAGCCGCCCGCCCGGCCCGCCGCGGTGGTGCCCATCCAGGTCGCGCGGGCGATCCGCGACGGACTGACCGACCGGCCCCTGGTGGGCCGCGGCGACGAGGTCGAGCTGCTGCGCGGTCTGGTCCGGGCGGCAGCGCAGGGCACCGGCGCGGCGGTGTGGATCGAGGGCGAGCCGGGCATCGGCAAGACCGAGGTGCTGACCCGCGCCCTCTCCGACGCCGACGAAGCCGGCTGCGGCCTCTTCTGGGGTGTGGCCGGCGAGCTCGACCGGCACACTCCGCTGCAGGTCCTCACGCGCGCGCTGGGTCTCGCGTCGACGTCGGAGGATCCCCGGCGCGCCACCATCGCCACCGAGCTGCACGCGCCCGGCAGCGGCGAGAACGACGACGCCGGGCCGGCGATCGCGGCCGAACGGGTGCTCGCCTACCTGCGGGCCGCCTGCGCGATCACGCCGATCGTGCTGGTCGTGGACGACATGCAGTGGGCCGACGAGGCCAGCGTGCTGCTCTGGGACCGGCTGGTCGCGGCGACCGGGCACATGCCGCTGCTGCTGGTCGCGGCGGCCCGGCCGGAGCCGAACGGGCGCGAGCTGGCCCAGTTGCGCCGCAGCGTGCGGCTGCGCGAGGGGCACGTGCTGAGCCTGGGGCCGTTGCCGGCCGAGGCGACCGAGGAGCTCGTCGCCGCGGTGGTCGGCGCCCCGGTCGGCCCGCATCTGCGCGCGGTGGCCGGCCACTCGGGGGGCAACCCGCTCTTCGCCCGGGAGACCGCGGCGGCGCTGGTCCGCCGGGGCGCCGTACGGGTCGTGGACGGCCGGGCCGACATCGACGAGTCGGTGCCGGTGGAGGTGCCGGGCTCGCTGCTCGCCGTGGTCCGGTCCACCCTGGACTTCCTCAGCGACGACACCCAGGAGGTGCTGCGGCTGGCGGCCCTGCTGGGCACCGAGTTCGCCGTCGACGACGTCATCGCGGTGACCGGGCGGCCACCGTTCAGCCTGATGGCCAACCTCGAGGAGGCGCTGGCCGCCACGGTCGTGGTGGACGCGGGCGCCGAGCTGGCGTTCCGGCACCCGTTCCTGCGCGAGGCGCTGTACGCGAGCATCCCGCACGCCACCCGTTCCCAGCTGCACCGCCAGACGGCTGAGATCCTGGCCCGCGGCGGCAGCCCGGTGACCAGGGTCGCCGAGCAGCTGGCGGCGGAGACGCCGGTGCTCGACGCCTGGGTGGTCGGCTGGCTCACCGAACACCACGCCGAGGTGGTCAAGCGGGTGCCGCGGACGGCGCGGGAGCTGATCAGGCAGGTCCTCGCCACCGGCCTGCCCGGTGCCCGGCAGCGCGAGACCCTGCTCGTCGCCCTGGTGAAGCTGGAGTTCCGGGAGGGCAGCTACCCGATCGACGAGGCCCGCGAGGCGCTGGCGACCGCGACCGACCCGGGCGACCGGGCCGAGATGCGGCAGTTGCTGGCGGCGATGCGGTTCCGCCAGGATGCCCCGGGCGAGGCGATCGACCTGCTCACCGGCGCGGTCGACGATCTGGAGACCCCGGAGATCTGGCGGACCCGGCACCGGGTGCTGCTGGCCAACTTCCGCCGCGGCCCGCTGGACGACCTGGACCGGGCGGACCGGACGGCCCGGCGGGTCCACGACGAGGCGGTGGCGGCGGGGCAGCCGTACGAGGCCGCCTTCGCCCTGCAGACGACGTGGCTGACCAACTCGATCCGCCGCGACCACGAACGCGCGCTGGAGTACGTGGACCGCGCGCTGGAGATCATGCGGGACCACCCGACGTTCGCCGGCATGTATTTCGACCTGCTGGACAACCGGATGTTCACGCTGCAGAACCTGGACCGCCTGGACGAGGCGGAGCGGACCCTGCGCGAGGCCGCCCTCTTCGCCATCCGGCACCGGCTGCCGGCCACCCTCCAGGTCGCCTCCGCGGTGCAGTACTACTGGCTGGGCCGGTGGGACGACGCGACGGCCGAGGTCGGCGCGGTCACCGACGACGCACCCGGGATCACCTTCCTGGGCATGCGGGAGCCGGGCGCGGTGGGGATGCTCCTGCACGGTGTCGCGGCGCTGATCGCCGGTCACCGGGAGGATCGGAGTCTGGCCACCGCGCACCTGGACGCCGCCAACGCGCTGCCCGTGACGGACGCGGAGCGGGAGAGCTGCGATTTCCTCCTGGTGGCCCGGGCCCTGGTGGCGGAGCAGCAGGACCGGCCCGCCGACGCCCTGCGGGAGCTCGCGCCCCTGCTGACCCCCGAGTACGCCCCGATGATGCTGCGCCACCAGTGGCTGCCCGACGCGCTGCGCCTGGCCCTGAGCGTCGGCCGCCGGGACATCGCCGAGCAGGCGGCGGCGATCTGCGCCGCCGAGGCGGCCAAGGAGGTACGCCCGGCGCGTGCGTTCGCGGCGTCCGCGCGTTGCCGGGCGTTGCTGGCCGAGGACCCGGAGCCGGCGCTGGCCGCGGCCGAGCACTACCGGGCGGTGGGGCGGGTGCCGGAGCTGGCCGCCGCTCTAGAGGACGCGGCGGTGCTGCTCGCCGCGAACCGCCGCCCGCACGAGGCCGCGGCGACCGGCGGCGAGGCGGCCGAGTTCTACACCGTGCTGGGCGCGCGCTGGGACCTGCGCCGCACCCGGGAACGGCTGTTGGAATACGGAGTGGAACCGGCCCGCGGCACGTCCCGCACGGCCACTGTCCGCTGAGGATCCCGCGTACCGGCCGATCGCCGAGCGCCAATGTCCAAATGTGAGCGGTAACAAATTCGCCAAAGCACGCTACAGAAGGTAGCGGTAGGCGGCTGAGCTGCACTTTAGCGGATTTCCCGGCCAATCTCGACGGAGTGCTGCGTTCGGTTCTGGGGGTTTGTGGCCATGACCTTGACAGGAAAAGTTTGATAGTGCGTGAATGTGTTTCCAGATAGTAAATCCTCGATGCCACCCTTGAAGGAGTTCCCATGACCGGTATGTCCGGACACTGGAGACCCGCGCTTCTTTCCCTCAGCACCGCCCTGGTCGTGCTCGCCGGCGCGGGCGCGTGCGCGAAGTCCGAGGACAGCGACACACCCGCCGCCGGCGGCGCGGCGAACTCCGCCGGCGCCCAGGTGGCCCAGTCCGCCGCGGCCGGCGTGCCGACCTGCACGCTGGAGCAGTTCGGCGGCTCGAAGGTGGACCTGAAGACCGCCAAGATCGGCTTCTCGCAGTCGGAGAAGGAGGCCAACCCGTTCCGGATCGCCGAGACGCAGTCCATCCGGGACGAGGCCGCCAAGCTCGGCATCCCCAAGGCCAACCTGCAGACCACGAATGCCAACTCGCAGTTCAACAAGCAGATCAGCGACGTCGAGCAGATGATCGACTCGGGGGTGCAGCTGCTGGTGATCGCCCCGCTGAACTCCGACGGCTGGGACTCGGTCTTCGCCAAGGCCTCGGCCAAGAAGATCCCGATCATCACCATCGACCGCAAGATCAACGCGACGCCCTGCAAGGACTACCTGACGTTCATCGGGTCGAACTTCGAGGAGCAGGGCAAGCGCGCCGCCGACAAGATGGCCGCGGCACTGGGCAACAAGGGCTCGGTGGCGATTCTGCTCGGCTCACCCGGCAACAACGTGACCACGCTGCGTACCAAGGGTTTCAAGGACCAGATCGCCAAGGTCGCTCCCGACATCAAGCTGGTGTTCGAGCAGACCGGCCAGTTCTCCCGCGAGGAAGGCCAGAAGGTCACCGAGCAGCTGCTGCAGTCCAAGTCGGACATCAACGGCATCTACGCGGAGAACGACGAGATGGGCCTCGGCGCCCAGGTGGCGCTCACGGGGGCCGGCAAGAAGGCCGGCGACGTGAAGATCGTCTCGATCGACGGCACCAAGGGCGCGGTCAAGGCCATCAGCGACGGCTGGTTCTCCTCCGTCATCGAGTCGAACCCCCGCTTCGGCCCGCTGGCCTTCGAGACCGCCACCAAGTTCTTCAACGGTGAGCCGATCCCCGCCGACATCATCATCTCCGACCGTGAGTACGACGAGAGCAACGCCAAGACGGACCTCGCCAGCGCCTACTGAGTCACCCTCTCCCCCAGGAGTGCTCACATGACCGTCCCCCACCCCCGGATCTGGCGACGTCTCATCGCCATGACCACCGCCACCCTGACCGCCTCCGCCGGTGCCCTGATCGCCACCACCGCCCCGGCCGCGGCCTTCGTCCCCAAGACACCCCCGCTGACCACCCCGTGGACCAACCAGGTCTCGACCACCAACCCGCTGCCGGAATACCCCCGCCCGCAGCTGACCCGGCCCGACTGGCAGAGCCTGAACGGCATCTGGCAGTTCGCCGGGGCGTCCAACCTCAACACGCCCCCGGTGAACACGACGCTGGGCGAAGAGGTGCTTGTTCCGTACCCCATCGAGAGCGCTCTCTCCGGGATCATGCGCCATGAGAACTACATGTACTACCGCAGAACGTTCACCGTTCCGGCCGGCTGGTCCGGCCGGAACGTGAACCTCAACTTCGGCGCCGTGGACTGGCAGTCCAAGGTCTGGGTGAACGGCACGCTGCTCGGCACGCACGAGGGCGGCTACGACAAGTTCTCCTACGACGTCACGGGCGCGCTGCGGGCCGGCGCCAACGAGGTCATCGTCGGCGTCTACGACCCGACCGACGGCCAGGACATCCCGGTCGGCAAGCAGCGCACCAACCGCGGCGGCATCTGGTACACGCCGTCGTCGGGCATCTGGCAGACCGTCTGGCTCGAGCCGACCAACCCGGCCCGGATCACCCGGCTGGACACCACCCCGAACGTCTCCGCCGGCGCGCTGGACCTGGTGGTGCAGGCGGCCAACGCGAGCGGCCAGGCGGTCACCGCGCAGGTGCTCACCGGCGGCACGGTGGTCGGCACGGCCACCGGTACGGTCGGCGCCTCCCTGCGGATCCCGGTGCCGAACGCTCACTTGTGGACCCCGGACGACCCGTTCCTGTACGACCTGCGGGTCACCCTTGCGTCCGGTGACGTGGTGGGCGGCTACTTCGGCATGCGCTCACTGGGCAAGGCCATGCTCGGCGGCACCCTGCGCCCGACCCTCAACGGCAAGTTCGTCTTCCAGCTCGGCACCCTGGACCAGGGCTTCTGGCCGGACGGGCTCTACACCGCGCCCACCGACGCCGCGCTGCGCTTCGACCTGGAACAGCAGAAGTCGCTCGGTTTCAACATGGTCCGCAAGCACATCAAGGTGGAGAACGACCGCTGGTTCTACCACGCGGACCGGCTCGGCCTGATGGTCTGGCAGGACATGCCGGCGCTGGCCAGCGGCCGGGAGCCCTCGGCGGCCGGGCGCACCCGGTACGAGAAGGAACTCAAGGAGATGATCGACGAGCACAAGGGCATCACGTCGATCGTCCAGTGGGTGCCGTTCAACGAGGGCTGGGGCGAGTACGACGCCGGCCGCATCGCCGACCAGGTCAAGAGCTGGGACCCGACCCGGCTGGTGAACCACAACTCCGGCTCCAACTGCTGCGACTCCGACCCGGACCCGGGCAACGGCGACGTCATCGACGACCACATGTACGTCGGCCCGGGCATCACCCGGCCCCCGACAGCCACCCGGATCGCGGTCAACGGCGAGTACGGCGGCCTCGGCCTGCGCGTGCCCGACCACGAGTGGCCGACCGCGGGCAAGTTCGCGTACGAGTGGCTGCCCGACACCAACGCCCTGACCAACCGGTACGTGCAGATCACCGGCAAGCTGGCCGACCTGATCTCCACCAACGGCCTGTCCGGGTCCGTCTACACCGAACCGACCGACGTGGAGGAGGAGCTCAACGGCTTCTTCACCTACGACCGGCAGATCCAGAAGATGAACTTCGCCGCGGTCCGGGCCGTTCATCAGCGGGTGCTCGGCGCGGCCACCGGCACCACCCTGCCGACCGGCCGGCTCGCGTCCCTGCGGGTGACCACCCCGGGCTTCACCGACCGCTACCTGCGGCACGCCGGCGGCGCCGCCGTCACCTCGGTCATCAACGCCGGTAGCTCCACCGGGGACAAGCAGGACGCGACGTTCTGGGTCCGTGCCGGGCTCTCCAACAGCGCCTGCTACTCGTTCGAGTCCCGCAACTTCCCGGGCCAGTACCTGCGGCACCGCGGCTACCGGGTCTACCGGGAGGCGAACAACGGCGGCACGTTCAACGCCGACGCCACGTTCTGCGCCCGGCCGGGCCTGTCCGGCGGCGGCACGTCGCTGGAGTCGGCCAACCTGGCCGGCTACTACATGCGGCACCGCAACTCCGAGGTGTGGATGGACCAGAACACCGGCGGCTCCTTCACCAACGACGCGACCTGGACCGTGAGCAACCCGCTGTGGCGCAGCGGCGCGGACCTGGCCGTCGGGCAGAACCGGTCGTTCCGGGTCACCACCGCCGGCTACGACAACCGCTACCTGCGGCACCGGGACTCGCTGGCGCGTACCGACGTGATCAGCGCGAGCAGTCCGCTCGTCGACCGGCAGGACGCCACCTTCACCGTGCGCGCCGGGCTGGCCGACAGCACCTGCTACACGTTCGAATCGGTCAACTTCCCGGGCCGCTACCTGCGGCACGCCAACTACCGGGTGCAGACGGCGACGAACGACAACACGACCACGTTCGCGCAGGACGCCACCTTCTGTGCCCAGCCGGGCCTGGGCGGCGGCAGCGGGAACGTGTCGCTGGAGTCGTACAACTACGTCGGCTACCACTGGCGGCACTACGGGGAGGCCGTCTACATCGCCACCAACGGCGGCGGCAACACCTGGGACAACCCGGGCAGCTACGCCGCCGACGCCACCTGGAACAACGCCGCCCCGCTGGGGTAGCGCGAAAGTGAGTGGATCCATGGCACTGCTGGAAGTCGTCGATGTCGCCAAGGAGTTCCCGGGCGTACGCGCCCTGGACGGGGTCTCCTTCACTCTCCGGCCGGGCGAGGTGCACGCCCTGGTCGGGGAGAACGGCGCCGGTAAGTCCACCTTGATCAAGGTGCTGACCGGCGTCTACCAACCGGACGGGGGCGAGCTGCGCTACCGCGACGAGCCCGTCCGGTTCGGTACACCGATGGACGCCCAGCGGGCCGGGATCTCCACGATCTATCAAGAGGTCAACCTCATCCCCCTGATGAGCGTGGCGCACAACCTCTTCCTCGGCCGCGAGCCGCGCACCCGGCTCGGGCTGCTGGACGAGGGACGGATGTACCGCGAGGCCGGCGAGATCCTGCGCCGGTACGGCGTCACCACCGACGTACGCCGCCAGCTCGGCACCCTCGCCCTGGGCGCGCAGCAGATGGTCGCCCTGGCCCGGGCCGTGATGATCGACGCCAAGGTCGTCATCATGGACGAACCCACCTCGTCGCTGGAACCCCGCGAGGTGGAGACCCTGTTCGGGGTGATCCGGGAGCTGCACGCCCAGGGCATCGGGATCGTCTACGTCAGCCACCGGCTCGACGAGCTCTACCGGATCTGCGACACCGTCACGATCCTGCGCGACGGCCGGGTGGTGCACACCGGCAAGCTCGCCGAGCTGGAACGCCTCCGGCTGGTCTCGCTCATGCTGGGCCGGGACATGTCCGCCGTCCGCCGCGAGGGGTTCACCGGGTTCGCCGGCGAGCACGCCACCGCGGCGGACGCGGCCCCGGTGCTGGAGGTCGCCGGCCTGACCAGCCGGCACAAACTGCACGACATCAGCTTCGCGGTCCGGCCCGGCGAGGTGGTCGGGCTGGGCGGCCTGCTGGGCGCCGGGCGCAGCGAGACGATCAAGGCGATCGGCGGGGCGTACCCGGTGGACAGCGGCCGCGTCACGGTCGGCGGCAAGGAGCTGAAACGGCCGACCACCGTACGGGCGGTGCGGGCCGGCATCGCGACGCAGCCGGAGGACCGCAAGGCCGAGGGCATCGTGGCCGGGCTGTCCGTCCGGGAGAACATCGCTCTCGCGGTGCTGCCCCGGCTGAGCGCGTTCGGCCTGGTCTCGGACCGCAAGATCGACGAGGTGGTCCGCACCTACATGGACCGCCTGCAGATCAAGGCGTCCGGCCCGGATCAGCGGGTCGGCGACCTGTCCGGCGGCAACCAGCAGAAGGTGCTGCTCGCCCGGCTGCTCGCCACCCGGCCGCGGGTGCTGCTGCTGGACGAGCCGACCCGGGGCATCGACGTCGGCGCCAAGGCCGAGGTGCAGTCGCTCATCGACGAGCTGGCCGGTGAGGGGCTCGGCGTGGTGCTGGTCTCCTCCGACGCGGAGGAGCTGATCGAGGGGGCCGACCGGGTGGTGGTGCTGCGCGACGGCGCGGTCGTCGGTGAGCTGCGCGACGCCGACGTCACCACCGAGGCGCTGCTGGAGACGATCGCCGCCGCGGCGGTAGTGGAGGCTTCCGGTGACGAGTGAGTCAGTGACCACCCGGCCCGGCATCGACCTCGCCCGGATCCGGGCCTGGCTGCCGGCGTACGGCGTCTACGCGGCGATCGTGCTGCTGGTGCTCTACAACGTGGCGTTCACCCCGAACTTCCTGGCCTGGGGCAACCTGCGCATCCAGCTGATCCAGGTGGCCCCCGTGGTGATCGTGGCGCTCGGCATGGCGCTGGTCATCGGCACCGAGGGCATCGACCTGTCGGTCGGCTCGGTGATGGCGCTGGCCGCCGCGCTCATCCCGCTCTACCTCGGTTACGGCGTGGTCGCGGCGATCCTGATCTCGCTGATCGCCGGGGTCCTGGTGGGGCTGGTCAACGGCACCCTGGTCGCCCGGGTCGGGCTGCAACCGATCGTGGCCACCCTCGCCCTGTTCGTCGGCGGCCGCGGACTCGCCCTGGTCATCTCCGGCGGCCAGCTCAAGGACATCCGCAACGACGACCTGATCTTCCTCGGCTCAGGCGACTTCCTCGGCCTGCCGATGCTGGTCTGGATCGCCGCGCTGCTGGTGCTGGTCGTCGCGTTCATCGTGCGGCGCACGGTCTTCGGCCGGCGGCTGCTGGCCATCGGCGGCAACCGGCCGGCCACCGAGCTGGCCGGCGTGCCGGTCAAGCGGGTCCTGATCACCGTGTACGTGATCTGCTCGGTGCTCGCCTCGATCGCCGGTCTGCTCGCGGTCGCCCGCATCCAGTCCAGCGACGCCTCCGCGGTCGGCCTGCTCATCGAGCTGTCCGCGATCACCGCCGTGGTCGTCGGCGGCACCCCGCTGACCGGCGGCCGGGTCCGGGTCCTGGGCACGGTGGCCGGTGCCCTGCTCATGCAACTGGTGGTAGCCACGATGATCAAGCAGAACCTGCCGTCGTCCAGCACCGAGATGGTGCAGGCGGCCATCATCCTCATCGCCGTGTACGCCGCCCGAGAGAGGAAGGCCCGGTGACTCCCATCGTGTCGGACCCCCAGGCCCCCGCAGCGGCCGTCGCCACCGACGTCCGCCGGGCCGAACGCACCGACCGCATCGTCAGCCTGGTCCAGCGCCAGGGCGCGCTGGCGGTGCTCGTCGTGGTCGTGCTGGTCGCCGCGGCCTCGTTCCCCAACTTCCGCAGCTTCGACAACGCCGCCACCGTGCTGGTGGCGGCCGCCCCGCTCGCGCTGATCGCGCTCGGCATGACCTTCGTGATCATCACCGGGGGCATCGACCTGTCGGTCGGCTCGCTGTACGTGCTGGGCGGGGTGGTCTCGGCGTACTCGTCGCAGTGGGGCCTGCTGCCGGCGTTCCTGGCCCCGCTGGCCGTCTGCGGGCTGGTCGGCGTGCTGAACGGCATCCTGATCGCCTACACCAGGATGGCGCCGTTCATCGTCACGCTCGCGGCCCTGCTCGGCGCGCGCGGGCTGATGCGGGCGATCAGCGACGAGGGCTCCACGACGTACCTGGTGCAGAGCGACGCCTTCCGCAGCTTCGGCACCGGCTCGTTCCTGGGCATCGGCTACCCGGTCTGGCTGGTCGTGGTGGTCTTCGCGCTCGGCATCATCCTGCTGGCCCGCACCCGTTTCGGTCACGCGGTCCACGCCGTCGGCGGCAGCGAGGACGCGGCCGCGCTGATGGGCATCGCGGTACGCCGCACCAAGGTCTGGGTCTACGTCATGTCCGGCCTGCTCGCCGGCCTGGCCGGGGCGATCAACGCGGCCAAGCTGGGCTCGGGCGTCACGGTGCTGGGCATCGGCCTGGAGCTGGACGCGATCGCCGCCGTGGTGATCGGCGGCACCCTGCTGACCGGCGGCGCGGGCACCATCACCGGCACCATCGCGGGCGTGCTGCTGCTCGGCGTGATCCAGAACATGATCAACCAGGTCGGCAACGTGCCGAGCAGCTACCAGCAGCTCATCAGCGGGGCGTTCCTCGCCGTGGTGGTGGTCGCGCAGACCTACCTGGCCAGGCTGCGCCGGGTGACCTGAGACAATGGGATCATGAAGCCCACCTTCGTGTACGACGGCGACTGCTCGTTCTGCACCAGCTGCGCGCAGTTCATCGAACGCCGCATCCCGTCGCACGCCACGGTGGTGCCGTGGCAGTTCGCCGACCTCGACCGGCTGGGCCTGACGCTCGAGCAGGTCGAGGAGGCGGTGCAGTGGGTCGGCCCCGACGGCACGATCGCCTCGGGCCCGGACGCGATCGCCCTGCTGCTGCGGGACGCGGGCCGCCTGTGGGAGGTCCCGGGGCGCGCACTGCAGCTCAAGCCGGTCGGTCTGCTGGCGTGGCCGGCGTACCGCTGGATCGCGGGCCACCGCCACCTGCTGCCCGGCGGCACCGCGGCCTGCTCACTGCCCCAGGCCCAGCGCGACAAGCTCTACGGCACCGCTGGTTAGCAGCTCAGTAGGCGTAACGGCGCACCGTCTCCGGATGGATCACGACACGCAGCAGGTCACCGGCCAGCAGTGCGGCGAGGTCAGCGGCCCGGGTCGGGTCGTCCAGGTCCCAGTAGCGGGCAGCCAGGCGGGAGGCCAGCTCGTGGGCCCCGTCGGTCTCCACCGTGGTGCGGCCGGCCACGGACACCCAGCGCTCGCGCTCCCCGACCGGGGCGGCGACGACGATCGAGGCACGGGGGTCGCGGCGCAGGCGCCGCACCTTCAGCGACTCCGGCTCGGTGAAGAACTGGACCGTCCCGTCCGTGGTGGCCTCGAACCACACCGGCCGGGGCTCCGGCGGCACGTTTCCCGCGGCCACGGACAGGAAGCCGTGCAGCGGGCGGGCGAGGAACTCGAGGTCTTCGGCGGTCAGGCTCGATGAAGTGCTCATGACCCCGATTCAACCTCATCCGGCGGGCAGCTCAGTTCAGCTGGGCCGTGCCCAGCACGTGTCCATCGTGGTCGGCCACCGCGACCGCACTCACGTTGCGCAGCTGGATGGAGCTGGCCCCGGTGACCTTCGCGTTGCCGCTGGGGGTCGGGCCCCAGATCGCGGCCTGCTCGACCGTGCCGTCGGCCCGGCTCACCCGGCACACGAACGGGCCCTGGCCGCGCAGCTTGGAGACGTTCAGGTCGATCGACACCCCCCAGGTCTTGCCGGTGAGCACCGCCTGCCCGGCGAGGCCGCTGCCGTCCTCCGGCTCGAAGACCGCGGTGACCGCGGGCTGGCCCGGGCTCTGACTCTGGCCCTGGCTCGGCGCGGCGATCGGCGGCCCGGCCGGCGGGTCCTGGTCCCGGGTGGCGATCACGCCGACGCCGGCCGCAACGACCAGCACGGCCGCGGCCACGGCGGCCAGCCGCCGGCCGGTGCCCCGCCGGCGTTCGAGGGACCGTTCGGCCCGCATCCGGGCCAGCAGGGTCTCGATCCGTGCGGGGCTCGGCCGGCTGCCCGCCGGCACCGTGACGGGCAGCGCGTTCTCCAGGGACCGGAGCAGTTCCGGTACGGGCGCCAGCCGATCCAGCTCGGCACGGCACTCGTCGCAGCTCAGCAGATGCGCGTCGAGCCGGTCGGTGTCGGCGTCGTCGAGCCCGCCCAGCAGGTAACCGCCGAGCAACCGCCGCAGCTCATCGTGCTCGTGGTCGTGGCCGGGGTTCATCGCAGCACCCCCATCTCCTCGAACGCCTGCCGCAGCGCCCGCACCGCGTAGTAGGCGCGTGACTTGACCGTGCCCTCGGGCACCGACAGCTGCCGGGCGGCGTCCGCCACGGTCTGCCCCTCGTAGTACATGGCCTGGACCACCGCCCGGTGGTCCGCGGAGAGCCGTTCCAGCGCGTCGGCGACCAGCCAGCCCTCGACGAGCTGGTCGACGTTGTCGGCCGACGGCACCGACGCGACCGCGGCGTCATCGGCGACCAGGTGCGGGCGGCGCTGCTCGGCCCGCCAGGCGTTGGTGACCACGTTGCGGGCGATGGTGAGCAGGTAGGAGCGGGTCCGGCCGGGGTCCGGGTCGAGGTGGTCGATGTGCCGCCAGGCCCGCAGCAACGTCTCCTGGACCAGGTCCTCCGCCTTGTGCCGGTCGCGCACGTACCGCGAGATGAAGCTGAGCAGCACCGCGTAGTGCTCGGTGTAGAGCGCGGTCATCAGCTCCTCGTCGGGACTCACCCGTCGCCTCATCCGCTGCTCCCTCGTCGGCCCGCCACCCCGTTGTACCCCGGGCCGGGGTGCCCGGTTCGATCAGCACCGACAAAAGCGCCCGGCCCTCCCACCTGGGGAGGACCGGGCGCCTCGGCGCTACGGGGTCAGCACTTCACAATCGGCTCGGACTCCGGGTCCTTCGGGTCCTTCAACGGATAGTCCGGGCCGCCATAGCGGAAGGTCGTCGGGGTTCGCAGGGCCCCCGTCCACGGGGTCCAGTACGGCTCGTCGGGCTTCTCGATCTGCACGGGCGGCAGCGGCGGGTCCACCTTGAACTTGGGCCGCATGTCCAGCTGGAAACCGACCGTCGGGCCCTTGGTCATGCTGATGCTGCCGATCCGCGCCGCGTCGCCGTCGCTGGCCGGCTTGCCGTTGCCCATCTGGGTGCAGGGGGTGAGGCTGGGCGACGCCACTTCACCGAACCACTGGGCCAAGCCGGCCCGGGTGAACCGGCCTTCCCAGTTCTTGTCGTGGAAGTAGCCGATGTACTCCGAGTTGTAGGCGATCCACCAGGCGTTGCCGTCGTGCATGATGCCGAAACGCTTCGAGGTGCCGACCGGCAGAGTGTCACCGGGCTTGACGGTCTTGTGGATCTGGGTCCAGCCGCAGGCGTTGTAGCACTTGGCAACTCCGTCCTTCCAGTAGAAGACGAAGAGGTGCGGGTCGTCGTCGCCGTTGACCGAGCGGTCCACGGTCCAGCCGACCTCGACGGTCTGCTGACTGTCGGCCGAGCGCACCGCCAGCTCGGCCAGCGTGTGGTAGTCGCCCTCGACCAGCTTGGGCTTCTCGACGGTCAGGTTCGCCCAGGTGCCGTCGGTCTCGCCATCCTGCGCGCCGACGGCGTAGTGGAAGTTGACCACGCGGTCCGCGGCAGCCGCGGCCTTGACCGTCCCGGTGTTCGGCGGGGTGGGCGGCACGACGGTGGTGCGCGCCGACTTGAGGAATGCACCGTTGGCGCCCTGGCCGCCCTTGGGGGCGTACTCCCGGGTCGGCGTCACCGCACCGCTCTTGTCCGCGGGCGCCGCGTCCGCACCGGCGGCCGCGACGGCTTTGCTGCTGGCACCGGGCTTGGCCCGCTTGAGCCGCTGCGGCTTGGCGCCCCAGGGCAGCAGCTTCGGCGGCGTGAGGATGGCGTCGCCGGCCGCGGGAGTCTCCGGCGCTGTCTCGATGGCCGCCGGCGCAGTCTCGGCGGCTTCCGGCGCGGTCTCGGCGGTCTCCGGCGCGGCGGCGGCCGCGGGAGCCTCGGCCGTCTCCTCGGCACTGGCGTTCAGGGTCCAGACCGTACCCATCGTGCCGACAACGGCTACGGCTAGGCCGGCGGCGAGCAAACCGCGGCGTGAGTTCGACACGTGTCCGTCCTCGTTCTTCGGGGGGCTCGGAGGCGGTGGGCGAAGAACCTCCGGCACCGGCTCTCAGCGGCGGAGCTGACCATATAACGTTCTGAATACCCCTCGCCCCCGTCGAACGGCCTTTCCGCCTGAACGGCTGAGTCCGACCGCCGATCCGGTGAAACATCGGCGCACTTCATCCACAGTGTGTGTTCACGCAGTTGCTCAGGGGCAGGTTTCCGGCAACCGTTCTGAAAGAAGCAAAGACCCGTGAGGCTCTTTCGGGTATCGCGCTGCCGAGCCGCGTTCCCGCAGCACCGGAGCCGAGCGGCGAAATACACCCTCTGTCCGGAGTCGCGTTCGGTAAACGTGAATACCGATTCTCAAGATCGCTTTTCCGCCCCGGAAAATGACCATTGCCGCTGGTCTCGGATATAGGGCATGAATACCATCTGCCCAGGTTTGCTACTGGTGCTGGCGATCATGCCCAATGTGCTGAGCGGCCGGACCGGGCACCGCCGCGCCCCGGCTCGCCGCGAGCTCGGCGAAGAGCCGTTCCCAGACCTCACGGACGGTGCTCATCGAATACCGGCTGCTGTCCGCGCGAGCGGCGGCGCCCATGGCCCGGCGCCCGGCCGGATCCTCGATCAGCCTCATCATGCCCTCGGCCAGCCCGTCCACGTCCTCCGGCGGCACCAGCAACCCGTTGCGGCCGTGGTCGATGATCTCGCGCGGACCGGTCGGGCAGTCGAAGGCGACGGCCGGCACGCCCGCGGTGGCCGCCTCGAGCAGCACCATCGGCAGCCCCTCGAAACGGGAGCTGAGGACGTACCCCGACGCGGCCGCGAGCTCCTCGTCGAGGCGCCGGCTGGGCCCTTCGAGCCGTACCCGGCCGGTCAGGCCCAGCTCCTCGATCTGTGCCGCGAGCTGGTCCCGCTTGGCGCCGTAACCGAAGATCCGCAGCTGCCAGTCCGGGTGCCGGGCCGCGACCGGGGCGTACGCCGGGATCAGCAGGTCGAAACCCTTCTGCCGGACCAGCCGGCCGGCGGCGACCAGCACCTTGCTCTCCAACGCGGCCGGCGGCAGCGGCCACGGCGGGATGCCGTTGGGGATCCGCACCACCCGCACCGCGCTGTCGCCCAGCGCCGCCCGATAGGTGTCGCGGTCGTGCTCGGTGAGCACAGCCACGGCGTCGAGCCGGGGATAGGCCTGCAGGATCGCCGCGCGCAGCCGCGGCTTGTAGGTCTCCAGGTTCATGTGGTCCTGGGCGATCCGGATGAGCCGGCGCGACCCGAACCAGGCCGACAGCAGATTGTGCGCGGGACGCGTCGTGATCAGCACACCGTCCCGGGAGGACCGGAAGTACCGGATGATCGTCAGGTCGACCTGTGGGTCCCAGCGGCGGTACCGGGAGTCGTGCCGGTGCGGCAGCGGATTGCGGAAGCGCCGCGCCTTGTTGAGCAGCCGGCTCTTCTGCCCCGGCCGGTCGCTGCGGCGGTCGCCGGACTCGCGCAACTCGGTCAGCGGCACCAGCCGGATCCGGGGGTCGAGGGCGAAGACGGTCTTCTCCCCGGTGCGGTACACGCTGGCGATCTCGACCTCGTGCGTCTCGCACAGGGCGTTGGCCTGATTGAAGACGCTGCGGATCGTGCCGCCGCCGCCATAGGCGTTGTGCAGCAGGTACCGGATTTTCACGTCAGCAACGTAGCAACAATCGCAAAATGTTTCGGACCCGTCCGCGGACCGCCCGGCACCGAATCACCGCCATGGACGTTGCGCGGGAGCTGATCGCCGGCCGCTACCGGCTGCTGGAGATCATCGGCGCCGGTGGCATGGGCCGCGTGTGGCTCGCCGACGACGAGCTCCTGCGCCGGCGGGTCGCCGTCAAGGAGATCGCCACGCCGGCCGGCGTGAGCACCGCGCAGATGCTCGACGCCCAGCTCACCACCATGCGCGAGGCGCGGGCGGCGGCCCGGCTGGAGCATCCCGGCGTGGTCGGCGTCTACGACGTGGTGTGGCGCCCGGACCGCTCGTGGATCGTCATGGAGTACGTCGAGTCCCGGTCGCTGGACGCCGTGCTGCGCGAGGGCCCGCTGCCGCACCGCGAGGCCGCCCGGATCGGCCTGGGCGTGCTGGCCGCGCTGCGGGCCGCACACGCCGCCGGCGTGCTGCACCGCGACGTCAAGCCGCACAACGTGCTGCTCGCCCTCGACGGCCGGGTGGTGCTCACCGACTTCGGCCTGGCCAAGATCAGGGGCGTCGAGCAGGGCGCCGAGCCGTTGCTGGGATCGCCGCACTACGTCGCGCCCGAGCGGCTGCGGGGCGACGATGCCGGCGAGGCGGCCGACCTGTGGTCGCTGGGCGCCACGCTCTACGCCGCCGTGGAGGGTCAGGCCCCGTTCCAGCGCTCGACCACGACCGCCTCGCTGACCGCGCTGATGACCGAGCCGCCCGATCCCGCCCGCTTCCCCGGCCCGCTGACCCCGATCATCGACCAGTTGCTGCACAAAGACCCGGCTCAGCGGTTGCCGGCGGCCGAAGCCCAGGCCCGGCTCCAACGGGTGGCGGACCGCGCGGTCGGCGTCTTCCCGATGCGGGTCCCGCGGCAGCGCACGCCGGCCCCGGCCGGGACGTCCGCGCTGGGCATGGCGATGATCCTCGACCGGATGAGCGCCGGCCGGCCGGTCCGCGACCGCATCGCCCGCAGCACCAAGGTCGCTCTCGTCGCGGCCGCCGTGCTGCTGGTCGGGACCACCGGCACAGCCCTGGCCCTCGACCACCGGCCCGGCACCACCCCGCTCGCCGGCGCGAGCACCGGCACAGCGGCCGGACCGCTCGCGATCTGCGCCCCGGGCGGGCCGGCTGTCACCGGCAACACCCAGGCCCGGGGGTACGCGGTCCCGGCCGGTTGGCTCTGGCACACCGACCCGACCGGTTTCGACGTGGCGGTGCCGCGGGGCTGGACCCGTTCCCAGGACGGCACCGCCGCCTGTTTCCGCGATCCCGGTGGCAGCCGCTCGTTCCGGGTGGACGCCTCGGCCCGGCTGGCCGGCCCACCCCTGTCCTACTGGCAGGGCCAGGAGCAGGACGCGCTCGCCGCCGGAAATCTGCCCGGCTATCAGCGCGTGACCCTGAACGCCATGCCGCAGCAGGGCGGTGCGGCATGGGAGTTCACCTGGCAGCCCGACGGCGAACCGGTACGCCGGCACGAGCGGCGGGTGCTGCTGTCGATGAGTGACGGGCGCGCGTACCTGGTGGAGTGGACGACGCCCGAGGGCGATTGGGCGGGCAGCGAGCCGTACCTGCGGCTGGTCCTGGCCAGCCTCTCCTGACGCCGTTCCCGCATGGTGGTACAGGTTTGATTTGTGCCCGGGTGGCCGACCACGATGGGCCCATGCAGCGGCAGGGCATTCCCCTCACGGCCCGCCGGGTGATCGACCTGGCGCGGTGCGCCAGCGCGCGCTGTCCCCGCTGATCTGCGCTTTTCGCGCCCCCTGAGCACCACCTTCCCGGCCTGAGGGCCAGTTTTCAGGTTCTTCCCGCGCGTCGTCCGCTCCCGGCCGTACTGTGGCGGTAAACCTATAGAACTGATAGGCAATATATGCAAAGCGAGGAGCAGCAGTGACCGTCGTCGACCTCCGCCTCGACCATCTCGCCACCGCCACCCGGTACGCCGCCGACCCGGACTCCTGGCCTGTCGCGCCCCGCTTCAACGCGGCCGACCGGTGGTACCACCGGCTGGCCCAGGAACCGGACCACGAGGTGTGGCTGCTGACGTGGCTACCCGGGCAGGGCACGGACCTGCACGACCACGGCGGCTCGGCCGGTGCGTTCTACGTCTTCTCCGGGGCCCTCACCGAGGACACCGTGGCGACGGGCGCCGACGGCTCCGCCCGGATCACCGCCCGCGAGCTGGGCGAGGGCGCCGGCCGCCGGTTCGGCACCCGGCACATCCACCGGATCACCAACCGCTCCAACCGGCCCGCGATCAGCATCCACGCGTACGGTCCGGCCCTGACCACCATGACGCGCTACCGGATCGGCACCGCCGGCCTGGACGTCGTCACCGTCGAGCGAGCCGGAGCCCAGTGGTGAGCACTCCCCTGTTGCGCAGCGCACCCTCCTTCGCCGCCGCCCCTGAGGGCGCCCGGAGCATCGACGAGCTGCTGGCCGGCGCCCGGGCCCGGCTGATCCGGCTCGGCCCGCACGAGACCTACCGGGCCGTGGGGCGAGGAGCCGTACTCGTGGACATCCGCCCGGCCGCCCAGCGTGCCGAGCACGGTGAGATCCCCGGCGCGGTCATCATCGAGCGCAACGTGCTGGAATGGCGCCTCGACCCCCGCAGCGACGCCCGGTTGTCCTTCACCCGCTACGACCTGGAGGTCATCGTGACCTGCCAGGAGGGCTACACGAGCAGCCTGGCCGCGGCGGCGCTGCAGGATCTCGGCCTGCAGCGGGCGACCGACCTCGACGGCGGTTTCAAGGCCTGGCAGGCGGCGGGACTCCCGACGATCTGAGGACCAGAGGTACGGCTAGCACGGTGTCCCGCCGCCACCCGCGCTCCTAGCGTCGAGGGCATGAAGCGAATCGGCGTCGTCCTGCTGTGGATCATCGGACTCTTCTTCGTGGCGCGGGCGGTGGCGGAACCGTTCGTCATCGACATGACGGACCCGGCGACGTACCACCTCGACTGGGGCGGCCCGCACCTGGCCGGGGTGCTGGCCGTCCACTGTGTTCCGGGCATCGTGGCGGCGGCGCTGATGGTGCGGTCACTCGTCCGGCGCCGCCGCCCAGCCGTGGCCGCTCGTCAGTGACCGTCGTCCGGTCGCGCATGCCGGGGCAACAGGAACGACAGCCCGAACGCCAGCACGAGCAGCGCCAGCGCCACCAGCAGGCTGCGCACGGTGGTGTCACGGAAGCCGGCGTGCACCGCCTGTTCGGCGTACCCCCCGATCTCCGGTGCTGCTGCCCCCTGCGCCGCGCGGCACGACGCGGGCTGCACCGCCGGATCCTCCTCGGCGGCCCGGTCGCGCAGGCAGTCGCGGATGCCGGTGACGGCGGCCGGCTGAGCCTCGGCCGGCACGGCCGCGGCGGTCAGCGCCGGCCGTAGTCCCGCCGCGTCGACGTGGTCCGCGACCGCACCCGGTAGCAATCCGAAGAAGACCGTGCCGAGCACCGCGATGCCGAACGCGCCGCCGAGCTGCTGCACCGAGGTGAGCGCACCGGAGGCCGAGCCGGTCTCCTCGTCGTCGACCCCGGCCAGCACGATGTTGAAGAAGGGCGCCATGGCCAGGCCCATGCCCACGCCCAGCGGGATCAGCGCGGGAATCAGCAGCCAGGGAGTGATCTCCGCGCCCGCCAGCCGCACGGTGACAGCCACGGCAGCCGTGCCGAGGGCCATGATCACGGTCCCGATCAGCAGCAGCTTGCGACCGAGCCGTTCGCTGAGTCCGGCACCGGCCGCGATGAATCCGGCCACCGTGCCGAGCGCCTGCGGCAGCGTGGTCAGGCCGGCCTTGAGCGGCGAGTAGCCGAGCCCGATCTGCAGGTAGAGCGTGAAGATCAGTCCGGTGCCGATCAGCGCCGCGAAGAAGACCAGGCCCACCAGCAGGCCACTGGTGAACGCCCGCTTGCGGAACAGCGTCGGGGTCACCAGCGCGTCCAGGCCCCGGCGTTCGCGGCGCGACTCGTACACGCCGAAGACGCCGAACATCGCGACGCCCAGCGCCAGCATGGCGAGGATCCAGACCGGCCAGTCCAGCTCGCGCCCCTGCACCAGGGGATAGAGCAGCAGGAACGCCGCGACCGCGGCGAGCAGCACCCCGGCCACGTCCAGCCGGGGGCGGCGCTCGCTGCGGAACTCCGGCAGGAACCTGACCGCGCCGAGCACGGCGAAGACACCCAGCGGCAGGTTGATCAGAAAGATCATCCGCCAGCCGGTGCCGAAGTAGTCCGCGTCGACCAGCCAGCCGGCCAGGATCGGGCCGCCGACCGCGCCCAGACCCATCACCGGGCCGAACGCGCCGAACGCCTTGGCCTGCTCCGCCGGGGCGAACATCTGCTTGATCATGCCCAGGCCCTGCGGCAGCATGACCGCCCCGAACAGGCCCTGGACCGCGCGGGCCCCGATCAGCACCCCGGGCGAGAAGGCGAGCGCGCAGACCAGCGAGGCCAGGGTGAAGCCGACGGCGCCGATGACGAACATCCGGCGCCGGCCGTAGATGTCACCGAGCCGGCCGCCGGTGAGCAGCCCGATGGCCATGGACAGGGTGTACGCCGCACCGAGCCACTGGATCAGGCTGAGCGAGCCGCCCAGCTCGGCCCGGATCACCGGCCCGGCGATCGTGGTGACCAGGGAGTCGAGCAGGTCCATCACCTCGACGGCGAGGATCACGAACAACGCGACCCAGCGCCATCGATACGGAGTCTCAGCGACCTTCTCCAGCACAGCTTGCACGGCGTCCCCCCGGAACAGTGTTCGTCGTTGTTGAACACCGTTCTACCGACGAACACCGTTCGCGTCAAGTACGCTGTACGCCGATGAGCGAGCTTCCCCTGCCCCCGTGGCGGCGTACCGTCCCCAAGCGCCCCCGCCCCGCCAAGGCCCCGCTGAGCCAGGACCAGATCGTGGACGCCGGGCTGCGGATCGTGCTGGAAGAGGGCATCGAGGCGGTGAGCATGCGCCGCCTGGCCGCGGTCTTCGGCACCGGCGCCTCCAGCCTGTACGCCCACGTGGCGAACAAGGAGGAGCTGCTGCACCTGATGTTCGACCGGATCTGCGGTCAGGTGGAGGTCCTCGCCCCCGAGCCGGAGCGCTGGCAGGAGCAGATCAAGGAGATGTGCCGCCGCGGGCACGCCCTGATGGCGAAATACAACGACATCGCCCGGGCGGCGCTGGCCACCGTGCCCACCGGGCCGAACGCGCTGCGGATGTCCGAGGCGATGCTGGCCATCATGCTGGCCGGGGGCGTCCCACCGCAGGTGGCGGCCTGGTCACTGGACCGGCTGTTCCTCTACATCGTGGCCGACGCCTACGAGAACTCGCTGCACCAGCAGCACCTGACCGAGGGCCAGAGCAGCCGCGAATACTTCGACACCTTCATCAGCCAGCTGACCGAGTACTACACCAACCTGCCGGCCGACCGGTTCCCCCACATCCGGGCGCAGGCCGAGGTGCTGACCACCGGCTCCGGCGACGAGCGCTTCGAGTTCGGCCTCGACATGCTCATCGACGGGCTGGACCGCTACGTCGACCCGGAGCGCCGGAAAACCGGCCGTACTGTTGAATCATGACCTCCTTGCCCGCCGGGCTGCTGGACCTGCTCGGCAAGCCCAGCCCGTGCTTCATCGCCACCACCATGCCGGACGGCTCACCGCAGCTCACCCAGACCTGGGTCGGCACGGACGGCGAGCACATCGTGATCAACACCGTTGAGGGCTACCAGAAGGTCAGGAACGTCGAGCGTGATCCCCGGGTCGCCGTGACCGTGGCCGACCCGGACGACGTGTCGAACTACTTCTCCGTCCGCGGCCGGGTCGTCGACATCTCGCCCAAGGGTGGGGCCGAGCACATCGAGGAGCTGGCCCAGAAGTACATCGGCGGGCCGTACCCGTGGTTCGGCGGGCGGGACCAGGTCCGGGTGATCCTCACCATCGAGGTGGAGAAGATCGTCCACGCGCCCTGGGGCTGACATCGAGCCGGCTCAGACAGTGACACTCGTGTACTGCTTGCCCTTCTCCGTCACCACCCGGACCGAAGCCACGTCGGCCGGTGCGACCAGCGCGCTGCCGTCCAGCGTGGTGCCCTCGGCGGCGCCCTTGTCGGAGACCACCCAGCTGCCCGCCAGCACCACCGTGCCGTTGCGGGCGACCACCTCGAGCCGGCACCGCTCCCCGGCCGGGATCCCGGCGACCGCGGCCTTGATCCGCACCCAGCCCGGCGCCGGAGCCACCGCCACGGTGATCCGCGCGCCGGTGCCGGCGTCGACCGCGGTCGCCGTCTTCGTGCCGGGAATGGTCGTCTGCTCCACCTGCGACGGCGTCGGCAAGGCGATCGGAGTGCCCGGATCAGCAGTGCCCCGGCCCACCACCACCCCGGAACCGATCGCGGCGGCGACGACCACGGCCGCGGCGGCACTCACCAGCGCCGTCCGCCGATGCCGCCTCCCGGCCGACTCGTCCCGGATCTGCCGCAGCGTGCGCTGCAGCAACAGGTCACCGCCCTCGGGCGGCCCGTCCAGCAGCATCGCCTCGGGCACGGCCTCGAGTGCCATCGTCCACTCCCGCAGTGATTCCACCTCGGCGCGGCACTCGGCACAGCCGGCGAGATGCTCCTCGACCAGGCGTACCTGCTCCGCGTCCAGTGACTTCGTCAGATAACCGGCGAGGTCCACGTGATTCGTCTTCATGAGGCAGACCGTTCCGTTCCGGCTGCGTTCAGCGACCGGAGCTCGCGTAGTGCCCGCAGGGCATAAAAGGAACGCGACTTGACGGTGCCGGGCGGAATGCCCAGCGCCTTCGCCGCCTCCGCGACCGTGCTGCCGAGCAGGTAGACCTGCTCCAGCACTTCGCGGTGCTCGGCCGAGAGCCGGCTGAGCGCGTCGATCACCACCACCGAGTTGACCACCTGCTCCGCGTGGTCGCCGGACGCTGCCACCTCGACCGGTGACTCGCGCACCTCGGGAGCGCGGGCGTTACGGGCGCGGATCTGATCGGTGACGATGTTGCGGACCACGGTGAGCAGCCAGCCGCGTACCGAGCCCTTGCCGTTGACCAGGCTGTCCGGATGTCGCCAGGCGCGGACCAGGGCCTCCTGGACCACGTCCTCGGCGGCGGCCCGGTCGCGGGTCAGCTGCGTCGCGTACGCGAGCATCGCCGCCCCGTGTTCCGAGAACAACGATCTGACCAGCGCCTCATCGGCCACCTCCCGGCGACGTTGAAGCCTCAACCCCGGCATCTCTTCCCCCCGGTGACGGCGGTTACCACGCCGAGGCCGGCCGGACGGAGCGCGTGTCCGGCCACCCTCGACCCCCGTTTCGTCGGTCTGACTCCCCTCACACGGGAAGGCGGCCGGATCGGTTCAGAACAATTTCCCGCTGAACCGGATCCGGCCCCGGGTCGTGTGGATGGCGTACCGGCTCACCCACAGGGGGAATCATGAAGCGCAGCCGCACCACCATCGCCATCCTGGCGCTGACCAGCGCGTTCGGTCTCGCCGCGTGCGCACCGGCCGGCACCACCCCGACCGAAGTGCGTTTCGTGGCCGCGGAGGGCGAGACGCCCGCCGCGCCGGCGGTGCCGCCCGAGCCGAGCACTGCACCCGAGCAGGCCGAGCTGGCCGCGGAGACCCCGGACCGGTCATCCGAGCCGATCCCCGAGCCGACCGTGGCCAAGACCCAGAAGTGGGTCAAGATCTTCAGCGGTGCGTCCGACCAGGACATCACGCCGCCCAGGAGCATCCGTAAGGGCAGCAAGACGGTCGAGCTCAACACCGCCGAGAACCCCGTCATCGGCACCTACGTGACCGACGGGGCCGGGCGCACGCTCTACCGCTTCGACGAGGACAGCAACAAGCCGCCGAAGGCGACCTGCAACGGCGACTGCGCCAAGGCCTGGCCGCCGCTGCTGATCAAGTCGCCCGGCAGGATCTTCCCGAAGGGCATCAACCCCAAGATCCTGGGGTACGTCGAGCGCGCCGACGGGACCTGCCAGGTCACCATCAACGGCTGGCCGGTGTACTTCTTCGCCAAGGACGCCAAGCCGGGCGACATCCTGGGTCAGGGCGTCAAGGGCACCTGGTTCGCGGTCGACCCGAAGGGTGGCCGGACCGGGGCGCTGCCCGAGTCCGCCGGCGGGACCGGTGGCACCGCGGACTCCGGTGGCACCGCGAAGTCCGATGACGCCGGTGGTGACGCTCCCGCCGACCCGGGCTACTGACAGCTGCGAGCGGCGTTCAGGCACCGTACGACCTCGTTCATCAGGGCATCCGGCATCAGATTGACGAAGAACGCGTGATCGGTCAGGGAACTGTGCCGCTGCGCGTCGAAGGAGTCGATCCGGTACCGGGTGCCCGGCGCGATGGCGTAGGCGACGACGATGCGCAGCCGCGGCACCGCGAAGGTCGAGATCGGACAACCGCCCCCGGGCCGGGCGAAGACGAGCTGCTGGCGATGGTCGTTGCTGTCCACCCGCCGGCCGTCCCAGCAGCTCGGGAAGTCGAAGACCCGCAGCACCTGCTCACCACGGGGGCAGACGACGTACCGCAGGCTGCGGCGCTCGGGGCTGCCGGAACAACTCCAGACCGCGGCGGCCCGCGCACCACCGTTCGTCACCGCGTACGCGTCCCCCACCGCCCCCCGGAGCAGACGCGGCATCGCCAGGACCGGCCCCCGCGGGTTGCCGTGGAAAGCGAAGCTGACCCGGACCGGCGTCTGCACCGCCCCGCCGTGCGGACCGTCCTCCCGCCCGAAGGTGCGCAGCACCGGCCAGTAATAGCTTGATTCGTCGCCGTTGGTACAGGTGGTGCCGCCCCCGGCGAGGCTCTTCACCGTGCTGCCGACGTCGACGGACAGGTTGCCGAAGAAGTCGTGCAGATGGTGCACCGGCCCGGCCTTGCCCGGCGTCACGACGATGTTGCTGCTGTTGCGATGGCCGTTCTCATTGCGCCCGCAGTCCCACGTGTACGACCCGGTGACCGCCTCCACCGGCAGCGCGGCGACGTCTTCGATGTCGACATAGTCCGCACCCAGCGACGGCCGGCGCAGCGTGCCCGCGGTGATCGCGCCGGCGGCGAGCAGCAACTCGACGGCCAGGGCCCACAGGGCCGCCCTGCGCCGACCTGTCGCGGCGTACGCCATACCGTCACCATACGCAAACATTCCGCACCCGCCGCTGGCACAAACAGGACAGTGCAGGCAAAGTCCTCGACTTCGGCGGCCATCGGCGAACCCGAATGCAGGCCTATCGGTCCGGTGGATTTACTAACGCCCGGAACGGCTGATACTGGGCAGATGGCGGACTGGATCTCGGGGGACCGACGATTGCCGGTGCCGGTGACCGTGTACGGGCCGCTCCATCTGCTCGCCCTGCAGGTGCACCGGATGGCGAACGACGGTCAGGCGTACGAGGCAGTCGCGGCGGCCGACGCCTTCCTGATGATCGCCCGGACGGTCCGCGACGACCGGACGGCCCGGTTCCTGATCCAGGGAAAGATGTACGCCCTGCTGGCCATGGGCCGGCTCGTGGAGGGCACCGCACTGGGCGAGGAGCTGCTGCGCACCGCCGGTTCCCTGCTCAGCGAGGCCAAGGCCCGCTGCGACCTGGCCCAGCTGCACCTGCTGCGCGGCCACTACGTCGACTGCATGCAACACCTGGCCCGCGCCGGCGCCCTGCTGAAGGCGGGCCCGGCGGGCACGGACCGGCACCGGTCGGCGATGTGCTCGTTCGCCGAGGCCGCCACCGCCGCGGAGATGTACGAGACAGCGGCGACGGCGTACGACCAGCTGTGCGCCTCGGACGCGCCGAACCGCTCGTCGTCGTTCGACCTGGTGCACGCGGTCACCCTGCTCTACTGGGGACTGCGGCTGTCGCACGTCGGCCGGGCCGAGGAGGCCCGCAGCAAACTGCGCCGCAGCGCCGAGATCACCCGGCACCGTCTGGACTCCCAGCCGGACGTGCACGCGACCGCCGTGCACGCCCTGGCCCTGGCCAAGCTGGGCGAGACCACAGTGGCCGAGAAGCTGGCCCGCGAGGCGATCATGCCGCTGCGCGGCGGCGGCACCCACCAGTACGCCCGGATGGCGCACCTGGCGCTGGGCATCAGCCTGCGGGCACACGGCTTTCCGCACGAGGCCCGCCGCGAGTTCATCGCCGCCCGCGAGCTCAGCGAGCAGGGCTCCCGCCCCGACGAACGACCGATCATCCGCTTCGAACTCGCCCTGACCGCCCTGGAGATCGAGGACTGCCAGTCCAGCCGCGACCTGTTCGAGACGGTCGAGGGCCAGGTGCGCGAGCTGTGGCGGCTGCGGCTGCAACGGCTGGCGATGCTGCGACAGGCGGGCCAGCGCGAGGAGGCCGAGGAGGCCC
This sequence comes from Actinoplanes sp. NPDC004185, assembly GCF_053603475.1. Taxonomy (NCBI): domain Bacteria; kingdom Bacillati; phylum Actinomycetota; class Actinomycetes; order Micromonosporales; family Micromonosporaceae; genus Actinoplanes; species Actinoplanes sp. NPDC004185. The sequence goes on along the minus strand of NZ_JBSGFR010000002.1, from coordinate 278,008 downwards.
GGGCCCGAGCGGAACGCGAGATCCTGCTCGACCCGCTGACCGGGCTGGGCAACCGGCGCCGGTTCGACCTGCTGATCGAGGACGTGGACCGGGCCTCGGGGGCACGGCCGCTGACGGTGCTGCTCATCGACCTGGACCACTTCAAGGCGGTGAACGACGCGTACTCGCACAGCGCGGGCGACCGCGCCCTGCGCGAGGTGGCGACGATCCTGCGCGCCCACTGCCGCACCGGCGACGAAGCGGTCCGGTACGCGGGCGACGAGTTCGTGGTCTTCCTGCAGGGCGACGGCACGACGGGCCGCGAGGTGGCGGAACGCATCCGCACCGCGGTGGCCGCGGCGACGATCCTGCCGGAGGTCCGCCTGACGGTGAGCGTGGGCGTGGCAACCTGGTCCCCGGGCATGACGGGCGACGCCCTGTTCCGAGCAGCCGACGACCGCCTGTACGCCGCCAAATGGAGCGGCCGCAACACCACCGCCGCCTGACCGGTGCCAAGATCTGGTGGTGGAGCTTTCGGGACAGCAGGTTCGGATCGTTCATCTCTCGGAGCCGGTTTTTGCCGCGCTGGCCGCCGGTGATCTCGCTGCGGCGCAGGCCGTCAGCCCTGTGCCGCTCTCGGAGTATCTGGCCGGGCCGGACAACCGTGGCGTCTGGGAGCGGCGCCGCGGCCAGGTCGAGCGGGATCCCGCCGAGGCCGGGTGGGTCACCGGGGTCATCTGGGACGAGCGGCGGCAGCTGGCCGTCGGGCGGGCCGGTTTTCACTCCCGGCCCGACGCCGCCGGCCTGGTCGAGATCGGCTACGCCGTTGATCCCGCGTACCGGCGGCAGGGTCATGCCCGGGCCGCGTTCGAGGCACTGCTCGCCCGGGCCGCCGCTGACCCGGAGGTCCGGACCGTGCGGGTGACGATCAGCCCGGACAACGTGGCCTCGCTCGGCCTCATCGCGCAGTATGGCTTCACGGAGGTCGGCGAGCAGTGGGACGACGAGGACGGGCTGGAGATCATCTATGAGAGGAACGCCTAGTGCTGCAACGGGTTCCATGATGGTGTGATCTCACCTTGTCCTGGTATGAAGTTCGGCATCCCTCATAGCCCTGACGGGATGTACGGCCGCGACCGACCCGTCGACAGCGGGACCTGGTGAGTCCTCCAGGACCACGACGAGTGCATCGGCGACAACGGGCGTGCGGGGAGCTGCTGCTGTTTGGCACCTCAGGCCGGGCCAGGACCTTCAAAGATCATCCACAACGTTCACTGCTCTTGTCCGGCGACTCGACTGCAACAGCGGGGTCACCGGGGAGGTGCAGCCACAGCCGACTGCGTTCACCGCCCCACGCGCTTCAGGCTGTAGGGCCGATCGAGGGCGTTCCGCTCGTGAACGGGCGTCCTAGATGTTCACGCCGTCGGCGGGCAGGCCGGCCGGGATCGCCGCTGCCGCGGTGGTGTCCGTCGACGGGGTCGCGGCCGGCAGGCCCAGCGTGTACGCCGTCATCGACAGGCTGCCGTACGCGTACCCGTCGACCAGCACGTCCGTGCCCTCGCCGCTCGCGCCGGCCAGTCCGGCCAGGTAGAGCAGCGGGAGGAAGTGGTCCGGGGTCGGCACCGCGTGCCGGAAGTCGCGGTGGGCGTCCAGCCGGGCCGCGTTGAGCGGGTCGTCCAGCATCGTCTCCTTGGCGTCGGAGTCGAAGCGCTGCGCCCAGTCGAAGCCCTCGTCCGGCATGTCGCGGTTCACCCCGCCGAGGTTGTGCACGACGTTGCCGCTGCCCAGGATCAGTACGCCGGACTCGCGCAGCGGGGCCAGCTTGGCCCCCAGCTCCAGGTGGTAGTCGAAGCCACGGTCAGCGTTGATCGAGAGCTGGGTGACCGGGATGTCGGCGTCCGGGAAGGCGTGCACCAGCACCGACCAGGTGCCGTGGTCGATGCCCCAGGAGTCGATGTCGGCGCCGACCCAGGTCGGTTCGACGATGTCGCTGACCTCCTCGGCCAGTCCGGGCAGGCCCGGCGCCGGGTAGTCGACGTCGAAGAGCTGCTGCGGGAAGCCGAAGAAGTCGTGGATCGTGCGGGGCCGCGGCATCGCGGTGACCGCGGTCGCGTTGATGTACCAGTGCGCCGACACCACCAGGATCGCCCTCGGCCTCGGCACCGACGCGCCGAACGCCCGCCACGCCTGGGTGTAGCGGTTGGTCTCGAGCGCGTTCATCGGGTTGCCGTGGCCGATGAACGCGGCCGGCATCGTGGTCATCGTTGCAGCTTAAACCTTCACCGCGGGTAGACGACCCCGGAGCGGCCGCTGTACGGGTGCCGGGCGCCGTCCAGCTCGTGCCCGGTGTTCGGCGCGTCCAGCCAGACGATGTAGGGCACGCCCCGCTGGAGCCCGGTGATCGTGGCGGTGACGGTGCAGCCGGTCCCCGTGGGCACGTTCTGCCAGGTGTAGGCCGGTTGATTGCCGGCGATCAGCGGCTGCTTGACCGCGGTGATCCGGTATCCGGAGTCGTACTGGCGCGGCCAGGTCACGGTGAGTCTGCCGGCGCCCGGCACGACCTCGACCGGGATCAGCGGCGGGTTGACGGTCCAGTCCTTGGCGCACCCCGGCTGGACCGGCAGGAAGGACACCGGCGGCAGGACGGGCGGCCGCGAGGCAGCCGGCGACGCCACCGGGCTGGGTGTGGCGCTGCCGGTGGCCACCACCAGCCAGTCACCGCCGCCGGCGATCGGGGTGGCGCTCGCGGCCGCGCCGGGGGTGCCCGCCGACGAGCCGAGCATGCCGCAGCCGCCCAGGGCGATCGGCAGGGCCAGCAGCGGGAGCAGGAGTTTTCTGAGCCGCATGCACCTTGCTTCGGCCCGGATCAGGAATGGCTTAGCGGAGGAGCAAAAGACCACCCGGACGCCAGCAGGTCGTCGCAGGCGGCGACCGCGGCCCGCAGCCGGGCGGCATAGCGTCCGGTCAACACCAGTGACGGTACGCCGCGAGCAGCCAGTTCACGCTCGAAGCGGGCGGTCATCCACGCCCGTACGCCCTCGCCGTCGCGCAGCCCGTCGTCGACGAACGGCACGCCCTCGTGATGGGTGAGCAGATACAGGTCGGGTGCCCGTACGCGTTCCGCGACGCCCGGCGAGGTCGTCCAGGCGCCGCCCTCCCCCAGGTAGCGCTCTTCCCAGATCGTGGTGGCCAGGACGTCGGTGTCGCCGAAGAGGATCGGTGCACCGTCGCGGGCAGCGCTGTCCTCGGCCGCATTCTGCTCGGCGGCGACCGTCACGAAGTCTTCCCGCCCCCACGTCACGTCCTCGACCACCGCTCCGGGCCGGGTCAGACGCAGGCTGTCGAGCTTGCGCGCGGTCAGCTCGCGGCCGAACTCGGGCACCCAGCGGGTCCGCGCCCACACCCCGCCCCGCGTGCGGTAGTGCCGGGCCAGGGCCCGGGCCATCGTGGTGGTCCCGGTGGACTCGGCCCCCACGACGATCACCCGGCGGGTCAGCCAGGCGCGTACCCCGGGACCGAGCAGATCCCAGTACGCGACCGGATCAGCCCGGACCGCCGTTCCGGACACCGGTGTCCTGATCCGCTCCGGGTCGACGGTGACGGCCTGCGCGCCGAACCGCCGGGCCAGCTCCTCGCCGTACGCCTCGGAGGAGAACACCGCATCCACCCGGTCCGGGCCGGCAGCCGCGCGGAACACGGCTGTGTGCAGCTCCCAGGCCCTGGGATCGGCGTAGTCGACCGGGTGATCGTCATGGACGCCGACGAAGCGGACGTGCGCCGGGTGGGCCTCGCGCAGCCAGGCGAGACGCAGTTCCAGCGGTACGGACTCCCGCGAGCTGGGCGCCACCACGACGGTGACCCGGTCACAGGCGGCGGCCGCGGCGTCGATCAGCTCGTGGTGCCCGGCATGCGGCGGATAGAACTTGCCCACGATGAGGCCGTGCCCCCACCTCATACGGCCACCGCGTGCTGGGTGCGCAGCGCCGCCCGCCACGCGCGCAGGCCCAGGACGCAGAGCGCCAGGAACGCCACGTAGAGCAGGGCGGTGAGCCAGAGGTCCTTGTAGCCGTACAGCGGGATGTAGATCAGGTCGGCCGCGATCCAGAGCCACCAGCTCTCCACCAGCTTGCGGGTCTGGCCGTAGGTGGCCAGCAGCGACAGCGCCGTGGTGAGCGCGTCGGCCAGCGGCACGGTGGAGCTGGTCAGCCGGTCCAGGAAGAGCCAGAGACCCCCGGTGAGCAGCACCCCGGCGACCGCCAGGCCGAGCCACTCGGCCCCGGTGGTGGTGCGCACGGTCAGCGGGGTGCGGCTGGCGCCGCCGTAGAGCCAGGCCCACCAGCCGTACGCGCCGAGCACCACGTAGACGATCTGCAGGCTCGCGTCGGCGTACAGGCCGGCGGACCAGAAGACCAGCATGAGCAGCAGCACGTTGAGGATGCCCACCGGCCAGTTGAGGATGTGCCGGCGCACCAGCAGTCCCACGTTCACCAGACCGGTACCGAAGCCGAGCACCTCGGCCCACGTGGTGCCGGCCCCGAAGGCGGTGAAGGCGACGCCGGAGAGCCAATCGATCATCGGGTCAGCATCGCATCCGGTCGCGGCGGTGTCAGGCCCGGAACAGCTGGTGCCCGGCCATCTCCAGGACGTCGTCGGCGACCGTCACCGGCGTACGCAGGCCCGTGTCGTCGCGCAGCACCAGCCCCGTACCCTCCGGCCGGTAGGTGCCCTTCGCCGCCCGGTGCCGGCCCGCGACCCGGCCCAGGTACGACCAGTCGGCGTCGAGCCGCAGCCGTACCGTCTTGTCGGCGCTGAGCCACAGCCCGGCGACCGCCTCCGCGTGCCCGGACGCGACCGGCACCGGCGCGGTCAGCTGCTCGGGGGCGACGCCGCCGAGCGCGAGCGTGAGCAGCGACGTCGCACCGAAGATGGTCGTGTCTACGCGGGGGGTTCGCATGAGGTGCTCCGGGGGGACGGCGCGGGTGGGGCCCCTACCTTCGGCACGACCCGCGTCCCGGTTGAGCACTTCAGGGCGTGATCGCGTCCACCCGGTTGGTCCACAGCCAGCCGGACCAGCCCGCGGGCACCTGGGCCAGGTCGGCCGGCCGGTCGAAGCCCGCCGACCAGGGTCCGTCCCCGGCCACCAGCACCACCCGGGTGTCCGCGGCCCGCATCCGGTCGACGAAGAGGTTGGGCCAGCCCCACAGCAGGCGGCCGTAGCGTTGCGGCAGGTGCAGTTCGGTGTGCCGGCAGGCGTCCGGGACGTGACCGGTCCAGCCGGTCCCGAGGTAGCGCACCAGGCAGTCCTTCATGATCTTCTTCGAGGTGGCGCGGAGCTGGGGCAACTGGTCCGTGACCGCAGTGACCGCGGCGTCCCCGCCGTACACGCTGATCGTGGTCAGTCGCTCGGCGGGCAGGGTGGTCAGGTAGCCGGCCAGCCGTTCACCCTCGGCCGGGTCGTCGTTCTTGAGGTCGACGAGCAGCTCCCGCTCCGGGAACGCGGTGACGACCTGGTCCAGCGTGGGCAGCAGCCCGGCACCGGTGCCGCGCAACGGGTGGGTGGCGCCGGCGTCGGCCGTGTAGCCGTACCCCAGGTCGAGCCGGCGCAGCTCGGCGAGCGTGTGGTCGCGCACCGGGCCGGTGCCGTCGGTGCGGCACTCGAGCGTCGAGTCGTGGAACACGGCGAGCTGGTCGTCGGCGGTGACCTGGACGTCGACCTCCAGCATGTCGGCGCCCGCGGCGAACGCCGCCCGCATCGACGGCAACGTGTTCTCGATGTAGCTGTGGTCCGGCGGGTGGATGCGACCGGCGGTGCAGGTGTCGTTCTCCACCCCGTCCAGCGGGAAGGTCTGGGCGATCCCGCGGTGTGCCAGCAACTGGGTGCGGCCGTCGCCGCCACCCCATAGCGCGGAGCTGTTACCCACCCAGAGCCCGGCGGTGATCAGCAGGACGACACCGAGGGTGAGCCAGAGCCGGCGGAACCGGCGCACGCGTTTGTCGTGGGGCATCCGGGCAGCCTCGCAGCGGCCGGCGCGCGCCGGAACCGGCGAAGGACATAGCCGGGCTACGTCCTTAGGACAGGTCCCGGGCGAGCAGGGCCGCCTGGGTGCGGCTGGTCACCGAGAGCTTCGCCAGCAGGTTGCTCACGTGGGCCTTGACGGTGCGTTCGGCGAGATTCAGGTCGCGGGCGATGACCTGGTTGGTCAGGCCCCGCCCGAGCAGAGTGAGCACCTCGCGCTCGCGGCCGGTCAGGGTGTCCAGCCGGGCCGCGGTGGCCGCCGGCGGCGCGGCGGTGGCCGACGGCCAGAGCAGCTCGGCCGCCGAGGCACTGAGCGCGGTGACCCCGGCGTGCGCGCCGCGGACTGCCGCGGCGAGCTCGCTGCCGCCGGCGTCCTTGAGCACGAAGCCGTCGGCGCCGGCGGCCAGCGCCCGCTGGATGTCCGAGGCCCGGCCGACCGTGGTCAGCATCACCACCTTCGCCGGCACCTCGGGCCGGCGGGCGCGCAACTGACCCAGCACCCGCACCCCGTCCGCGCCGGGCAGGTAAAGGTCCAGCAGGATGACGTCCGCGACGAGCGGGTCACCGGCCAGCAGCTCCAGCAGTGCGGTGCCGTCCGGCAGCTCCGCGACCACCTGGAGATCCGGCTGCGCCCCCAGGATCAGGCTCAGCCCTTCCCGGACCAGCGCCTGGTCGTCGACGACGGCAAGCCGGATCATCGGGCCATGGTAAGCAGTCGCATGGCGTTCAGGATCACGACCGGCGGGCTGCGCGGGCATTGGCAGCCGCTGGTGGATCTCTCCCTGGGCGCCGCGGTCACCCTGCTCTTCGTGCTGTCCGGCACGATCGTCTCGGCACCGCTCGCGCTGGCCCAGCTGCTGCCGCTGGTCTGGCGGCGGCGTTTCCCGGCCGCGGTGCTGATCGTCGTGGGCTGTGCGACCGCCGCGCACACCACGCTCGGCATGGCCCGCGCGGTCGGCTTCTTCCCCGCCACGATCGCGCTCTACACCGCGGCCACCCACCGCTCACCGGCGATCCGGTGGGTGCTGTGCCCGGCGGTCGGGCTGGTCATGGCGGCCGCCAGCGCGGTCCGGCACGGTCCGGTCGAGGGTCTGCTGATGGCCGCGGTCACGGTCACGGTGGCCTGGCTGGCCGGGGTGGACCGCAGTGAGCACCTGCGCCGGCGGGCCGAGGCGACGCACCTGCGCCTGGAACGCCGGTTCGCCGAGCAGGCCACCGCGGCCGCCGAAGACCGGGAACGCCTGGCCCGCCGGGTGCACGACACGCTCGCCCACACAGTGACGGTGATGCTGCTGCAGACCGAGGCTCTGAAGGCGACCACGCCGCTCGGCGACGCCGCCCGGGACCGGCTGGACGTGGTCCTGCGGGCCGGCCGGGAAGCGTTGACCGAGGTCCGGGCCGCGCTGGCCGACGCCGGCGAACCGGACTCCGCGGCCCGGCTGGCGGCGCGGCTGGAGTCCCTGGGCGCGGCCGGGCTGCGCCTGGCGGCTGACCCGCCGGACCTGCGGAACGTGCTGACGCCGCCGGTGCTCGCGCTGGCCGACCGGCTGATCGGCGAGGCCGCCACGAATGCCCTGCGCCATGACGGATCCGGCACCCTGCTCAGCATCAGCACCGAGCGCGGTGCGGAGACGCTGATCCTGCGGATCACCAGCGAACCTCCGGGCCCGCCGCGACCCCGGTCCGGGCCGGCGGCCGGCGGCTTCGGCCTGCTCAGCCTGGCCGAGGACCTCAACCGGTACGGCGGAAGCCTGGTCCACGGTCCACGTGTCCCGGCCGGCTGGCGGATCGAGGCGTCGTTCCCGCTGCGGGTGGGGAACGCCGTCGCGGGCCGATGACGTCAGTGCGCGGGGCGGGTCTCCTGCAGCGCACGCAGGACGGCGTTGCTGAGGTTCTCGAGGTAGTCGTCGTCGATCGGGGTGCGCGACACCGCCAGCCGCCAGTACAGCGGGCCCAGCATCATGTCGACGGCCAGGTCGGCGTTCGTGCCGGGGGGCAGTTCGCCGCGCTCGACCGCCTGGCCCACGATCTTCTCGCCGACGGCCTGCTGGTGGGTGCGCAGGGCCCGTTGCAGCGTCTCGGCGATCTTCGGGTTGCGGGCCGCCTCGGCCATCAGGTCCGGGATGATCTGTGACGCGATCCGGTGCTGCAGGGCCCGGCTCACGATGAACAGCAGCAGTTGCAGATCGCCGGCGAAGCTTCCGGTGTCGGGCATCGGCACGCTACGCTCCGCCACGGCGGAGACGATCTCGAGGACCATCTCCAGCTTGTTGCTCCACCGGCGATAGATCGCGGTCTTGCCGACGCCGGCCCGGCGTGCCACCGCCTCGATGGACAGGCGCCCGTAGCCGACCTCGGCCAGCTCGTTCATGACCGCGTTGCGGATGGCCGCGGTGATGTCCCCGCGGAGCACCGCCGCTCCGGCGGGTGCACGTTTCGCTGTAACCACAGGTGCACTATACGCCAGGACGCAACGGTTGCGTTCCGGCGCTCGTTCGGCTACTTTCGGGGCTGACGTCGATACGACGCCGTTCCATCGCGGCACACTGTTTAGTGTGTTCCCGCGCAAGTCATCCAGGTCCCCCATCCCCAGCGGACCGACCAGATCGGAGCGCCCCATGCCTCAGACGGCGGTCGCCGATTCCGAGACCGGCCTGACGCTCAAGGAGCTGGCCCGCAGACACGGGCTCAGCGCGGCCGGGAAGCTGCCTTCCCTGCCCGAGTACACGCGTCAGCTCTGGGCGTACCGGCACTTCATCGCGTCGTACGCCAACGCCAAGGTCTCCTCGGCGCTCGGCAAGACCCGGCTCGGTGTCTTCTGGCAGGTGCTGACGCCGCTGATCAACGCGTCTGTCTACTACCTGATCTTCGGTGTCATCCTGAACACGAAGAGCGGCGTCGACAACTTCGTCGCGTACCTGTGCACCGGCGTGTTCATCTTCGGCTTCACCCAGTCGACCGTGTCGGCGGGCATCCAGGCGATCAGCGGCAACCTCGGGCTGATCCGGGCGCTGCACTTCCCGAGAGCGAGCCTGCCCCTGGCCATCACCATGGTCGAGGTCCGCAACACCATCGCCTCGCTGGCCGTGCTGATGGTCATCGTGGTCGCCTTCGGCGAGCCGATCACCCTGGAATGGTTGCTCATCCTGCCGATCTTCCTGATCCAGGCCGTGTTCAACGCCGGACTGGCGCTGGCCGGCGCCCGGCTCGGCAGCAAGTTCCCGGACGTCCGGAATCTCATCCCGTTCGTCATGCGGATGTGGTTCTACATGTCGGCGGTGCTCTACCCGGTCACCCGCTTCACCGACCACCTCAGCGGCTGGAAGCTGCACCTGGTCGAGGCCAACCCGATGCTGGTGTTCATCGACCTCATGCGGCACGCGCTGATGGAGGACGTGCCGCTCGCGGCGAGTCCCATGTTGATGTGGCTCGAGGCGATCGGCTGGACGCTCGTGGTGGGCACCGGGGGTTACGTCTACTTCTGGCGCGGAGAGAAGGGCTACGGCCGTGGCTGACAACATGACCGGCAGCGACCGGCGCGATCCGACGGTCATCGTCGACAACGCCCACGTGGTCTACCGGATCCAGCAGTCGGCGAGCCCGGGCAGCGGCAGCCCGCTCGCCAGCTTCAAGCGGCTCGTCACCCGCACCAAGCCGGCGACCATGCGCGAGGTGCACGCCATCAAGGGTGTGAGCTTCGTCGCGTACAAGGGTGAGGCCGTCGGCCTGATCGGCACCAACGGATCGGGCAAGTCCACGCTGCTGCGGGCGATCGCCGGGCTGCTCCCGGTCGAGCGCGGGGCGATCTACGCGGCCGGCCAGCCGTCCCTGCTCGGCGTCAGCGCCGCCCTGATGAACGACCTGCCGGGTGAGCGCAACGTGGTCCTGGGCTGCCTGGCCATGGGCATGTCCCCGGCCGAGGTCAAGAGCAAGACCCAGGACATCATCGACTTCTCCGGCATCAACGAGCGCGGTGACTTCAGCTCGCTGCCGATGCGGACGTACTCGTCCGGCATGGGGGCCCGGTTGCGGTTCGCCATCGCGGCCGCCAAGCAGCACGACGTGCTGCTCATCGACGAGGCGCTGGCCACCGGTGACGCGAAGTTCCGCCGGCGCAGCGAGCAGCGGGTCCGCGATCTGCGCGCGCAGGCCGGCACCGTCTTCCTGGTGAGCCACAGCGAGCAGTCGATCCGCGACACCTGCGAGCGGGCCATCTGGCTGGAGTCGGGCCTGATCCGCGCCGACGGCCCGACCGACGACGTGCTGAAGGAGTACGAGGCCTACGTCAAGCGGTAGGCCCCGCACCCCCTGGAGTCAGCGCATCGACATGTGCACGTGGTTGGTGTGATCGCTCGACGGGTCGCCGCCGGCACCGGAGTACGACTTCCAGCCGCTGCTGGGCAGCCAGATCCGCCGGTACCAGATGACGTAGAGGATCCCGAGCCGGCTTGCGTTGTGGATGAAGTAGTTCGCCAGCCGGTTGCCGTAGTCCTTGCTGGCCCCGGTCGCGTCGCCGCCGAAGCCGCCCTTGTCGGCCGCCCAGTCGCAGGCCCGGCCCTTCGGGTGTTCACCGCTGTTCTGGTGGCGGAAGCAGGCGATGAAGTGGTTGAAACCGTCCTTCTTCGCCTCCTGCATCGCGTGCAGGGTGCGCGGCGTGATGCAGCCGGTCGTGGTCGGGTCGTTGACGCTGCACGACTCGTCCGGCAGTGAGCCGTCGGAGTTGCGCGGTGCGGCCGCGGCCAGTGAGCTGCTGCCACCACCGCTGGAGGAACCGCCACCGGACGACGAGGAGTCGCTCGTCCCGTTGGCGGCATTGGCGGCCTTCAGCGCGGACTCGGCCTGGTTCTTGCGCTTGGCCATGACGGTGAGCTGGCGCTGCTGATCGCGGACGGCGGTGTCGATCGCCGTCTTGGCCTGCGCCTGCTGGTCCCGGCTGTCCTTCAGGTCACGCACCGCGCGGTCCTGCTTGACGGCGATGGTCTCCAGGGTCTGGGCGCGGTCCAGCATGCTGCCGGTGGAGTCGGCGGTGATCATCGCCGTCATCGGCCCGAGCCGCCCGGTGCGGTACGCCCGCTGGACGATCTCGTCCAGCGCCGCCTGCTTGGGGCCGAGCTGGGTGTCGAGCTCCTTGAGCTTGGCGGACAGCTCCTGCTGGCGCTTCTTGGAGCGGTCCAGCGCCTCCTTGGCCTCGACGAAGCCCTTGGACGCCGCCTCGAGCTGCTTGATGAGGGACTTCGAACCGCCCTCGCCGTCGTCGCCCGAGTCGCCCGGCGCGGCGAAGGGTCGGGGTGCGGCGGAGGCGGAGGTCGGGGCGGCGAGCGCCAGCCCCGAGGTGGCGACGAGGACCGCGAGGACGGTCGCTAATCGCCGGCGGACAGGGTTGAACCTCACGGACATTCCTTCCGTCGGCCGCCGACCGAGTTAGCTGACGGGTTCGGGACGGAAGCGATCCCTACCGATCGCGCGGGGGTGCGCGGATCGGATTCACCCCATTACTCGAGTGGTTCCCCGGCTCGCCGTGCGGCGATTAGGCGGCGGTCTGCGCTGAGACCGTGACGAACACTACCCAGCAATGCTAGGAATCGACAGTCGTCACACCGAGCGCAATCGATCGTGCACACAAGGTGAGGGACGGCGGAAAGAATGCAACGACTCACATTAATGCGTCGTTACGGGCTATGACCTGCGTCATTTCATTGATCGGTGACGGAAAGTCGTTGCCCGGTAACCCTTTTGCCGTTCGCGGCAGCACTGCCAGTTCGGGCGTTGTCAGGTAAGCTGGCCGCCGGTCACTGCCAGAAGGCGCTGCCCCCAAGGCGCCGGCAGCCCACCATCTAATCGTCGCAAGATGAGCCGGGGAACCACAGAACTACCGGGGTGAATCCACGAGTCAGTGGTAGGGATCGCTTCCGTCCCGAACCCGTCAGCTAACCCGGCCGGTGGTCACGCGGAAGGATTCTGAATGACGGCAAGACCCCGCCGGTGGCTGATCCTCGCCCTGGCACCGCTCGCCGCGGTCACGATGATGCTCGTGCCCGCATCCCCGGCGAACGCCGGTCCGGACGGCACCAACTCCACCGCCGACGACGGCGACGACAACCCGATGCTGAACGACGTGCTGGACTCCACCGGCCGGCGTTATCTGGCGGCGAAGTCGGCCGTTGCCAAGTCGACCAAGACCCAGCTCGGTCTGGCCCTGAAGGTCAAGAACGCCGAGGCGAAGCGCGACCTGCTGCTGCCCGAGGTGGGCGCGGTCGCCGCTCAGCAGTACCGCACCGGCGGCATCTCGACCATGGGCTTCCTGCTCAACACCAGCAGCCCGGACGGCTTCCTCAAGAAAGCGGTCTCCCTGGAGGAGATCAACGCCCTCAACGACGGCAAACTGCGCGAGCTGGACCAGGCCATCGACGAGGTGACCGCCAACAAGACGCGCCTGGACCAGGAGGTCAAGGCGCAGAAGCAGAACCTCGCGCTGATGGAGAAGCAGAAGGAGTCGGCCGAGAAGGCGCTGGCCCAGGTCGGCGGCACGTCGGTCACCGGTGGCTTCGTGGACGTCAAGTCCAAGATCGCCGCGCCCGCACCGCGCAACTCCGACGGCGAGTTCGGCCCGGAGTCCTGCAACGTCGACGACCCGACCACGGGCGGCTGCATCACCGCGCGGACCTTCCACATGTACAAGGAAGTGAAGAAGGCGAAGTTCAACCGGTTCGTCGGTTGTCACCGCAACGGCGGTCCGTTCGAGCATCCCAAGGGCCGTGCCTGCGACTGGTCCCTGCAGAAGAGCGGCTTCTCACCCTGGCACAACCAGGACACCCGGGAGTACGGCAACAACCTGATGGCCTTCCTGGTGCGCAACGCCGACCGGCTCGGCATCCTCTACGTCATCTGGAACAAACAGATCTGGTTCCCGGCCACGGGCTGGAAGACGTACCACGGCCCCAGTGACCACACGGACCACGTACACGTCTCGATGCTTTAGCGCGGTGAGCGCAGAGAAGCCCCCGTCCTCCTCGCGGAGGACGGGGGCTTCTTCGTGGCAGGATCAGACGCCGGTGGCCCGGCGCACCGGGGCCCGACCGGCCGGCTGGCTGGGCGCGGGTCCCGTCGGCGGCGCCGGCGGGATCGGCAGCACGACCGGCTTCACCTGGGTGATGGTGACCTCCTTGCCGTGGTGCAGCAGGTCCAGACGCGCCGACCCACCGCCGTTGCGCAGCGAGTAGGTCACCTCGTCGGCGGTGACCTCCACCCGCAGCCGCAGGCCACGCCAGAGCAGCGAGAACTCCAGCGCGTTGATCCGGCTCGGCAGCCGGGGCGCGAAGGAGAGCTGCCCGTTGAAGTCACGCATGCCGCCCAGGCCCGCCACCAGGGCGATCCAGGAACCGGCCAGGGATGCCACGTGCACGCCGTCCCGGGCGTTCTGGTGCAGGTCGTGCAGGTCCATCAGGGCGGCCTCGCCCAGGTAGTCGTGGGCCAGCTCCAGGAAGCCCACCTCGGCGGCCATGACGGCCTGGATGCAGGCCGACAGCGACGAGTCCCGCACGGTACGGGCGTCGTAGTACGCGAAGTTGCGCGCCTTCTCCTCCGGGGTGAAGGCATCACCTCGCAGGTACATCGCCATGACCAGGTCGGCCTGCTTGACCACCTGCTTGCGGTACAGGTCGAAGTACGGGTAGTTCAGCAGCAGCGGGTACGCCTCGGGCGGGGTGTTGTCGAAGTCCCACTCCGCCAGCCGGGTGAAGCCCTCCGACTGCTGGTGCACGCCGAGCTCCCGGTCGTACGGGATGTGCACGGAAGCCGCCGCGTCCCGCCACGACGCCGACTCCTCGTCGTCCACGCCCAGCTTGCGGGCGAGCTCCGGGTGCCGCTTGGCCGCGTCCGCCGCGGCGAACATGTTCTGCTGCGCCATCAGGTTGGTGTAGACGTTGTCGTCGACCACGGCCGTGTACTCGTCCGGACCGGTGACGCCGTCGATGTGGAAGCGGCCGTGCCGGTCGTGATGCCCGAGCGAGCGCCACAGCCGGGCGGTCTCGACGAGCAGCTCCAGGCCGTAGTCGCGTTCGAATTCGAAGTCGCCCGTCGCCGAGACGTAGCGCCGCACGGCGTCGGCGATGTCCGCTCCGATGTGGAACCCGGCGGTGCCGGCCGGCCAGTACGCCGAGCACTCCTGCCCGCGGATCGTGCGCCACGGGAAGGCCGCGCCCTGCAGGCCGAGGGTCTGCGCACGCTCCCGGGCAAGATCCAGTGTGGAGTGCCGCCAGCGCAGCACGTCGGCCGCCGCGGACGGCTGCGTGTACGTCAGGGCCGGCAGCACGAAGGTCTCGGCGTCCCAGAACGTGTGACCGTCGTAACCGGGGCCGGTGAGACCCTTGGAGCCGACCGGGCGCTGCTCGGCCCGGGCGCCGGCCTGCAGGGTGTGGAAGAGGCCGAAGCGGACGGCCTGCTGCACCTCCGGGTCACCCTCGACCTTGACGTCGGAGTGGTCCCAGAACGCGTCCAGGTATTCCCGCTGCGCCTCGACCAGGCCCTCCCAGCCGTCCAGCCGGGCGCTGGCCAGAGCCGCACCCACCTGGTCACGCACGGCGGGCAGCGAGCGGTTGCTCGACCAGCCGTACGCGGCGATCTTGACGACCCGCAGCTTCTGTCCCGGCTCGAGCTTGCAGGCGACCGTGGTGCGCAGCCAGTCCGGGTGGCCCTCGGTGGTCACCGCGTGCTTGCCCGGCGTCTCCACCAGGTGCTCCATCGCCGCGGCCATCCGCAGGTCACTGGCCTTGGTGCGGTGCACGAGCAGGCCACCGGTGCGCTGCTCCAGCATCTCCTCGGCCTGCAGCGGGTGATCCAGCACCGCCGCCACCCGCGGGTCCTTGCTGGTCGCCGGGAGCTGCTCGTTGGCCACCAGCTCGGACTGCAGGATCAGCCGGGCGGAGGCGTCCAGCGGCTCGACCTCGTACAGGAAGGCGACGATGGCGCGGTGGGTGAACGACACCATGCGTACGGTGCGCACCCGGATCGCCTGACCGGAGGGTGAGACCCACTCCACGATCCGCTCGAGGGTGCCCGCGCGCAGGTCCAGCGTGCGCTCGTGGGAGCGCAGCTCGCCGTAGCGCACGTCGAACGGTTCGTCGTCGACGAGCAGCCGCATGAGCTTGGCGTTGGTGACGTTGACCATCGTCTGGCCCGACTCGGGGAACCCGTAACCCGCCTCGGCGTACGGCAGCGGCCGCAGCTCGTAGAACGAGTTGAGGTAGGTGCCGGGCAGGCCGTGCGGCTCGCCCTCGTCCAGGTTTCCCCGGATGCCGATGTGGCCGTTGGCCAGGGCGAAGACCGACTCGGACTGAGCCAGCACATCCAGGTCCAGCCGGGTCTCCCTGATGTGCCAGGGATCGACGGGGTAGGCCCGTTCACGGATCACGGTGGTGCCTCTCGCAACTGAGAAAGGAAGTCTGTAAGGGGAACTACTTGAGGAGCTCGGCGAGATCCTGCACGACGATGTCGGCGCCGTGCTCGCGCAGCGCGTCGGCCTGGCCGACCCGGTCCACGCCGATCACGATGCCGAAACCGCCGGCCTGGCCGGCGGCCACGCCGGCCAGAGCGTCCTCGAACACCGCGCACTGCTCCGGCGCCACGCCGAGCAGTTTCGCGCCGTACAGGAAGGTGTCCGGGGCAGGCTTGCCGGGCAAGTGTTGCTCACGAGCGGTGACACCGTCCACGCGCACCTCCAGGAGCTCCGCGATGCCGGCTGCGCGCAGCACGTCGGCGCAGTTGGCGCTGGCCGACACGACAGCCCGGCGCAGCCCGGCGGCCTTGGCGGCGTTCAGGTAGTCCACCGAGCCGGCGTAGACCTGCACGGCGCCCTCCTGGATCTTCTGCAGGACGAGCTCGTTCTTGCGGTTGCCGATGCCGTTGACGGTCTCCGCGTCAGGACCGTCGTCGGGCGTGCCTTCGGGCAGGGTGATGCTCCGCGAGGCGAGGAACGTGCGCACACCGTCCGCGCGCGGCCGGCCGTCGACGTACTGGTGGTAGTCGGCGCCCGAGTCGAACGGCACGAACGGCTGTCCGTGGTGCTCGGACCACGTCCGGAGGAACGCGTCGAAGGTCTGTTTCCACGCCGCGTTATGCACCAGGGCGGTCTGCGTGAGCACGCCGTCGAGGTCGAAGAGGCACGTCGTCACATGAGGAGGTAGTCCAAGCACTGGCCCAATGTAGTCGCCTCGGATGGCCGACACGCCTCAATGCCCTCGATCACATTTCCACGGCGTTTCATTCCGCGTTCAGCCGGCTGTCGCGCCCTCGTTGACCAGGCCAGACATGGTATTGCGGCCGGGCAGGTGTACGCACAGTTCGATAGTCGTGCCAATGGGGCCGGTCGCCATCGTCACTTCGTCGCACAGTTGGTGCGCCAGCCAGATGCCCCGGCCGCCCACCTCGAACGCCTCGGGCACGTTCGGCGGCCGGCGGAACTGCTCGGGGATGCCCGGCCCGGAATCGGTCACCGTGCAGCACACCGTCGTCGCCGTGACCGACAGCACGATGCGACCCTGGCCACCGGCGTGCAGGACGGCGTTGGTGATCACCTCGTTGATCGCGAGGACGAAGCCGTGCAGCCGGTCGGCGAGCAACCCGGTGTCCAGCCGCGCGGTGACCTCGTGGCGGACCACGGTGATCTCGTCGCGGCCGAACCTGCGGTCCAGCAGGGTGGACCCACCGGCCGGAGAGTGCACGAGGGTGGCGTCCGGCGACTCCCTGTCCGGAGCCGGACGCAGCACCCGCTGGTCGACAGTCTCTTCCACCGCCGGTCAGCCTACGCTGCGTACCGCCTCCGTGGCAGCCGTGGAACGGGTAATAGATCAGAACAAGGGCGACGGGGAGGTGTTCAGCGCCAGCCGACGTCGATCCGATCGCCGCGCTCGTCGAAGAAGTGCAGGGCGTCCATCCGTACGTTGATCGCCAGCGGATGCCCCGGCGACACAGCCGGGTACGGCGCCAGCCGCACAGCCAGCTCCGCGGGCCGCCGGTGGTGCCGGCCGGGATCGCTGAGCACCGAGGCCTTCTCGGCCTCCTCCCGCTCCAGCACGGCCTTGTCCGTACGCCCGGTGAGCCGCTGCAGCGCTCCCCCGATCCGCCGCACCACCCCGGTCTCGGAGTCGGTCTCGGTGACCGCCTTGCCGAGCTCGTCGACGACGACCGCGGTCGCCCCGATGTCCAGGAAGGCCAGCGACTCGTGTCCGTGGTGCTCGAGGTAGCGGATGCGTCCCTGCAACACGTCGCCCGGGGTGTCGGGGGCGACCGGGGTGAGCGCCTCGGCCCGCATGCCGACGACGATGCGCTCACCGTGGTAGTGCGAGATGGCCCGCGCCCGGATGTCGTTCCAGGGCAGGTAGAGGGCCTGCTCGCCGAGGTTCAGGGCGATGTAGCGGTCCAGGTGCACGTAGACCGAGGCCTCGAGCAGGTTCATCCGGGGCGCGCCCAGGAAGGCGGCGACGTAGAGGGTGGCCGGGCGGCCGTACACCTCGGTCGGGGTGCCCAGGTCCTGCAGCACGCCCTTGCGCATGATCGCCACCCGGTCGGCCATGGTCAGCGCCTCGGCCTGGTCGTGGGTGACGTACATGGTGGTGACGCCCAGCTCGCGGGTCAGGCTGGTGATCTCGGCGCGCAGCTCCGCGCGCAGACCGCTGTCGAGGTTGGACAGCGGCTCGTCCATCAGGAACAGCCCCGGGCGGCGCACGATGGCCCGGCCCATCGCCACCCGCTGGCGCTGGCCGCCGGAGAGCTGGCCGGGCTTGCGGGCGAGCACGTCACCGATGCCCAGCGCGCTGGCCACGTCGCCGATCCGTTCCCCGCGCGGCCCGGGCTCGATGCCGGAGAGCTTGAGCGGGAAGCCGATGTTGTCGCCGACGGTCATGTGCGGGTAGAGCGCGAAGTCCTGGAAGACCATGGCGATCCGCCGGTCGCGCGGCGCCAGGTCCATGACCGGTTCGCCGTTGAGCAGGATGGCGCCCGCCGAGGGGTCCTCCAGGCCGGCGATCATGCGCAGAACGGTGGACTTGCCGCAGCCGGACGGCCCCAGCAGGACCATGAACTCACCGTCCTCGACGTCGAGGCTGACGCGGTCGACCGCGACCGTACCGTCCGGCCAGACCTTGGTGACGTCCTTGAGCGCGACGGTGGACACCGTCAACCTCCTGCGTTTGAGCTGCGACGATGGCTTAGCGTGACTACAGCCATCGATGCCTGCCATCGGGTGAACGTGCCATTTGCCGACAGTCACCGGATCGTCACCCGTTTGTGGGCTTCGCAAGATCGACTAATTGCATCGTCTGTGCAGGTCGCAGCACTCAGGACCCCCGCGCGGGCGGAAGGACCGGGTGTACCGGACCGGAAGATTTACTTACCGGTACCGGCCAGTAACACGCGGCGTACGACCCGTTCGGCCGCTCTGCCGTCGTCGAGGGAGCAGAACCGCTCCCGGAACCGGGCCCGCCGCTCGCCCGCGGTGGCGTCCTCGTAGGTGCCGCCCTGGAAGACCTCGACCAGTTCGGCGAAGGTCGTCGCCACCGCCCCCGGCGGAAGTTCCATCAGGTCGAAGTACGTGCCCCGCAGCTCACGGTAGGCCGGCCAGTCGGGCGCGAAGATCACCACAGGCCGGTCGAGCACGGCGAAATCGAACATCGCCGACGAGTAGTCGGTGATCAGCACGTCGGCGGCCAGATAGAGATCCTCGACCACCGGGTACGCCGACACGTCCAGGATCCGCCCCCGCCGCGCCTCGGTCCGCTGAGCCGCGGTCACATGGAAGTAGTGCGCCCGGACGAGCAGCACCGTGTCCGGTCCGAGCCGGTCGGCGAACGCGTCGATGTCCAGCACCTGCTGACCGGGCGGCAGCCACTCCCGGTGCGTCGGCGTGTAGAGCACGACCCGCTCGCCCGGGGCGATCCCCAGCTTCTCCCGCACGGCGGCCGTCTCCGCCGGCGTCGCGAGCGCCAGCCGGTCGTTGCGCGGATAGCCGACCTCGAGGGTCTCGTACCGGCAGGGGTACGCCCGTTCCCAGGCGACCGTCGTGTGCGCGTTCGCCGTGATGCTGAAGTCCCAGCGGTCCGCCCGGCGCATCTGCGCCCGGAAGTCCTGATCCTTGGCCGCGGCCGGGTGATCGGCCTGGTCCATGCCCATCATCTTCAGCGGCGTGCCGTGGTGGGTCATCACGTGCGTGGTGCCGGGCCGCTTGACCACCCAGTTCGGCCAGTTGACGTTGTTGACCAGCCAGCGCGCCCGGGCCAGCAGGCGGTAGTACTCCCGCGAGCCGGCGACCACGTAGTCGGTGCCCGGCGGCACGGACTTCAGCCGGGACCGGCCGACCACCCACACGTTGCGCACGTCCGGGGCCAGCTCCGCCGCCTTGGCCGCGATCGCCGCCGGGTTGCAGCTCACCCCGCGATACCAGTACGCGGCGTACAGCGCGAGCTTGTCGTCCACCGGCCGCCGCAGCTGGAGGTTGTAGTAGCCGCGGTACAGGCCCTCCCGGACCATGCGGGCGAGCTTGCGGGCCCGGCGGATCGAGACCCGCTTGAACCGTCGCGCCTTCTTGGCCTTACGAGCCGCGCCCTCGGCGGCCCGGAACGGCAGGAACGCGTTCTTCTCCACGAGCCGGTACGGCAGCCCCTCCAGCCCGTCCGGGATCTCGTAACCCCCCGCCGGCCGGTACTTGCGGGCGTGCTCGACGATCCGCTGGAAGAACCGCCGGCGCGAGCCCCGCCGCACCCGCTCGGCGTTGCGCAGCACGCTGAGGTAGTGCCAGAGCATCCGCTTGTACAGAGCCGGCCGCAGCGCCTCGGGGTGCGCCGAGAAGGAGTCGACCATGGTGAACGCGTGCTCCCAGTGGTCGAAGATCTCGAAGTGCCGGTCCCCCAGGGTCCGGGTGATCGCCCCGGTCCGGCGCTGCCGGTAGTGCACGCAGGTGCGCGGCAGGCCACTGATCCGCTGGGCCGCGGCCAGCACCGGGTACGTGAACGAGACGTCCTCGTACCAGCCCTGCTCGAAGCGGAAGTCGAGCTTGACCAGCAGGTCCCGGCGGACGACCTTGTTCCAGGCGACGTGCAGCACGTTGAGCACCCGTGGCCACTCCGCCACGGTGAACGTCTCCGGCGCCTCGGCCAGCACCTTCGCGGCGCCGGCGACCACCACCCGGCCGTCCCAGTGCACCCGGTCGAAACCGAAGATCAGCACGTCGGGATCGGTGTCGGCGAGCCGGTCGGCGATCGCGGTGAGCGCGCCCTGGGCCAGCCAGTCGTCGCTGTCCAGGAACCAGACGTAGTCGCCGGTCGCGTGATCGAGGCCGAGGTTGCGGGCCCGGCCCAGCCCGACGTTCTCAGGCGCGGTGACGACCTTGACCCGGGGGTCACGCGCGGCGTACTCGGCGAGGACGGCGCCGCTGTGGTCCGGCGAGCAGTCGTCGACGGCCACGACCTCGATGTCGGTGAACGGCTGCTCGAGCAGGGAGTCCAGGCACTGGCGCAGGTAGCCCTGCACCTTGTACACGGGCAGGACCACGCTGAGCAGGGTCATCACTTACCTCCGGAGCGCCAGTCACGAACCGCACCCGCGAGGAACGAGCCGCCCACGACGACGGCGAGCAGCAGCTCCCCGACCGTGGTGACCCCGGCCAGTGCACTCAGCACCAGCAGGACGACCCGGCCGTCCCAGCCGAGCCGTGCCCTCGCCGCAGTGGCGTCGGGCGCACCCTTCTCCATCCGGGCGGTCAGGTCGTAGTGATCCAGTGCCAGGACGAACAACAGCAGGAAAACAATGGGTGGCGGCACGGCACAGATCAGGCCGACCGCGACGACCATGAGGTATTCGGCCGCGCGCAGCCCGGCGGGGACCAGCCAGTCCAGCGGGCCGCCGTGCCGCGCCCGGGCCGCCAGCCCGGCGCCGAGCACCAGCAGGGTGACCACGACCAGCCAGATCGAGGCGTCGCCGGCCCCGACCAGCTCCACCCGGAGGTCGCCGGAGGTCCACAGACCCCACTGGCTGCCACCCGGCACGCCGCCGGTCAGCAACCCGATCACCAGTCCCAGCGCGGCCAGGGCCGCCACGACAGCGCCGACCAGCGGGGCTTTGACCTTTGCCGCGGACAGGACCGCGCGGACGAGCAGGCCGTCGTCGCGGTGCCGCGAGGTGTCGACCGTGTCCAGCACGCCGACGCGCATCGAGATCGAGCGCAAAGAGCGCAGACCCAACGTGTACGCGGCCGCGAGCAGTCCCCAGCCCACCACGGCGGCCAGGGCGACCCGCCCGTTGCTCACCGCGGCGAGCACGGCGATCAGAGCCCAGCGCTCGCCGATCGGGAAGACCACGATCCGCTTGAGCCAGTACGCCGCCGACCCGGTGTCCGCCTGGACCCGGTTCGAGGCCCGGCTCAGCCGCGCTCCCACCCCGCCGCCGGCGTCACTGTTGCCCGCGGTGCCGACGGACTGCCGGGCAGCGGCTTCGTCGTGCAGGGCGCCGTACCAGGTGTCGGTCATGTGGCGGACCGTCTGGAGCACGATCGCGGTGATCGCGAGCGGCCACGCGTACGGCAGGCCGGCCCGTTCCGCCCCGGCGGCGAGACCGGCGTAGACCGCGTACTCCTTGGCGCGGTCGGCCATGGTGTCGAGCCAGCCGCCGAAGGCGCCGAACGTACGGGTGTAGCGGGCCAGTTGTCCGTCCACACAGTCCAGGACGAAGCCGAGGTAGAGCAGGACGGCCCCGGCGATCAGCCCGGGCCGTGAACCCTCCCAGAAGGCGAGGGCGGCGGCCACGGCGAAGGCGACGGACACCGCGGTGACGCCGCTCGGGGTCAGGCCGAGGCGGGCGCACAGCTTGGTGACGATCGGGGACCAGGTGCTCACCGCGTACGTGGTGAAGAAGTCGTCCTTCTCCTTGACGGCCAGCCGCAGCAACGCGGCGTCCTCGTCCACCGCGGCGACGGCGGCCCGGGCGGTGACGAGACCGGCCTCGGTGTGCACCCGCTCGGCGTGCAGCAGCCGCACCCGGGTGGCGATGGGCACCAGCCCGGCCTCCAGCAGGGCGCGCAGCAGCACGTCGATGGCGTCGCGCTGCGCGGTCGCGGTGGCCGCGCCCTCGCCGGCATCATTCGCGGGCGGCGGCTGAACCGAGTGGTCGGCCGCCTGCGACGCGGCGGCCGCCAGGATCGGCAGGTCGGCCGGGGCGATGCTGATCGCGCCCAGGAAGCGGGTCGTCCCGTCGGCGGCGAACACCAGGCGGCCGCGCTCCTCGCGCAGGTCGCCACCGTCCTCGGCGACCACCAGCGCGGTGCTGCGGCCGGCCGGCTCGGTGGCCAGGGTGCGCAGCAGGCTCGGATGCGCGACCAGGTTGTCGGCGCAGAGCAGCAGCGGCTCGCGGGCGCCGACGGCGATCCGGGCGACCTCGCGCAGCTGACCCGCGACGTCGAGACCATCCACCGGAACGACGGTCGTGGATCCCGCGGCGGCCAGCGCCGCGGTCAGCTCGTCGGCGAGCCGGCGGGCGGCACCCGGACCGAGGTCGTTGCCGGTGCTCCCGCACAGGACGGCGAGCGTCACCGAGACACCCCTCCCACCTCGGACGCCCGTGCACGCGGTGTGTGGGGGCGAGATTGCCCAGATGTTAACAGCGGCCTCA
Source organism: Actinoplanes sp. NPDC004185 (assembly GCF_053603475.1). Classification (NCBI taxonomy): domain Bacteria; kingdom Bacillati; phylum Actinomycetota; class Actinomycetes; order Micromonosporales; family Micromonosporaceae; genus Actinoplanes; species Actinoplanes sp. NPDC004185. The sequence continues at coordinate 255,360 of NZ_JBSGFR010000002.1, read as the reverse complement.
CGACGGGTACGGGTAGCCCTTACGGGAATGTGAGCGCCCTTCTCCACCTCGGGACCGAGGGCGAGGGGGCGGCTGATCCATACCGTTGACAGTGGTTGCGGTGCTCGGCCGCAGCCACCACCGATGAGGAGTGAGTGACGTGACCCGCCGACTGGCCCGGCCCCGCAACGACCGATGGATCGCCGGCGTCTGTTCCGCCCTGGCCCGCCGGTTCGGAGTCTCCTCCGGCACGATGCGGCTGATCTTCGTGGTGTCCTGCCTGCTGCCCGGCCCGCAGTTCCTGATCTACCTGATCCTCTGGGTCCTGCTGCCCAACGAGTGACCTCAGCGCAGCGCGGCGCCCCTCCCCGATCGTGGGAAGGGGCGCCGCCTCTTTGCGTCAGGGAGTGGCGAAGGTGACTGTCACCGAGGTGTAGCCCAGGCTGGCGAGCAGGCCGGAGAGCATCTTCTCGGTGTTGTCGCGGGCCCGCTGATCCAGCCCGCTGCTGCGCGCCGCCTCGGTGATCCGCTGCTGGGCGAGCTGATAGACGCGCTGCTGCTGGTTGGGATCGTTGCTGAACGCACCGCCGATGCGGTTGAGCAGGCCGCGCTCCTCAGCGACGACGTAGCTGCGCTCCATGTCGAGGGCGGCCTGGCCCTGCTGCGGCGCGGGCAGCTCGATCTGCACCGACTTGTCCGCGTTGTTGACCTTGAGGGCGCCCTCGGTGAGCGTGCCGAAGTCGACGTACTCCTCGACGGTGCCCGAGCCCACGAACAGCGTGCGCTTGTTGAGCAGGAAATCGGGGATGTTCTCCTTGTTCTCCTGGAGGTCGACGATGACCTGGAAGGTGCCGTCGGCCGCGACGTAGCGGCTCAGGTCCCGCATCGACTGCAGCAGCACCGGCTGGCTGCGGTCGGTGGTCTTGTCGGAGAACGGATTGTCGAAGCTGGGCAGGACGTTGATCGCGCGCAGCCCGAGGCACATGGCCACGATCAGCGCGAAGACCACTCCGGTGAAGATGACGACACGGGCGAACCCGCCGAGACCCGGCTTGGGGTCCCGGGCCGGAGCCGGATCGTCCACGGATGGTGCGGGGCGGGTCGCTACCTGGTCGTCGACCTCGGGATACTCCCGGGTCGGCTCCTCGACGTCACGCGAACTTGCCATCGGTGCTCACCCCCTCCTTCTGCGGTCAACGGTACGGAAGGGGTGCGACACTCGCACCCGGTCAGCCGGCGAAGGCGCTCAGCCCCGTCAATTTCTGCCCGATGACCAGCTGATGGATCTCCGAGGTTCCCTCGTACGTGAGCACACTCTCGAGGTTGTTGGCGTGCCGGAGCACCGGATACTCGCCGCTGATGCCGTTGGCGCCCAAAATCGTGCGGCACTGCCGGGCGATCTTGATGGCTTCCCGGACGTTGTTGAGCTTGCCCACGCTGACCTGCTCGGGGCGCAGCCCGACCGAGTCGTGCCGGCGGCCCAGGTGCAGCGCCAGCAGATAGCCCTTCTGCAGCTCGAGGGTCATGTCGGCCAGCTTCGCCTGGGTGAGCTGGAAACCCGCGATCGGGCGGCCGAACTGCTCGCGGGTGCCCGCGTACGCGATCGCGGTCTCCAGGCAGTCGCGGGCCGCACCCAGCGCGCCCCAGACGATGCCGAACCGGGCCTCGGTCAGGCAGGACAGCGGAGCCTTGAGACCGCGCGCGGTGGGCAGCCGGGCCGAGTCGGGCACCCGGACGTCGTCCAGGGTGATCTCGCCGGTGGCCGAGGCCCGCAGTGACAGCTTGAGCTTGACCTCGCGGGCGGTGAAACCCTCGGTCGAGGTGGGCACGGCGAACCCGGCCACGCCCTCGTCGGTGCGGGCCCAGATCACCGCCACGTCGGCGACCGGGGCGTTGGTGATCCACATCTTGCCGCCGGTCAGCACCCAGTCGTCGCCGTCGCGCCGGGCCCGGGTCGCCATGTTCGCCGGGTCGGAGCCATGGTCCGGCTCGGTCAGCCCGAAGCAGCCGATCAGCTCCCCCGCGGCCATGCCGGGCAGCCAGCGCTGCTTCTGCTCCTCGCTGCCGTACTTCCAGATGGCGTACATCGCGAGCGAGCCCTGCACGGAGACGAGCGAGCGCACGCCCGAGTCGGCGGCCTCCAGCTCCAGGCAGGCCAGCCCGTACGCGACCGCCGACGCGCCGGCGCAGCCGTAACCCGTCAGGTGCATGCCGAGCAGGCCCAGCTTGCCGAACTCGAGGGACAGGTCGCGGACGGGGACCTCGCCGCGCTCGTACCAGTCGGCGACGTAGGGGCGGACCCGGTCGTCGACGACCCGGCGGGCGAGCGCGCGGACATCGCGCTCCTCGTCGGTCAGCAGAGCGTCCAGGTCCAGGAGATCGAGCGGAGAGACGACGGCCATACCCATAAACTAGCGGTGTTAGTTGTCGATGACGAGCACTCTCGCGTGGATCTGGTTGCGCTGTTGCAGCGCGGCCCGCAGCGCGCGGTGCAGACCGTCCTCCAGATAGAGGCCGCCGTGCCACTCGACGACGTGCGGGAACAGGTCGCCGTAGAACGTCGAGTCCTCGGCCAGCAGCTTGTCCAGGGCCAGCTCACGCTTGGTGGTGATGAGATCGGCCAGCCGGATCGGCCGGGGCGGGATCTCGGCCCATCTCTTGAGTGTCGTGTGATGGTCGGGGTACGGCGCTCCGTCCCGTACCGCTTTGAAGATCACGACGGCACGCTCCCCTCAGGTCCCTCACGCACGTCCAGCCCGCCCGGCGCGCAGCTCTGCCTGCCAGCCTAGCGAGCCGCCAGCCTAGCGGCCGGTCCGCGTCCCGGCGTCGTCACCCGTTGTCAGGTTTCCCTCGCGGACGGCCCACCGACCGCGGTCCATCGGCCATGATGCACCACCTCGTCCACCGGGCGGTGCCCCCGGCGTAGTGACGGTGACCTCTTGTCGGGTGCCGGATAGCCGATGGTCAGGGCGCCGACCGGGACAAATTCGTCAGGAACGCCGAAAGCGTCCCGGAATGCACCGACGCGGTCGGCCGGCACCCCGAAGAACAGCGAACCCAGCTCCTCGTTCACCGCGGTGAGGTGGATGAGCAGGGCGGCGAAGCCGGTGTCGATGTCCCAGTACGGCACCGGCCAGCGGCTCTCGTCCCGGTCGGTCCAGCCCTTGTCGGACTGGGCGTAACGCTCCAGGTAGACCGACTTGTTGGAGAGCGCCACGATGATCAGCGGCGCCGAGCGCATCCGGTCGAGCCAGGAGCCGGCCGCGGCCTGTTCCGCCGCGGTGTCGCCCCGCGGTGCGGTCACCGACCAGTAGAGCTCGCGGTCCGCCGGCTCGCTCAGCACCAGGAAACCCCAGCCCTGCGAGAAGCCGGCCGAGGGTGCCCGCAGGGCGTGCCGGATCAGCTTGTCGACGATCTCCGGCGGCACCGGCCGGTCCTTGTCGTACGTGCGGACCATCCGGCGCCGGCGCAGGACCTCGTCGAACTCCATGCTCAGGCCGCCGAGGGCCGCACACCCCAGCTGGCCCGCCAGGTCTGCCCGGGCGCCAGCACGATCAGGTCGCGGCCGGAGCGGAACGCGTCCGGCGGGCAGGTCATCGGCTCGATGGCCAGGGACCGGCGGAACCGCTCGCCGGTCAACGTGTCGCCAGTGAAGACCTGCCACCAGTGGAAGTTCTCGTCGCCCCAGACCGTGACGGACTGCGAGCCGTCCGGCGCGGCGATGGTCACTTCGGAACCGCTGTCCGGCCGGCGGTCCAGATCGCCCCAGGTGGTGTCCAGCACGGCCGAGCCCACCCGGCGGGGCTCGGTGTAGTCGTACTCGGTGCCGGCCACCTTGACCGCGCCGATCGGCAGCAGCCGGGCGTCGGCCAGGACCCGGCTGCGGCCGGGCACGTGCAGCAGGATGTCGTCGACCGCGACGCCGGGCAGCTGGACGTACGGGTGCACGGAGAAGCCCCAGGGCGCGTTCTGGTCGCTGGTGTTGACGACCTCCTGCTCGGAGAGCAGCCCGTCGGCGGAGACGCTCCACCGGGTGCGCAGGGTCAGCGCCCACGGGTAGCCGATCTGCGGCGGCAGGTCGAATTCCACCGTCACCGAGTCGCCCGTCTGGTCGGCGAGCTTCCACCGCGACCAGTTGGTCAGCCCGTGGATCGCGTTGTGCCGCGCCGGCTCGGTCAGCGGCAGCTGGTACGCGGTGTCCTCGAAGGTGTAGTGCCCGTCGCGGATCCGGTTGGGCCAGGGGGCCAGGATCTGGCCGGCCGAAGCGGGCGAGATCTCGTCCGGGCCGAAGCCGTCCAGAACCTCCCGGCCGCCCGCGGAGTAATGGCGCAGTGCGCCACCGACCTCCACGATCACGGCCCGATGGCCATCGGCCTCGATGGCCCACTGCAATCCAGATTTCGCCGCCACGACGTCAGTCATGCCGCTGACATTATCGGTTGTCCCCTTCAGCGGCGGGGGGACGGTAGCGAAGCAGGGCGGGGAAGGCCAGCGCGAGCACGACCGCCAGCCCGGCGGCGGCGAAACCGCCACCCGCCCAGGAGGCGGTGGGCCCGGCCACGTCGGCGGTGGCACCGGCCCGCAGATCACCCAGCCGAGGACCACCGGCCACCACCACGGTGAAGACACCCTGCAGCCGGCCGCGCAGCCGATCGGGCGCGAACGTCTGCAGGATCGACTGCCGATAGACGGCGCTGACCAGGTCGGCCGCGCCGCCGACGGCAAGCAGCAGCACCATGAGCCAGAGCGAGTGGGCCAGGCCGGCCAGCCCGACCGCGATGCCCCAGCCCACGACGGCGATGACCAGGGCGACCCCCTGCCGCCTGATCCGCCCGATCCAGCCCGAGGTCAGGCCGCCGAGCACCGAGCCGATCGCGATGGCGGCGAAGAGCCAGCCCACGGCCGAGCCACCGCCGAAGCGGTCCTCGGCGATCTCCGGGAACAGCGCCCGGGGCATGGCCAGCACCATCGCGACGATGTCCACCGCGAAGGAGAGCAGCAGCACCGGCTGGGTGGCCAGGAACCGCAGGCCGTCGGTGATGCCGCGCAGACCCGCGGTGGGCCGGGCGGTGACGCCGTCGTCGTACACCGGCGGGATCGGCGGCAGCCGGTAGGTGGCCCAGAACGAGATGGTGAACAGCAGCGCGTCGACCGCGTACGCGATGGTCACGCCGGTGTCGGTGGACCATGCGCCGAAGATCAGGCCCGCGGCCAGCGGGCCGAGCACGCCGCCGGCGGTCGTGGTCGTGTAGGCCAGGGTGTTCGCCGCCGGCACCAGGTCGCCCGGCACGATCCGCGGGATGATCGCCTGCCGGGCCGGTGAGCTCACCGCGAAGCCGGCCGACTGCACGGCGGTCAGCGCGAGCAGCACCCAGGGGCTGTGCAGGCCGAGCAGCGCCTGCGCCAGCAGGCCGGCCGTGGCCACCCAGGCCAGCGTGGAACTGGCCAGCAGCAGCTTGCGGCGATCCACCACGTCGGCGGCGGCGCCGCCCCACAATCCGAAGATCAGCAGCGGGACCAGGGCGGCGATCCCGAGCAGGCCCACCCAGGCGGAGGACCGGGTGATCGAGAACATCTCCACCGGTACGGCCACCGAGGTGAACTGGAAGCCGAAGTACGAGACGCCGTTGCCGATCCACATCCGCCGGTACGCCGTCCCGCGCAGCGGCCGGACGTCGATGACCCAGCTGCGGCGCCGCTCCTCGACGGCTTCCCCGGTGACCTGGCCCGCGGCCTCGACCGGCTCCTGGCTCACGGAGCCAGCCGCTCGACGACCCAGCCGTCCGCCGTACGGCGGAAGCGCAGTCTGTCGTGCAGCCGGTTGCTGCGGCCCTGCCAGAACTCGACCGTCTCGGGGATCACCCGCAGGCCACCCCAGTGCGGCGGGGGCGGCACGGGCCCGTCGGTGCCGAACCGCTCCACGGCGGCGGCCAGCCCGGCCTCCACCGCGGCCCGGTCGGGCAGCACCTGACTCTGCGGGCTCGCCCACGCGCCGAGCTGCGAGCCGCGCGGCCGGGTCGCGAAATACTCCTCCGTCTCGGCCCGGTCCACCTGCTCGACGGCGCCGGCCACCAGCACCTGCCGCTGCATCGGGAACCACGGGAACACCAGGCTCGCGGCCGGGTTGCTCAACGCCTCGGTGCCCTTGCGGGAGGTGTAGTTGGTGAAGAAGACGAAACCGCGCTCGTCGTAGCCCTTGAGCAGGACCGTACGGGCGCTGGGCCGGGCTGCCGCGTCGGCCGTGGCGACGATCATGGCGTTGGGCTCGGGCAGGCCGGCCGCGCCGGCCTCAGCGAACCAGCGGGCGAACTGGCTGGTCCAGTCCGCGGCCAGGTCGGACTCGAGCAGCGCGCCCCGCTCGGTGTAGTCGCGCCGCATGCCGGCGGGCGACAAGGATTCGGGGGTCACACGCTCTCCTTATCCGAGATTGACCAATCGAACCTAAGTCCCGGACGGGGGCCCGTCCCCTCGGCGAGGATAGGTGTCGCCGACAGCACATTTCCGCGGGTCGACCACCGGTCACCCAGCGGGCAAGATGAAACACCCACGGCTTTGTCCAGCCGGGATCCCAGGAGGCGCATCGTGTCCGATTTCAAGCCGGGCCTGGAAGGCGTGATCGCCTTCGAGACGGAGATCGCCGAGCCGGACAAAGCGGGCGGCGCGCTGCGCTACCGGGGCGTCGACATCGAGGATCTCATCGGACACGTCTCGTTCGGCAACGTCTGGGCCCTGCTGGTCGACGGGCGCTTCGGTCCCGGGCTGCCGCCGGCCGAGCCGTTCCCGGTCCCGGTGCACTCCGGCGACATCCGCGTCGACGTGCAGTCCGCGGTCGCCATGCTCGCGCCGTACTGGGGGCTCGGCCAGCTGCTCGACATCGACGACGAGCAGGTCCGCACCGACCTGGCCCGGGTCTCGGTCACCGCGCTGTCGTTCGTCGCGCAGGCCGCCCGCGGGCTCGGCCTGCCGGCCGTGCCGCAGAAGGACATCGACAAGGCGCAGACGATCGTCGAGCGGTTCATGAAGCGCTGGCGGGGCGAGCCCGACCCCCGGCACGTCAAGGCGGTCGACGCGTATTTCATCTCGGCGGCCGAGCACGGCCTGAACGCCTCCACCTTCACGGCCCGGATCGTCGCCTCGACCGGCGCGGACGCCGCGGCCTGCATCTCCTCCGGCATCGGGGCGCTCTCCGGCCCGCTGCACGGCGGCGCCCCGTCCCGGGTGCTGCACATGATCGAGGCCGTCGAGCGCAGCGGCGACGCGGAGGGGTACGTCAAGGGCGTGCTCGACCGCGGCGAGCGGCTGATGGGCTTCGGCCACCGCGTCTACCGCGCCGAGGACCCGCGTGCCCGCGTGCTGCGGCGCACGGCCAAGGAGCTGGGCGCGCCCCGCTTCGAGGTCGCCGAGGCCCTGGAGAAGGCCGCCCTGGCCGAGCTGCACGCCCGCAAGCCCGACCGGGTGCTGGCCACCAACGTCGAGTTCTGGTCCGCCGTCGTGCTGGACTTCGCCGAGGTGCCGTCGCACATGTTCACCTCGATGTTCACCTGCGCCCGGGTGGCGGGCTGGAGCGCCCACATCCTGGAGCAGAAGAAGCTGGGCCGCATCGTGCGCCCGAGCGCTCTCTACGTGGGACCGGAGCCGCGCAAGCCCCAGGACGTCGAGGGCTGGGACGCGGTGCCGCATAATCTGTAACGGCTGACTGACCCTCTGGAAGGACCCCCCGTGGCTGACCCGATCCGGATTCCCGACGACCTCAAGCCCGTCGACGGGCGGTTCGGCTCCGGGCCGAGCAAGGTCCGTCCGGAGGGCCTCGCCGCGCTGTCCCGGGTGGCCACCAGCTACATGGGCACGTCGCACCGTCAGCGCACGGTCAAGGACCAGGTGGCCCGGTTGCGCGCCGGCATCGCCGAGTTCTTCTCCGCCCCCGACGGCTACGAGGTGATCATCTCCAACGGTGGCACCAGCGCGTTCTGGGAGACGGCGGCGTTCGGGCTGATCCGCGACAAGGCCCAGTTCGCCGAGTTCGGCGAGTTCGGCGCCAAGTTCGCCAAGGCGGTTCGCGACGCGCCGTTCCTGGCCGAGCCGACCGTGCACAAGGCCCCGGCCGGCAGCGCGGCCTACCTGACCGCCGAGGCCGGGGTGGACGCGTACGCCAGCGTGCAGAACGAGACGTCCACCGGCGTGGCGGTACCGGTGCAGCGGGTGGCCGGCGCCGACCCGGGCGCGCTCATCCTGACCGACGCCACGTCGGGCGGTGGCAGCATCGACGTCGACCTGACCCAGACCGACGTCTACTACCTGGCCCCGCAGAAGGCGTTCGGCTCGGACGGGGGCCTGTGGATCGCCCTGATGTCACCGGCCGCGATCGCCCGCGCCCACGAGATCAAGGAGTCGGGCCGCTACATCCCGCAGTTCCTGGATCTGGTCACGGCGATCGAGCAGTCCCGGCTGGAGCAGACCTACAACACCCCGGCGCTGGCCACCGTCTTCCTGGCCGCCGAGCAGGTCGACTGGATGAACGCGCAGGGCGGCCTCGGGTGGGCGGCCAAGCGCAGCGCCGAGAGCGCGGCGGCGATCTACGGTTGGGCGGACCGCTCGGAGGTGGCGAGCCCGTTCGTCACCGACCCGGCGCTGCGGTCCCACGCGGTCGCCACGATCGACTTCGCCGACGGTGTGGACGCGGCCCAGCTGGCCAAGGTGCTCCGGGCCAACGGCATCGTGGACACGGAGCCGTACCGCAAGCTGGGCCGCAATCAACTGCGCATCGCGCTGTACCCGACCGTGGACCCGGCCGACGTCGAGGCGCTGACCCGCTGCATCGATTACGTCATCCATAAGTCCTGAACGATCCCGCGGCATCGCCCGTACTGACGGGCGGCAAGGTCGCCGGACTCGGGAGGGCACGATGGCACGGACGGGTATCGATACCTCGATCCTGCACAAGGGTGCACACAGCGCCTCTTATTTCGATCTCTCTCGCAGCATGAACGACGGCGCCGAGATCGTGGACTTCTGCATCCCGTGCAACCCGTACTTCCCCACCCCGGAGATGTTCGACGAGCTGTCCCGCGACCTGAAGAACATCCTGAAGTACTACCCGAGCGACTCGGCCAGCATCACCAACAAGCTGGCCGCCGTGCTGGGCCTGCACCCGCAGACCGTGGCGATGGCGAACGGGTCCACCGAGCTGATCACCTGGATCGACCACCTCCTGATCAAGGAGAGCGTCGCCATCCCGATCCCGACGTTCGGCCGGTGGACCGACCAGCCACTGGAGACCGGCAAGCGGGTCGACATGTTCCCGCTGCAGGAACGCGACGGCTTCCGGCTCAACCTGGAGGACTACGTACGGTTCATCCGCGACCGCGGCTCCCGGGTCGCGGTCGTCTGCAACGTCAACAACCCGGACGGCTGCTACCTGCCCCGCCGCGACGTCATCCGCTTCATGGACGCCCTCGGCGACCTCGACCTGGTCGTCATCGACGAGTCGTTCATCGACTTCTCCGACGCCGAGCAGTACCCCTCGGTCGGGCCGGACGCGGTGATCAGGCCGAACACCGTCGTGCTGAAGAGCCTCGGCAAGAACTTCGGCCTGCACGGCATCCGCTTCGGCTACCTGATGGCCAACCCGGCGATCGCCGGCAAGATCGCCAAGGTGCTGCCCAAGTGGAACCTGAACTCGCTGGCCGAGAAGGTCGTCTACATGATCGAGGACCACCAGGACGAGTACGAGGACAGCCTGCGCCTGCTCAGCCGCGACCGCCGCGCGATGGCCGCCGAGCTGGCCCGCATCCCGGGGCTGACCGTCTTCCCGTCGCAGGGCAACTTCATCCTGGTCAAGTTGCCGACCGAGTGGTCCGGCGTGGCCCTGCGCGACTACCTGGTCGCCAACCACGGCGTCTACACCCGCGAGTGCGGCAACAAGCTGGGCATGACCAGCCAGTTCATGCGCCTGGTGGTCCGGCCGACCCGCGACGTCGACCGGCTCATCGACGGCATGCTCGACTACGGCCGGCAGTTCCGCGGCCGGCTCATGTACGAGGAGGACCCGCTGGAGCCGGCCCGCCGCTGGGCCAGCACGGTGGAGGAGGAACCGGACAACCTGATCCAGTACCCGGCCCACCGCACCACGGAGTACGCCGGCCGCCGCGCGGCGAACGGCTAGACCGAGCGGATGTAGGCCTGCCCGGCGCGGGCCGCAACGCCTTATCACCGCCGGAGATCGTTGAAGATCATCTCTGCAGGTCAATGACTTTGACGGCGTGGCATACCCCCATCGAGTGACCGGGGCGCGTACCGTGTTCCGAGACGCGCCCGGGTGGCTGACTCTCGGGAGCACAGGCCAGACAGCGGCGAGCACGGGACGGAGGCAACGCATGCGGCCGGTACGCTTCGTGGCCCTCTCCGAAGATGGTCAGGCCCTGGTGCTCGCCGACGAGGTCGGCAGGCTCCTGGCACTCCCGATCGACGACCGGATCAGCGGTGCGTTGCAGGCCGACGGCACGCCACACCCGGTCGGCACGGCCGTGGCGGTGGCGAACGCCGAGGTGATGGCGTCCCTGTCCCCCCGCGACATCCAGGCCAGGATCCGCTCCGGCGAGTCCGCCGAGGACGTCGCCCGGGTGGCCGGTGTCCCGGTCGATCGCGTCTTGCGCTACGCGGGCCCGGTGCTGCAGGAGCGGGCCATGCTGGCCCAGCACGCGCGCCGCACCCGCCTCAAGACCTCCGACTCCGGTGCCCCGCTGGCCGAGGTCGTGGACAGCCGGCTGGCCCAGCACGGCATCGACACCGAGAAGATCTCCTGGGACGCGTTCCGCCGCGAGGACGGCACCTGGCGCATCGTCGCCACGTGGCCGTCCGGCAAGGCGACCGCCCAGGCGATGTGGGATCTCGACAAGGGCCGCCAGGTGGTGGCCCCGCACGACGACATGGCGCAATACCTGTGCGCCGAGCGTCCGACCCAGATCCTGGGTCAGGAGCCGGTGCCGGAGCGCACCCCGCACGAGCGCGGCGGCCACGGCCTGCCGGGCCCGTCGCGGATCAACGAGCCGGCCCGCGGTGGCCGCGGCCTGCCCGCCGCGTCCGACGCGCCCCGGCAGACCCGCGACCCGATCCGGGCCGGTCGCGACGCCCTGCTGGCGTCGCTGGACCGCCCGCTCAGTGGTCAGGGTTCCGGCCGTGGCCTCGAGCCGGCCGCGCAGGAGTCGCGCCGGCCGGTCGCCGGCGGCGCGGCGGCATTGCTCGGTGGCGGCGCCGGTTCCGCGTTCGACGACGACGCCGACCTGCCCAAGGAGGTCCCGGCGGTGCCGAGCCTCGCGGTCCTGCGCCCCCGCCGCACGGTGGGCCAGTCCCAGGGCGGCGACTCGACCGATTCCGAGGAGACGGCGAAGCCCCGCAAGCGCCTGCCGAGCTGGGACGACGTCCTCTTCGGGGGCGGCCCGGCGGCCCGCGAAAGCTCCTGATCACCAGCTCTTCAGCGTGACATAGCCCTCGCCCGGAACACTGTGGACGAGGGCTATCTCGCGCAGCGGCCAGGACGGCCCGGCGTAACCGTCCAGGGCCAGCCTGACCACGGGATCATCCTTGTACGCCACGGTGAGATGCGGCGTGAACTCCCGCTCCGCCAGCCCCAGCCGTCCCGAGACGTCCCGGTGCAACGCCGCCAGATCGCCCTCGACGCCGGCCCACAGCACGGTCGACCTGCCTTTACCGAAGTGCCCACCGCCGCGCAGCCGCAGCACGACATCCCGGGGCACGGTGATCCCGTCGAGCGCCCGCTCCACCTCGGGCAGCCCCTCCTCCGCGACCTCGCCGAGGAACGCCACCGTGATGTGCCAGCGCTCGATCGGGGTGAGCCGCACCGGCCGGGAGCTGCCGTCGGTCAGGCGGTGGCGCAGGTCCCGGCACACGTTCCCGGGTGGATAGATCGCCACGAAGAGCCGCACGCTGCGACCCTAGCCGATCAAGCGGCGCTCAACCGCAGGCCCGCGGCGTGCAGCAGCCCCTCCACCCGGACCCGTTCGATCTCGCGGTCCATCCCGTCGAGCTGGGCGAGATGCTCGGTGAGCCCGAGGGACCGGCTGGCCATGGCGAGCCGCTGGTCGTAGGCCCGCAGCACCGCGGTGAGCCAGGCAACCGAGTCGATGGTCGGCGAACTGCGCCGCTGCCTGTTGAGCCGGCGCAACTCGGCGACCAGCTCGTCGATGCTCGGCTCGAAGTCGGGCGGCCGCAGCTCCAGCTCCGCGACGGACAGCTCCCGTTCGAGACACCGCAGGGCACGAACCTCCTGCCGCCCGCCCCGGCTCCAGAGACGACGGGCGACCAGCTCGTCGGCGCAGACGACGACCGCGACGGCACACGGCAGACACAGCAGCGCGAGCAGCGCCGTCGCGAGCACAGCTATGTGCGTGATTGCCACGGTCTGACGCTAAGGCAGCCGTCGAGTAAACGGAGAGGGCCGTTCGGATGACCCGGTCTGCCATACATATCCACAGGTTTGTCCTCAGCCGATCTGCCGGTCCCGGCCGGCCAGCACCCCGGCGATCATCTGCGGCACCATGAGGACGGTCAGCAGGGCCAGCGGAATCCGCCAGCTGCCGGTGTGGTCGTAGAGCACACCGACCACGATGGGCCCGGGAACGGACAGCAGATACCCGGTGCTCTGCGCGAAGGCCGACAGCCGCGAAACGGTGGCAGCATCCCGGCCCCGCAGCGCGATCATGGTGAGCACCAGGGGGAACGAGCAGTTGGCCACGCCCAGCAGCACGACCCACAGCCAGGGGGCGGCGGCCGGATCGAACCACAGGCCGGCGTAACCGGCGATGCCGAAGAGCCCGATGAGGACGGCGACCCCGCTCTGCCGCGGCAGCCGGCCCGCGAGGGCGGAAAGAACAAAAGACAGCGGTACGCCGAGCAGGGCGGTCACGGCGAAAAGCAGACCAGCGGTACGCGCGGAGAGCCCGGCATCCCGGAAGATCTGCGGCAACCAACCCATGATCACGTACGCGACGGTCGACTGCAGCCCGAAGTAGACCGCCAACGCCCACGCGATCGGCTGCCGCCGCAGCTGCAGGGTCCCCGCACCACCGCTGACCGGCGTGCTCGACCCCGCCGCGGTCGGAGCCAGCACGGCTCGGCCCGACGTGGCCGGGCCCGGCGCAGGCTGGCCGGGGGTGCGGTCGCGGGCGAGCAGGATCCAGGCCGGCAGGGCCGCAGCCGCGATCACGGCCCACACTCCCAGCCCGAGCCGCCAGTCACCGCCGAAGACCCCAGCGGTCAGCGGAACCGTGACCGCCGCCGCGGTGGAGGCGCCGAGGTTGAGCGCGACCGAGTACAGCCCGGTCATCGCCCCCACCCGGTCCGGGAAGCGCTGCTTGACCACCACCGGGAGCAGGACGTTGGCCAGCGCGATACCGGCCAGCGCCAACGCGGTCAGCGCCAGGAACGAGCCAGTGCCCCCGGCGAAGGGCCGTACCGCCAGGCCGAGCGCCAGCGCGGTGGTGCCGAGCGCGATCACGCCGCCGGTCCCCCACCGCCGGGCCAGCAGCGGCGCGGTCGAACCGACCAGCGCAAAACACACCGCGGGCACCGACGTGAGCAGGCCGGCCACGGCCGCGCTCATGCCGAGACTGGCCCGCACCTCCTCCAGCACCGGCCCGAGGCTGGTGACGGCCGGCCGCAGGTTGATGGCGACCAGCACCAGCCCGACGACCGCGAGCGGACGGATCTTCGCGCCGGTACGCGGCTCGATGCTGGTGCTCGTCATGGACCCATCATAGAATCATGGGATGAATCTGGGTCCAGTGTCGCGGGGCACATCGCTGTCCGATCAGGTGATCGCCCGGCTGCGGATGCAGATCACCTCGGGCGCCTGGCCGGTCGGCTCGCGCATCCCGACCGAGCCGGAGCTGGTGGCTCAGCTCGGCGTCGCTCGCAACACGGTGCGCGAGGCGGTCCGGGCACTCGCCCACAACGGGCTGCTCGACATCCGGCAGGGCTCGGGCACCTGGGTGATCGCCACCAGCGAGCTGGCTGGGGTCATGCAGCGCCGCTTCGCAGCCGCGAACCCGGCCGACGTGACCGAGCTCCGAGGCACGCTGGAGGCCGCGGCGGCCGGCTTCGCGGCGCGCCGCCGCACCGCCGAGGACCTGCTCCGGCTCGACGACCTGCTGGCCCAGCGCGAGCAGGCCTGGGCGTCCGGTGAGCGCGACGCCTTCGTCGACGCCGACACGGCATTCCACCAGGCGGTGGTCGCGGCCTCGCACAACGAGGTCCTGATGGAGCTGTACGCCGACCTGGGCCAGGTGATCCGCGACTCTCTCCGGGACCACTTCGGCGCCCGGCTGAGCCCGGAGGAGTACATGGACCACACCCGCCTGCTCGCCGCGATCCGCGCCGAAGATCCCGCGACGGCCACCGCCGAAGCGGCCGCCCACACCGCGAGCTGCGAAGCCGTCCGCTGACCTCGCGCAGCAACCAGGGGGCCGGCGCCGGCCCCGAAGCCCGCGCGTCCACCTGAGGCGGCGACCGTCCGGACCCTCCGGCCCCCGCTGACCGCAGAGCCGCCCCACGACCTCAAGCAGCGACCGTGCGGGCCGGCTCGGCCGGCGCCTGCGCCGGCTCGTCGATCTCCTCGTCCGGCGTCGTCCGGACCAGCGTCAGCCCAGGCCGGGAACCACCGTGCAGGGAGAGCCGGTCCCCACTGGTGCGGAGCTGCCAGACCAGCGCCACGACCGCCGCGACCAGGCAGAACGCCCCAGCCGCCCAGATGCTCGACGGAACGCCGAAGTGCTCCCCCCACCATCCCGCCAGCGACGCGCCGATCGGGGTCGTGCCCAGGAAGACCAGCACGTACAGGGCCATCACCCGGCCGCGGTAGGCCGAGTGCAGCCCCATCTGGACCCGGTGGTTCGCCGCCTGGGCCAGGTAGATCGAGAAGAACCCGGTCGGCACCAGCAGGATCATCGCCACGATGAAGTTGGGGGCGAAGCCGACCGCCACCTCGAAGACCGCGAATGCCAGCGCCGCGCCCAGGACGACGTACACCCCGGGCCTGCTGCGGCGGCCGCTGCCCGCCAGGGCGCCGCCGAGCGCGCCCACCGCCAGGGCCGTGGTCAGCAGGCCGAAGGATGACGGGCCGGCGTGGAAGTTGATTTTGGCCAGGGCGGCCAGGGTGACCGGGAAGTTGAAGCCGATCATGCCGATCGCGGCCATCAGGGCGATCGGGAGCAGCAGGTCGTGCCGCTTCCACACGTAGCGCAGGCCGTCGGCGATGCGGGTGTCGTCCGCGGACGGGCGGGACATGGAGCGGTGCAGGTCCTGGGGGCGCATGGCCAGGTAGCTGAAGATCGGCGCGACGGCGAGGGCGGTGGCGATCAGGAAGACCGGGCCGGTGTCGAACAGCGCGAGGGCCACGCCGGCCAGGGCCGGGCCGCCGATGCGGGCGGTGTTGAACGTCGCGGCCGACAGTGCGAGGGCGTTCGGCAGCAAGGGCAGCTCGACCAGTTCCGAGACGAAGGACTGGCGCACCGGGGTCTCGATCGCGTTGGCCACGCCGAGCAGGGAGGCGAACAGGAACACGTGCCAGAGCACCACGACGCCGCTGGCCACCAGGATCGCGAACAGGATCGCGGTGACCGCGAAGGCGGCGTTCGCGCTGATCAGCAGCTTGCGCTTGTCGAAGCGGTCGGCGAGCTTCCCGGCCCACAGCGTCAGCAGCAGAACGGGCAGGAACTGCAGGGCGGTCACGATGCCCAGGGCGCCGGGCGAGTTGTTGGACAGGTTGAGCACCAGCCAGTCCTGCGCGGTGAACATCATCCACACGCCGACGAGCTTGACCAGCTGCCCGATCGAGAACAGCCGGTAGTTTCGGACCTGCAGGGACCGGAATGTCGTGCTCAGCACTGCCCGCACTCGGGTTGCGCCTCCTCATCAGCCGTACGCGTCATCGCGGTGTGACGGAGGCTGCGGGTGCGCTCGCTCAGTTGCGGGCGACCTGCCGCAGGATCTGCGCGGCCCGCTCGAGCGTGTCGCGTTCGTCCTCGGTGAGCTCGGCCAGCTGCAGCGCCAGCCATTCGTTGCGCGCCTTCTCGAACTGGGCGTAGACGGCCCGGCCCTCCTCGGTCGCCGCCAGGATCACCTGACGGCGGTCGGTCGGGTGCGGCGTCCGCGCGACCAGGCCGCGCTCCTCCAGCTTGCCGACGATCTTGGTCATCGTCGGTGGCTGCACCCGCTCGACGTCGGCCAGCTCCCGCGGGGTCAGCGCGCCGGCCAGTTGCAGGCTGGTCAGCGCCGAGAGCTGGCTGAACGTGAGGTCGCCGACCGCGCGGGCCTGCCGCAACCGCCGGTTGAGCCGCATGATCGCTTCGCGTAGCGAAATGGCCAGTTGCTCGGCTGTAACCCGCTCCGCCACCGACCGCTCCATCACGTTTCTTAGCCTAGCTAATGAGCTTGGCTAACGACATGCCAACGGCTATGACCGTGGTCACCGGGCACGCTAGCGCACCCGGTGACCACTTCGTGCCGCCGCCGTCAGAGCAGGATCGACTCCAGCGGACCCCGCAGGAAGTACAGGACGAAGAGCACCGCGACGCCGTACAGCAGGGGGTGGACCTCCCGGGCCTTGCCGACCGCCACCTTGATCACGACGTAGGAGATGATCCCGGCACCGATGCCGTTGGAGATCGAGTACGTGAACGGCATCAGCGTGATCGCCAGGAACGCCGGGATGGCGATCTCGTAGTCCGTCCAGTCGATCTGCCGGACCGCCATCATCATCAGGAAGCCGACCACCACCAGCGCGGTCGACGCCGCCTCGAACGGCACCACCGTGACCAGCGGGGCCAGGAACATGGCCAGCAGGAACAGCACGCCGGTGACCAGGTTGGCCACGCCCGTACGGGCACCCTCGGCGACACCGGACGCGCTCTCGATGAACGAGGTGTTGCTCGACACACTGGCCGCGCCACCGGCCGCCGCGGCGACCGAGTCGACGAGCAGGATCTCCCGGGTGCGCGGGGGCATGCCCTCCTCGTCCAGCAGGCCACCCTCCTGGCCGACCGCGACCATCGTGCCCATCGTGTCGAAGAAGTCGGTGATCAGCAGGGTGAAGATGAACATCAGCACGACCAGCCAGCCGGCCCGGCCCCACGAGTCGAAGACGTTGAACTTGCCCAGCAGCGACAGGTCGGGGGTGTCCACGATCTTGTCCGGCAGCGCGGGCACGTTCAGCGACCAGCCGCTCGGGTTCGGCTTGCCGTCGACGAACGACGGGCCGACCTTGGCGATCGCCTCCACGATGATCGCCAGCACCGTGGTGACCAGGATGCCGATCAGGATCGCGCCCTTGACCTTGCGGACGAAGAGCACGAGCGTGATCAGCAGGCCGAGGCAGAAGACGAACAGCGGCCAGGTCGCCAGCTTGCCGCCGAGGCCGAGCTCGACCGGGACGGTGGTGCCGGCGGCGTCCGGGATGCGCCGCACGAAGCCCGCGTCGACCAGGCCGATGATCATGAGGAACAGGCCGATGCCGACCCCGATGGCCGTCTTGAGCTGGGTGGGCACGGCCCGGAAAACGGCGGTACGCAGCCCGGTCAGCACCAGGACGGCGATGATCACACCCTCGATGAAGACCAGGCCCATCGCATCGGCCCAGGTCATCTCGGGCGCGATCTCGTACGCCACCAGCGCGTTCACGCCGAGGCCGGCCGCCAGCGCCAGCGGGAAACGCGCCACGACGCCCATCAGAATCGTCATCACGCCGGCCACCAGCGCCGTACCGGCCGCCAGGGCCGCGACGGGCAGCTTGCCGCCGACCGCGTCCACGCCCGCGGCCAGGATCAGCGGGTTGAGCACCACGATGTAGGCCATCGTGAAGAAGGTGGCGAGACCACCGCGAACCTCCCGGCCGACGGTCGAGCCGCGGGCCGAGATCTCAAAATATCGATCAAAACCGTTCTTCGGGGTACGCCCGGACGCGCCAGCATCCGTCTCGGCAGCAGCAGTGGACATTCGCGCCTCTCCACAGGACCTACAGGGGTCGATGGGCGCATCAAATCAGAACCCTGACCTCGGCAAAAGTCAGGAACTGTTACAACTGTCACGAGGGCCCCCGAAGGATCTCCGCGGCCGTAGTCTGATGGTCGTGGCCGACCTGTCCCCCGCACACGAACACCCGCACGGCCTGGACGCGGTGACGGGCACCAAGCCGCGCCCCGAGCCGCTGGATCCGCCGATGGTCCCCTTCGCCCTGGCCGGCATCGCCGCCTTCACCGTGGCGGGAGTGATCCTGCTGCTCGCCGGCGCGCCGGAGGACTGGCTGTGGACGTGCCTGGCCGGGGCGCTGTGCGGCATCCCGGGCCTGCTGACCATGCTGCGCCACGACGCCAACCGCAAACGCCGGCGGGCGCTGTCGCATCCCGAGTTCAAGGTGACCGAGACGGCTTAGGTCTGTCCGGCCGTCAGGGCTGGACAGGACAGGACCGGACTAGCTGTGGCCGTAGGGCTCCGCGGGCTCGCCGGCCTCGACCGAGCCGGGTGCGCGGCTGACCGCGACCGCCTCGACCTCGCTGTCGTCGTAGACGGTCGGCAGCTCCTCGACCGGCTGCTCCGTCGCGCCGAGCAGAGCCTCCGAGTGGGCGCCGCAGCCGTGGTCGGCACTGACCGCCTTGGCGTCGTCGGGGGCGTACAGGTTGCCGCACACGCCGAACATGCGGCGCAGCGAACCGGCCAGCGGCAGGTAGAAGCCGCAGGTGCCGCAGCGGGCGTTGCGCGGGGCGGCGGTGGAGATGGGTGCCTCGGGGCCGGCCTCGCCGTCGTACCAGCGCTGGGCGGTCTCGATCCGGCCCTCGCGGGACATCACGCGGGGGCGGCCCAGGCCGAGCTCCCAGGAGACCTCCTCGACGGCCGGGTCGTCGCTGAGGACGTACCCGGGGGCGAGCCGTTCGTCGTCCGGCGCGGTCGGCATGAGGTCGCCGACGCCCAGGTCGCCCGCCTGCACCCGCTCGTTCCACGGCACCCAGGCCGGGGCGAGCATCGCCTCGGGGCCGGGCAGCAGCACGGTCTCGCAGACGGTGACGTGCCGCGAGCGCGGCACCCGGGTCACGGTGACGGCCCAGCGCCAGCCCTTGTAACCGGCCAGGTGGCTCTCGAAGAAGTGGGTCACGACCCGGTCGCCCTCGGCCACCGCCTCGAGATGGTCACCGATGTCACTCGGATCCACTTCGGTGATGGCACCCCGCGCAACCCCGACAGCATCGGCACAGACCTGGTCGAGTCGGGCAGCACGCACTGAGGTCCTGGTCGTCACGTCTCCATTGTCCCCTACTGGTGGACGGCCGACGCAGCGACTCCCCCAGATCTCCGCGCCCGGGAGGGGACGGAAGTCGCCTCGATGCGACAGGATGGGGCGATGCCGCTGCTTCCCACCATCGGACGCACCGTCGGCACCGGCGTCAAGGCCCTGCGGATGCTGGTGCGGGGATCCCTGCGCGGCAGCGCGTGGGCCACCCGCCGGGTGGGCGACGCCCGGGCCCGCGGCGCGGCCAACGAGGTCGGCATGGTCCGGCTCTTCGACCTGCACGCCGTCTCCTGCGCGGGCGACACCCTCATCGCGATCGGCCTGGCCGGCACGATTTTCTTCAACGTGCCGCTGGGCGAGGCCCGCAGCAAGGTCGCGCTCTATCTGCTGATCACGATGGTGCCGTTCGCCCTGCTGGCCCCGGTGGTGGGCCCGGTGCTGGACCACTTCCGGCACGGCCGCCGGTACGCCCTGGCCGTGACGATGCTGGGCCGGGCGTTCCTGGCCTACGTGATCTCGGACAACCTGCTGGGCTGGGGCCTGTACCCGGCAGCGTTCGGCGTGCTGGCGCTGTCCCGCGCGTACGGGGTGGCCCGCTCCGCCGCCGTCCCCCGGCTGCTGCCCAAGGACATCGGTCTGTCCCAGGTGGGCGCCCGCGCGAGTGTCTACGGCACCTTCGCGGGGGCGGTGGTCGCACCGATCGGGCTGGCCGCGTTCTGGTTCGGTCCGCAGTGGCCGCTGCGGGTCGCGTTCCTGATCTTCCTGGTCGGCGTGGTGATCTCCCTGCGCCTGCCGCCCCGCGCCGACTCCGACCCGCCGGAAGCGGTGCCCAGGCCGTTCCGCACGATGCTGCGCCTGCGCCGCGGCGACGACCGCCCCCTGTCGGGCAAGCTGGTGATCGCCACCCTGATCGGCAGCGCGAGCTTCCGATGCCTGTACGGCTTCCTGCTGCTCTACTTCGCCTTCGCGGTGAAAGCAGGCTCACTGGGCACAACATTCTTCGGCCGCGACATCGGCAGCCAAGGCGCGGTGGCCCTGGTCGGCGGCGCCCTGGCGGTCGGCACCTTCCTGGCGACGGCGGTCGGCACCCGGCTCCGCATCCGCCGCCCGACGGCCCTGCAATCGAGCGGCCTGACAATCACGGCCGGGGTGGCCGTGCTCACAGCGATCTTCTTCACCCTCCCGATGGTGGCGCTGCTGTCTCTGGTGGCCTCGATCTTCAGCGGCATCTCCAAGCTGACCGTCGACGCGAGCATTCAGGAACGCGTCCCGGAACGGCTGCGGGCGAGCGCGTTCGCCCACTCGGAAACGGTGCTGATGATCGCCTGGGTGGTGGGCGGCGCGGTCGGCATCATCCCGCTGAACGGCAGGCTGGGCGTATCGGTCATGGCGGCCTTCGCGGTGGCGGCCGCGGTACGCGGAACGATCGCGGCCGGGCGCCTGCACAAGGAACGGCTGCACGGGCGGCCGGATGTGGCGATGGAGGAGCCGGGGGTCGAGGGTGGTTCGGCGGCCGAGGTGATTCCGACGTCGCCGGCTCCGGCTGGGGCCTCGACCGACCGGACGGCGGGAGGCTCTGGGACGCGGGGCCGACCGGCTTCTGGCGCAGGCTCAGGCGCGTCGGCGGGCCCCGGTTCGGGCGCGCCCGCGGGCTCGGGCTCGGGCGCGTCGTCAGCCCCCGGTTCGAGCGCGCCCATGGGCTCGGGTTCGGGCGCGTCGGCGGCCTTGGGTTCGGCGGCGGGTACGGGTTCGGCCGTGGGCACGGGTTCGGCCGCGGGCACGGGCGCGCCCGCCGGCAGAGGCTCTGGCACGTCGGCGGCGCCGACGGAATCGTCGGCTGAGACGGCATCCGGCCGACCCACCTCCCAGCGGACGGCTGGCAGCAAGCCCGGCGAGGGGAATGCGGAAGCGGGCCCGGCCAAGCGTCGCCTCTTCTCGCGATCGAGTTCTCGGAAGGGGTCGACGGCCACGCCCGGTTCGCCTTCCTCGCCATCCGCAGCAGCGGCGGGGACAGACGCCAGCCCGGACGTGCCGAGCCGACCGGGTTCCGCGGACGAGACCGGGTCCGCCCTCGGAGCCGGGTCCCGCCTCGGAAAAGGAGCCGGCGCGGGAGGCGGCCCGGACGAGCCCAAGGACGACCTGGCACCGCCCGGCTTCCACATCTACCGGCCCTCATCGGCCACGAATGGCAACGGCTCCCGCGAGGAGCCCAACCCGTGACGCCAGGCCGATCGACCCCGTCAAACCAATCCGGCCGGCGAGGCCAGCTCGCCCAGTCAGGCCAGCTCGCCCAGTCAGACCAGCCCGACCAGCCCGCATCGCGTGGCCGCTTGCTCATCGTCACCGCGGTGGAGGCCGAAGCCGCTGCCGTCCAGGCCGGCGTCCACGCCTCCGGCACCGACCCCGACACGGTCGTAGTCGCCCTCATAGGCGTCGGTCCGGCCGCCGCTGCCGCCGGCACAGCCCGTCTGCTCACCCTGGCCGAGGCCACAGGCGCCCCGTACCGTGCCGTCATCAGCGCCGGCATCGCCGGTGGTTTTCCCGGCCGTGCCGCCGTCGGAGCGACCGTCCTGGGTGCCCGGACGATTGCCGCTGATCTGGGCGCGGAATCCCCGGACGGCTTCCTCCCGGTCGATCAGCTCGGCTTCGGCAGCAACCTCCTCGAAGCCGACCCAGCCCTGCTCAAGGCCCTGACCGCCGCCCTGCCGACCGCCATCGTCGGCGACGTCCTCACCCTCGCCACCGTGACCGGCACCGCGCAGACCGCCGTCGTCCTGCAGGCCCGCCATCCCCTCGCTGTGGCCGAGGCCATGGAGGGTTACGGCGTCGCCTGCGCCGCGCAGATCGCCGATGTCCCGTTCATCGAGCTACGCACCATCTCCAATCCGATCGGCCCGCGAGACCGGGCTGCCTGGCGCCTCCGAGAAGCATTTTCCGCCCTCACCGAGGCGGCCGCCGCAGCCTGTGGATAACTCTGTAGAAAACAGCCGGGGCACGGCGGTGTGGGCGAAACTACGTGTGGCAATGCAGACACCGTTCGTTGCGGGTATCGGGGGTCCGGCGTCGTTACCGTGAGGGGCGTGGCGCTTTCTCTGGCGGTTTCGCCCTGTCCCAACGACACGTTCGTCTTCCATGCGCTCGTGCACGGTCTGATCCCCGGCGCCGAGCCGGTGGAGTTGACCTTCGCCGACGTGGACGTCACCAACACCGCAGCCGAGCGCGGCGCGTTCGACCTGGTCAAGGTCAGTTTTGCGGCGTTGCCGTGGCTGCTCGACGACTACGAGCTGCTGCCCTGCGGCGGTGCGCTGGGCCGGGGCTGCGGCCCGCTGGTGCTGACTCGCGGCGACGGCCGGTTCGCCGACGGCGACCTGTCCGGCGCGACGGTCGCTGTGCCCGGCGACCGCACCACGGCGTACCTGTTGTTCCGCCTCTGGTCGGAAAAGCACCCGGCCGCGCGCATCGAGGTCGTTCCGTTCCACCAGATCATGCCCGGGGTCGCCGAGGGCCGGTTCGACGCCGGCCTGGTGATCCACGAGGCGCGTTTCACCTACCCGCGGCACGGGCTGACCGCGCTGGTCGACCTCGGCGAGTGGTGGGAGGGCGACACCGGCCTGCCGATTCCGCTGGGGGCGATCCTGGCCCGCAAGGGTGCCGTGGATCCGGCCGAGGCGGCGGAGTGGATTCGCAAGTCGGTCAGCATGGCGTGGGCCGATCCCGACGCGAGTCGTGAGTTCGTGCTGAGTAATGCGCAGGAGATGGAGCCGGAGGTCGTGCAGCAGCACATCGGGCTCTATGTCAACGAGTTCACGCTCGACCTGGGTCAGGAGGGCTTCGCCGCGGCTGACGCTCTGCTCGGCCGTGCGGCGGCGGCAGCAATCACTCCGGCGGTCAAGCCGCTGGCCGGCTAGGCGGCCGGCGCGGAGGCCGAGCGGACAACAGGCCTGCCGCTCGCCCCGGCCGAGCGACAGCCCAGACCGAGCGACAGCCCAGACCAGACCAAGCGGCGGCCCGGGTCAGAGCGGCAGCCCAGGCCAAAGCCACAGCTCAGACCAAGCGGCAGCCCGGACTAAAGCGGCAGCCCAGACCCGAAAACCGGCCCAAGCAAAGCCGGACCGAGCAGAAGGCCGGCAAAAGAAAGCCGGACCGAGCAAAAGCCCGGCCCGGCAAACCCCCACCCAAAAACTCCTAGATCTCCAGCTCCCGAGCCACAGCATGCACAATCTGCGCGACCTTCTCAGCCGTCCGCTTGTCCGGGTACTTCCCCCGCCGCAGATCCGGCTGGATCTTCGCCTCGATCACCTTGATCATGTCTTCGACCATGCCGTGCAGCTCGTCGGCGGGCCGGCGGCGCAGCTGGGCCATCGACGGCGGCGCGTCCAGCACCTTGACGCCCATCGCCTGCGCGCCCTTGCGGCTGTCCACCACCCCGAATTCCAGCCGCTGACCCGCTTTCAGGTCCGCGGTCCCGGTGGGCAGGGCGCCCTTGGGCAGGAACACGTCCCCGCCCTCGTCACTGGTGACGAACCCGAAACCCTTTGCCGCGTCGTACCACTTCACTCGACCCGTGGGCACCGCTGACCTCGACTTCACTCATTGGACTCGATTGCTCACGGCAAGGTTATCCAGCGCCTGTGCCGGGCCCAACCGTTATCTTTCGCAGCAGCGCCGGGAAGGTGGTCAAGTCGGACAGCACGTGTGCCGCGCCGGCCTTCTCGAGTTCGTCCGCGCTGCATGGGCCGGTGGCGACTCCGATGCCCGGGATTCCCGCTGTCCGGGCCGCCACCATGTCTCCGACGTGGTCGCCCACGTACCACTCGACGCCGTGGGCTGTCAGAGCCGCCGCTTTGCCTTCGGCGAACAGGTCACCGGCCAGCTCGTCGGCTTTCAGGCCGAGGTGGGCCAGGTGCAGGGCGGCGAGCCGACCCAGCTTGGACGTGACAACCACCACACGAAAACCTTGATCCCGTACGGCGGCCAGCGCGTCGACGGCTCCCGGCATCGGGACCGTCGGCGTGATCGCGTAGTCCGGGTACAGGGCCCGGTATGTGGTGACCGCTTCCTCGACCTCCGCGGGCGGGAACCACTCGCTCATCTCGGTGCGCAGCGGTGGGCCCAGCCGGCTGACCGCCAGGTCGGCGTCGACCCACACGCCGGTCTTGGCCGTCAGGGCCCGGTAGGCCTCGCGGATCCCCGGCCGGGAGTCGATCAGGGTCATGTCCAGGTCGAACCCGACCGCCGGGGTCACGGCGTGGTGGTGGGGGTGTACGTCAGCTGGTCCACCGGCAGCGGGAACTCCTGGTCGTCACCGAACGGCGACGGCGCGGCCGGCCGGTCGGCGATCAGCTCGGAGACGGGCAGGTGCCCCTCTTTGATGGAAGACTCCCGGCCCGGGTTCTGGGTGGCGTGGCCCTCCGCGACCGACGTGCCCGGCATCTTGTTGTCTGCCCCCACAGTTACTCCCCTTGGTATCTCACCGGGTCCGGCCAAGCCCCGGACCCCTCACCATGCTCCCACGGCGGCTAGCGTTGAGAACGATGGCCACCGCATTCGCCGACCAGCTCCGGTCGCTCACCGATGACGCCCTGGGCGCGCTGATCCAGCTGCGCCCGGATCTCGTCGTGCCCGTGCCGTCCGACGTCTCCGCGCTGGCCGTCCGCGCCCAGTCCCGGGGTTCGGTGGCCCGCTGCCTCGACGCGCTGGACGAGTTCACCCTGGCCGTGCTGGACGCCGCGCGGCTCAGCCGGGCCGAGGAGACCGCGCTGACCTCGGTGGCAGCCATCGTCGAGCTGGCCGCGGCCACGGTCGCCCCGGAGGACGTACGGGTGGCGATCGACCGTCTCCGTGCCCGGTTCCTGCTGCACGGCCCCGAGGACGCGCTGCAGATCGTCGGTGCGGTCGATGAGGTCACGTCGCCGTACCCCGCTGGTCTGGGCCGTCCCGCCGACTACCTTGACCCGCAGGCGGCGGTCCTGTGCGCGGACCGCGCGAAGCTGCGCCGGGCCGTGCTGGCCGCGCCGCCGGGCGCCCGGGCGGTGCTCGACCGGCTCGCGGCCGGGCCGCCGGTCGGGGCGCTGAGCTCGGGCGGTTCGGTCGCCGAGCCGGTGCAGTGGCTGATCGACCAGCACATCCTGGTGCCGGTCTCGGAGGCCGGCCGGGCCCCGCGGGCCGACGGTGAGCTGGTCGAGCTGCCCCGCGAGGTGGGTCTGCTGCTGCGTCGTGACTCCGGGCCGCTGGGCCCGCTGCGACCGTTGCCGCCGACACCCGAGGGTCCGGTACGCGAGCCCAAGTCGGTCGATTCCGCCGGGGCCGGGCAGGCCATGGAGGCGGTCCGGCACGTCGAGACCCTGCTGGAGGCGCTGTCGGCCGAGCCGGCCGTGGTGCTCAAAACGGGCGGGCTGGGCGTCCGCGACCTCAAGCGGCTGGCCCGTTCCGCGAACCTGGACGAGCCCTCGGCGGCGCTGCTGATCGAGGTGGCGCATGCGGCGGGCCTGCTCGGCGAGGCGGACGCGGCCGGCACCGGGCGGGGCGTCACAGCCAGCCGGGCGTCCGGGCTGGTCGACGAGATCTTCCTGCCCACCGGCGGTTACGACCTGTGGCGGGCGTTGAGCATCGCGCAGCGCTGGGAGGCCCTGGCCAACTCGTGGCTGGCGATGACCCGGCAGCCCGGTCTGATCGGGCAGCGTGACGACCGGGACCGGCCGATCAATCCGCTGGCCCCGGACGCCGAGCGGGCGGGCGCACCGCAGGCCCGCCGGGAGGCGCTGGCCGCTCTGGCCACGCTCGGGCCCAGCACCGCGCCCAAGGCGGACGAGGTGCTCGAGCTGCTGGCCTGGCAGGCCCCACGCCGCGCTCGCGGCCGGGAAGCGGCCCACCGTGACGCGCTGACCGGAGCGGCCACGCTCGGCGTGACCGGGCTGGGCGCGCTCACCTCGTACGGGCGGCTGTTGCAGGAGGACGTCCCGACCGCCGACATCGATCCGCTGGGTGCCGGTCCGGGCGGCGGACGGGTGCCGGGCGCTTCTGACACCGTTCGCACGCTCGATGCTCTGCTGCCCGCGCCCGTTGATCACGTACTGGTCCAGGCCGACCTGTCGGTCGTCGTGCCCGGGCCGCCCGAGCCCGAGCTGGCCGCCGAGCTCGACGTCGTGGCCGAGCCCGAGTCCGCCGGCGGCGCGAGCGTCTACCGGGTCACCACGGCGAGTGTGCGCCGGGCCCTGGACGTCGGTTACAGCGCCGGTGACCTGCACGCGCTCTTCCGGCGCCGGTCGCGGACCCCGGTGCCGCAGGCGATGACCTACCTGATCGACGACTCCGCCCGCAAGCACGGTGGCCTGCGCGCCGGCTCGGCCGGTTCCTACCTGCGCAGCGACGACGAGGCCCTGATCGCCGAGGTGCTGGCGGACAAGCGGCTGGGCACGCTCGCGCTGCGCCGGCTGGCTCCCACGGTGCTGTGCAGCCCGGTGCAGATCGCCCGGCTGCTGGGCGCGTTGCGGGACGCCGGCTTCGCCCCGGTGGCCGAGGACGCCGCCGGGTCGGCCGTGCTGGCCCGGCCGAAGGTGCGCCGCGCGGTGACCCGTACCCCGGTCTCGTCGCGGCTCGGTGAGCAGACCGGGCCCCCGATCCTGGCCGGCCCGCGGCTGGCCGGAGTGGTCGAGCAGATCCGGCGCGGCGACGTCGCAACCCGCGCGGCCCGCCGCGCGCCGGTCACCGTGCGGGCCGCGAACGGCCAGCAGGTGCCCGGGCTGACCTCGGTGCAGGCGCACACGCAGGCGATGGCGGTGCTGCAGCAAGCGGTACGCGACAAAGCCCGCGTCTGGGTCGGTTACGTGGACTCGCACGGCGCGACGCTGTCGCGGCTGGTGCGGCCGGTGTCCCTGAGCGCCGGCTATCTGCGCGCCGAGGACGAACGGACGGAGACGTTGCACACCTTCGCGCTGCACCGGATCACAGCCGCGGTCGTGGAGGACTGACGGCCGGGACCGCGCGCCCCCGTTGCCCTGCTCGCGCGCGACCCGCCCGCCGTCCGCTGGTGCTTCTTGTTCAAACGCCCGGCCTGACCGAAGCGTTGCACATGGGATCAACCTTCTACAGTGGGTGGGAAGCCGTGTCACACTGGAGGGTCTTCTCTCGCTCGTCGAAGGGCACCTGGTGACCGGCGGACCATTGATCGTCCAGTCCGACAAGACTCTGCTGCTGGAAGTCGACCACCCGGACGCGCAGGCGTGCCGGATGGCGATCGCCCCGTTCGCGGAGCTGGAGCGCTCCCCCGAGCACGTGCACACTTACCGGCTGACGCCGCTGGGTCTGTGGAACGCGCGCGCCGCCGGGCACGACGCGGAGGGCGTGGTCGACTCCCTGATCAAGTTCTCCCGCTATCCGGTGCCGCACGCGCTGCTGGTCGACGTGGCCGAGACCATGGACCGTTACGGCCGGCTGCAGCTGATCAACGACCCGTCGCACGGGCTGGTCCTGCGCGGGCTCGACAAGATCGTGCTGGTCGAGGTGGCCAAGAGCAAGAAGCTGGCCGGCATGCTCGGCGCGCGGCTCGACGACGAGACCATCGCCGTGCACGCCTCCGAGCGGGGGCGGCTCAAGCAGGCGTTGCTCAAGCTGGGCTGGCCGGCCGAGGACCTGGCCGGTTACGTGGACGGCGAGGCGCACGAGATCGACCTGGCCGAGGACGGCTGGACCCTGCGGTCGTACCAGCAGGAAGCGGTGGACGGCTTCTGGGCCGGTGGCTCCGGCGTGGTCGTGCTGCCCTGTGGCGCCGGCAAGACGCTGGTCGGCGCGGCCGCGATGGCCACCGCCAAGGCGACCACGCTGATCCTGGTGACCAACACGGTGGCCGGCCGGCAGTGGAAGCGTGAGCTGGTCGCCCGTACGTCGCTGACCGAGGACGAGATCGGCGAGTACAGCGGCGAGCGCAAGGAGATCCGCCCGGTCACCATCGCGACATACCAGGTGCTCACCTCGCGGCGCGGCGGCGCGTTCACCCACCTCGACCTGTTCGGCGCGCGCGACTGGGGCCTGGTCATCTACGACGAGGTGCACCTGCTGCCGGCGCCGATCTTCCGCTTCACAGCCGACCTGCAGGCGCGCCGCCGGCTGGGTCTGACCGCGACGCTGGTCCGCGAGGACGGCCGCGAGGGCGACGTGTTCTCGCTGATCGGCCCGAAGCGTTACGACGCGCCCTGGAAGGACATCGAGGCGCAGGGCTGGATCGCCCCGGCCGAGTGCACCGAGGTCCGGGTCACACTGACCGACGCCGAGCGCATGACGTACGCGGTGACCGAGGCCGAGGAGCGCTACCGGGTGGCCGCGACCGCCCGCACCAAGCTCCCGGTGGTCCGCGCGCTGGTCGAGAAGCACCCGAACGAGCAGGTGCTGGTGATCGGCGGCTACATCGACCAGCTGCACCAGCTCGGCGAATACCTCGACGCCCCGATCGTGCAGGGCTCGACGACCAACAAGGAACGCGAGCGGCTGTTCGACGAGTTCCGCTCGGGCACGCTGAAGACGCTGGTGATCTCCAAGGTCGGCAACTTCAGCATCGACCTGCCCGAGGCGGCCGTGGCGATCCAGGTCTCCGGCACGTTCGGCTCCCGGCAGGAGGAGGCCCAGCGCCTCGGCCGGGTGCTGCGCCCGAAGGCCGACGGCCGCCAGGCGCACTTCTACACGGTGGTGTCCCGCGACACGATCGACACGGAGTACGCCGCGCACCGCCAGCGCTTCCTGGCCGAGCAGGGCTACGCCTACACGATCGTGGACGCCGACGACGTGCTCGGCCCGCCGTTGCCGCAGGTCGACTGACCGGTCACTCGACGGTCGGCGGCACGGGGACGGCATCCGGGGCGTCGGGCTCCAGCGGGGCCTCGGTGCCGGGCACCACGCTCACCGCGGGGGCGTCGACGGAGGCGCTCCGGGTCAGGAAGACAGCCCCGGCCGCGCAGCCGAGCAGGGCCATGACCACGGCGACGATCCCGGCCGCGACCACCGCCCGCAGCCCGCTGCCGGTGTCCTGCTGACGAGTCGGGGGCGGCGGCGCGAGGGGCGGCCCGGCGACCGGCGGGACGGAGTACGGGCGGTGCCCGAACGAGGGCGGGAACGGGCCGGAGTAGGCCCGCGGCGGCGAGTCCGGCGGCGGCGGGATCGTCGGCAGCGCCCGGGCCGGCGCGCGGGTCGCCCCGGCGTACGAGAGCACCGGCTCAGCCATGCCGGCCTCCTCGTACGCCGCGGCCGCGACGACCTCCGGGCTGCCCAGCCGTTCCAGTAGCTCCAACAGCTCGCTTTCCGAGGTCACGGCCCGTTCGACGCGCTCGTTGCTGATGTGCGCCGCGATCTCCGCGAGCAGTTCGCGGCGCTGGAGCACCGGCAAGCCGGTGAGCCGCAGCTCCAGCTCGTGCAGATACTCCGCGACGGCGTCGTTGGTCTTGTCGCTCATGCCCCACCGGTCCCTACGAGACGGTCGACGGTCTGTCGAAAGGAAACCCACTCCGAGCGGAAGTGCTCGAGTGCCGACCGCCCGCTGTCGGTGAGCGCGTAGTAGCGCCGCGGCGGCCCGGACGGCGACTCGCTCCACTTGCTGTCCAGCCAACCCACCCGGCGCAAGCGGGACAGCAGCGGATAGATCGTGCCCTCGGAGGCGGCGAGGTTCCGTTCCTCACCGAAGCGCCGGACGATCTCCGTGCCGTAGCGGTCCTCGTGCTCGACCATGGCGAGCACACAGAACTCGAGCGTCCCGCGCCGGAGGCTGGTGGAGAGTTGCGCGACGTCGGCCATGCGCCACACGGTACCTTGCCACGCAAGGTAGCTCAACGAGTCGGTACGGCCGGTCCAGGTTCCAGCAGGTCAGCCAGCAGATCGCCATGGGCTTCCACGCGCTCCAGCACCTCAGCGGCGCCGAACTGCCGGGCCACGTCGGAGCCCAGGGCCATCTCCGCGACCTCGTCCCAGGTCAGCGGCGTCGAGGCGGTCGGGCTGGTTTGGGCCCGCAACGAGTACGGCGCCACCGTGGTCTTCGCCGCGTTGTTCTGACTCCAGTCGATGAACACCTTGCCGGGCCGGACCGCCTTGGCCATCTTGGCCGTGATGGACCCCGGCACCCGCGCGGACAGCTCCTCGGCGACCCGCTTGGCATAGCCCGAGACCGTCTCGGCGTCCTGCGTCCCGGAGATCGGCACGCACAGCTGCATGCCCTTCTTGCCGGAGGTCTTGGGATAGGCGGTGAGGCCGTCGTCGGCGAGCCGGTCGCGCATCAGCATCGCGACGCCGCAGCACTCCTTGAGCGCGGCCGGCGCGCCCGGGTCGAGGTCGACCACCAGCAGGTCAGGGTCCGCACCGATCCGCCACTGCGGGGTGTGCAGCTCCAGGGAGGCGAGATTGGCCACCCAGACCAGGGTGGCCAGCTCGTCGACGACCACGAAGTCGATGGTCTCGCGGTCCTTGGTCGAGCCGGGGACGGGCAGCGTCTCCAGCCGTACCCACGACGGGGTCCCGCCGGGGGCGTTCTTCTCGAAGAAGTGCATGCCGTCGACGCCGTTCGGATAGCGGATCCGGGTCAGCGCGCGGTCCTTGAGATGGGGCAGCAGCACGGGCGCGATCCGGGTGTAGTAGTCGATCACCTCACCCTTGGTGAAGCCGGCCGCCGGATACATCACCTTGTCGAGGTTGGACACCTCGAGGTCGCGGCCCTCGATCTGCACCGCATACCGCTGCCTAACCATCCTCGTCCTCCTCGGCGCACTCGTCGGGAGACTTATCCGGGCGCAGCCGCAGGAAACGCGGGAACCGCAGCCGGCCGTCCGGGGTCCGGTTGCCGTACCGCACCTCGGTGACCAGCTCCGGCCGCACCCAGTGCGCACCCCGGGAGTCCTCGCGGGGCACCGCGCCGGGCAGGAACGGCGACTCCCGGGTCTCCAGCGGCGCCAGCACCGACAACAGCTCCTGCTCGGCGGCCGCCCCGATGCCGCCGCCGACGCGACCACGGAACCGCAGCCGCCCGTCCGGGCCCGGTACGCCCACCAGCAGGCCGCCGAGCTTGCGCACCCCGGCCCGCCAGCCACCGATGACGTAGTCCCCGGTCCGGTCGAACTTGACCTTGATCCAGTCCGGTGACCGGGCCCCCGGCAGGTACGCCGAGTCCAGCCGCTTGGCCACGACACCCTCGAGGCGGTTCTCCCGGGCGGCGGCCTCGGTGGCCACCCCGTCCGTGAACGCCGGGGGCACCATCCACGCTCCGCTGCCCAGGTCGATGCTCTCCAGATGACCCCGCCGCTCCACGTACGGGACGTCGAGCAGGGACTGGTCGCCGTACCGGAGCAGGTCGAAGATCATGTAGGTGACCGGCAGGGTCACCGCCAGCCGGGCCGCCCGGCCGGGATCGCGGACGTGCATCCGCTCGGCCAGCGCGGTGAACGACGGCCGCCCGGCCGCGTCCAGCACGACCATCTCGCCGTCCAGCAGCGATCCGGGCGGCAGCGAGAGACCGGTGACCTCGGGATATGCCAGCGTCACGGCCGCGCCCGAGCGGGCCCACAGCTGCGGCGGCCCGCCGGTGAACGAGGACAGCACGCGCACGCCGTCCCACTTGAACTCGTAGCTCCAGCCCGGCCCAGGGGGCAGCGTGCCCGCGGTAGCGAGCATCGGCGAGAGCGGCGCACCCGGCACGTGATCACCATAGGCACCAGCGAACACCTTACGCAGGAGTCTCACTAATGCGATCCTTGATCGGGGACTGCTCACGGGTGGTAGGAGAAGCGAAATGCGAGCGATCTGGAAGGGCGCGGTCTCGTTCGGCCTGGTGTCGATCGCCGTGAAGCTCTTCTCCGCGACGGAGGAGAAGGACATCCGGTTCCACCAGGTGCACCGCACCGACGGCGGCCGGATCAAGTACAAGCGCACCTGCTCGATCGACGGCGAGGAGGTGACCTACGACGACATCGCCAAGGGTTACGACCTCGGCGGCGGCGAGATGGTCATCCTGACCGACGAGGACTTCGCCGAGCTTCCGCTGACCACCTCACGGGCGATCGACGTGCTGCAGTTCGTGCCGGCCGAGCAGATCGACCCGCTGCTGTTCGCCAAGGCCTACTACCTCGAGCCCGAGGGCCAGGCCGCGAAGCCGTACGTGCTGCTCAGAGACGCGCTGACCGAGTCCGACCGGGTCGCGATCGTCAAGGTCGCGCTGCGTCAGCGCGAGCAGCTGGCCACCCTGCGGGTGCACGACGACGTCCTGGTGCTCAACACGATGCTCTGGCCCGACGAGGTCCGCACGCCCGACTTCGGCTTCCTGGACGAGGACATCGAGACCCGCCCGGCCGAGCTGGCGATGGCCAGCTCGCTGATCGACTCGATGGCCGGCAGTTTCAAGGCCGAGGAGTTCACCGACAACTACCGGGCCGCGTTGCAGGAGGTCATCGACGCCAAGGTCGAGGGCCGCGAGATCGTCGCGCCGGAGGAGGCCGAGGAGGCGCCGGCAGCCGCCGTCGACCTGATGGCCGCGCTCAAGGCCAGCGTCGAACGCGCCAAGAAGGCCCGCGGCGAGGCCCCGGAGGAACGGGCCCGGGAGATCGGCGCCACCCCGATCGGCGCGGCCAAGTCGGCCGCCAGGAAAACCTCATCCGGTACGGCTACCAAGTCGGCAACCGCAAAGAAGGCCGCCCCGGCGAAGAAGTCGGCAGCGGCCAAGAAAACTCCAGCCGCGAAGGCGACTGCCGCGCCGTCCAAGACCACAGCGGCGAAGAAGGCTCCCGCCAAAAAGGCCGGCACTGCCACGAAGGCGGCGAAGAAGTCCGCCTAGTTAGTCTTGTCCCGTGGCATTGACGTGGGCTGAGTCTTATCTGGGTCGGGTCCGTTCGAGCGTGGGCGACAGCGACACGATCCTGTTCGTGGGGGCGCGGGGTGTGATCCTCGACGAGCAGGACAGACTTCTGCTGATCCAGCGTTCCGACAATCACCGCTGGGCCATCCCGGCGGGCGCGATGGAGCTGGGCGAGAGCATGGAGGAGTGTGCGATCCGTGAGGTCTGGGAGGAGACCGGCCTGCGCGCGACGTCGCTGACGCCGTTCGCCTTCCACACGTCGTACACGTACACCAACGAGTGGGGACACACCTACCAGCAGATCCTGATGTCGTTCCGGATCCACACCTGGGAGGGCGAGCTGCTGAAGGTGACCGAGGAGTCGGTGGACGCCGGCTTCTTCCCGCTGGACGCGCTGCCCGGCCCCAAGTCACCGATCATCGACGAGGTGCTGGCCGACCTGGCGTCCTTTGAGGCCACCGGCCGGATGGTCCTGAAGTAGGCGTGCCCCGCCGGGTCAGCCCGGCGGCCGACCGGCGCGGCCGTGGCGCACGGACCGGGGTCTGTGCGCCACGTCAGCTCGGCTGGGTCCGTACCGTTGCTATTTGGTGTTCCCGATCTCCTCGATGAGCTTGTCGCAGAAGGCCGGGATGTCGTCGGGTTTGCGGCTGGTCACCAGGCCGTCGTCGACGAAGACCTGCTCGTCCACCCAGGTCGCGCCGGCGTTGACCAGGTCGGTGCGCAGGCTGGGCCAGCTGGTCAGGGTGCGGCCGTCGACGACGCCGGCCTCGATGAGGGTCCAGGGGCCGTGGCAGATCGCCGCGACCGGCTTGCCCGCGCTGAAGAAGTCGCGCACGAAGCGCACCGCATCCGGGTCGGTCCGCAGGAAATCCGGGTTGGCCACGCCGCCGGGCAGGACCAAGGCGTCGTAGTCGGTCGCCGCCGCGTCCTTGACCTGCTTGTCCACCGGGTACGTGCCGGCTTTGTCCATGTGGTTGACGGCCTGGATCTCGCCGTCCTTGATCGAGACGAGCTCCGCCGTCCCGCCAGCCTCCTCGACCGCCTTGCGGGGCTGGGTGTACTCGACTTCTTCCACGCCGTCGGTCGCGAGGAACGCGACCCGCTTGCCACTGATCGATGTCGCCATCGTCCGTGCCTTTCGCCGTCTCCGCTCTGTCAGTAAGAGCGGTTCCCGGCTTCGGCGCGGGCAAACGCCGGGGCGCGCCGCCGGCGGTTGACGAGCTCGCCGCCGAACCAGGCACCGAAGACGGCTCCGGCCAGCGCGAGCAGCTCGACCGCGACGAGACCGCCACCGGCGACCCGGTCGGGGGTGCGCATGCGGACCATGAGGATGACGGCGAAGATCAGCAGGACGCCCATGTTGACCAGGCCCTGGAGCACGCCGCGCCGCTTCGCCAAGGTGTCACGGACGAACATCAGGTCGATGGCGGAGGCGGCCGCGGCCAGGACCCCGCCGATCAGGCCGGCGACGAGGTTCCAGTAGGCGAGCGCACCGAGGATGTCCGGCCCACCGAAGACGTTGCCGAGGTCGAACAGGACGGCCATCGCGAACAGGCCGAGCGGGAACATCACCAGGACCGGCTGGACGGCCTGATTGGCGATCCGGAGTCTGCTGTCCATGCGGGCTGTACCCTCCCCTACCTGCTCGTTCTTCAACGTCGACAATTCGCCTACCCGGGGACCGCGGCGGCGAAACGCACCGTGTCGATGGTTAGGTCCATCGATGAACGGCCATGTCCTATCGTGTGCCCAAGATCCGGCCGCGCCCCGCTCGCCGGCGGCGGAAGGAATTGCGATGGAATGGGCAGCCCGGATCGTGGTCGGCCTGGTAGCCGCGATCCACGTCTACATCCTCGTCCTCGAGATGTTCCTGTGGCGGACAGATCGGGTGCGTGCCACGTTCGGTACCACCGCGGAGTTCGCCGAACAGACCGCGACCCTGGCGGCCAACCAGGGCCTCTACAACGGTTTCCTGGCGACCGGCCTCACCTATGGTCTCATCTCGGACGACCTGACGTTCCAGGTATTTTTCCTGTCCTGCGTGATCGTCGCAGGAATTTATGGCGCCCTGACGGCGACCACCCGGATCTTGTTCGTGCAGGCCATCCCGGGTGCGGCGGCCCTGCTGCTGGTGCTGCTGGCGGCGTGATCGCCAAGTCGGCTTGTACGCAATCTGCAACATGGCAGATTGAGTGGTAGCGGGCAGCGCTATGGCCATGCTCTACTGAGTGCAGGCATTGAAGGGCGGATCTGGAGGGAAACAAGGAACGGCACCCGGCGGCAACCGGGTGCCGTTGTCGCCTCCGGGGCGTCGTGCGATGCGACGCGCGAGGCGGGGTCGACTCTCTACGCCAATGGTGGCCCGCTCTTCCCCTCCTCGCAAGGAGTCGTGGAAGGGAGTTCGCCATGCGCATCTACTACCGTGGACCCGACGCAGTGGTGACCGACGGACATTTCGCCTGGCTCGGGGACCCCGTGAGAATGGTGCTCATCCGGGACCTGCGCAACGTCCGGAGGGCCCACACCGACGCCCGCCGCGGAAACCCCCGGGCGATGCAGATCGGGTTGGCCGCCCTGCTGGTAACGGCGGCGGGATGGAGCACCCTCGGCACCACCGCGGTCCTCGTGACGGCCCCGCTCTGCGCCGCCATCGCCGGCATCAGCACAGCGGCGTACTGGCGGCTGCGGCCCCAGCGGTGGGAGTTGCTCGCCACCTACAAGGGGAGCACCGTGACCCTCTACGCGACCTCGGACGTACGAGTCTTCAACCAGGTGGCCAGGGCCCTGCGCCGCGCCGTCGAGGACTCCCGGCCGGCCGCCGACGGATACGACCTGGTCGCCGCATGACGGACAAACCATGTCACGCAGTGCTCCTAACGGGTGACAACTAACAGTTTGATCAATACCAGAGACGTGGTGATTCGTTCTCAGTACGATTTGGTCGCAACCTCGCTGTCTGCAAGATAGCCACCAGCGAGGTTGCGATCGCCTCGTCCGACGTACTCCTCGCGCTGATGAAGGACTCATGACTGAAGGTGATTCGCCGACAGTCGCGCGCCGCCGCATACGCCTAGCGTTGCGCGAAGCCCGCGACGCGGCCGGACTCACCCAACTTCAGGTCGCCGAGGAGATGGAGTGGTCCCTGTCCAAGGTGATCCGCATCGAGAACGGCGACGTGACGATCGCGCCCAATGACCTTCGGCCGCTTTTGTCGTTTTATGGGATCAAGGACCGGAAGCAGGTCAGTGATCTGCTGACGTCGGCACGGATCGCGCGGGCCCGGCAGCGGCAGGCTTGGTACCAGGCCCCGGATTTCCGCGATCACGTGTCGGAAGCGACGCGCCGCCTGATCGAGTATGAAGCCGAAGCCGTGGCTATTCGCTCGTACTCGATTTATTACATACCAGGCCCGCTGCAGACGGACGAGTACGCCAAAGCCCTCACGGGCAAATTCGACGAGGAAGACATCGCCTCCAAGAAGGCCGAGCTTCTCGTCAAGGCTCGACACTTGCGTCGCCAAGCGCTGGTCTCCCGCTTGGACACGATTCAGGTTTACGTCCTTCTTGAAGAATCCGTGTTCATGCGACCGATCGGCGGAGCCCAGGTCTTCGCGGAGCAGCTGCTTGAGATCCGCCGACTCGCCGGTCAAGGACTGCTGCATCTACGAATGCTTCCCTTCGCCCTTGATTACCCGATCGCCAACAACGGTAGTTACGATTTGCTGGCGCTGAGCGACCGTGACGTGGACAGCGAAATTCTGTACCGCGAGAACGGCATGGCGGACGAGATCGTCGAGGACAAAGCGACGACCGCACGCCATCGCAAGCGCTTCGAACAGCTTTGGCATCTGTCGAATGACGAGACGGACACGATCCGATTCCTCGACAGTCGTATCCAGGAACTGGAGACAAAATCGCCCTGACGCCAAAGAACCTCAGCAGTCATAAGTGGGCACACTATGACAGTGTGTCGGAAGAGACCGGAGAACCAGTGTCAACTCCAGAGCCGCTGCAGTGGCGCAAGAGCTCTTACTGCAGCAACGGCACCTGCATCGAAGTGGCCAAGCAGGACGACCAGTACCTCATCCGTGATTCCAAGAACCCCGACACCGCTCCGCTGGCGTTCACAGCTGATGAGTGGTCGGCGTTCTCCCGGGGTTTCCACGAGGGCCAGTTCCGCTTCGATTAAGGTGTCCGGCCGTTCCATGTGCAGTCGACGTTTCAGAAAGCGTCGAGGGCTCAGGGAACGGCCGCATCTATTTCTGGCCTGAGACCGGTCCTGCGTACGCCGTCCCGCATTGCCGAGCCGGCAACCCGCCGACTGCGGCACTCATGGTGATCAGCAGTACTTGCCGCACTGATAGCCCATTCCAGCAGCGGCTTCCTTTGCGCTTTGCACCTAACGAGAATCATACCTCAACCCCGGGGTCTTCGCACCTATGTATTTCTCATGACGCGGTCGCCATCAGGCTTTCGAGTCCAACACCGCTTTAATGAGCCGGCCTTCACCGGCGGCACGTCGATGAATTGCAGGAATGGCACGAACGACTGAAGACGCTCAATTTCGGCGCATACCCGCGGGATTTCGCTTACGCCGCGCGCCGGAACGAAAGAAGGCACCAGAGCTCCGATCGACCAGCCGGCCGGTTCCGATTTTGATCATCAGTTAGCCATTTCGCGCACGGAAGACATGCCAAAACATGCGTTAACTGGACATACTTAAGTAACTACTTGCGCTTAACGGGCAATCCGCTCATGGGATGACGGTTCACTCACTGCTGGCTTCTCCCGTACCTGTCGGACGTCGCCTACCGTGTACTCGGGAACCGTCACGGAGGAGCGAGCATGATGAACTCCAAGGAACAACCGGCGTGGCGCAGTAGCGGCATGTGCACGGGCGGCAACTGCGTGGAGATCGCCGCGGTCGACGGCGGATACCTGGTCCGGGACAGCAAGCACCCCGAGCAGCAGCCGATGTTCTTCACCGCCGAAGAACTGTCCGCCTTTGCGACATCGTTCGTGGCCGGGGAGTTCGCGCCCGAGTGAGCATTTCCGGTCGCTGATCTGGCGTTCCCGGCTGTGCCCCGGGCCGAGCGGGGCATACTTCGCTGGTGGGCGACACCGGATCGCGACCGGACAGCTTCTCTTCCCGGGTTACTGACGCGGGGCGGTTCCTCGTGCTGCACGAGGCCGCCGAGGATGTTCTCGATGAGCTGACCGAGCGTTACGTCGTCGACCGGCGCGAGAGCAAGGAGCCGGTCGGGCCCGCGCCCGGTGCTGAAGTCGTGCGCACCGTCCTGCTCATGCCTCGCAGCCCGGCCGCCGGGCCGCTCTCGATCGCCTTCACCGACTTTCCCGGCGTCGTGCTGCGGCTGGGCCGCTGGTTCTTCGAGGCGCTGCCCGACTGTGGCTGCGATGACTGCGCCGAGGACCCGGCCGCCCTGGTTGAGGACCTGCGTGCCCGGGTGTCCGCGCACGTCGAGGGCGGCCTGTGGGAACGCGTCCGGCGTGGGGTCACCGGGTCGTGGCTCGAGACGCGGCTCATCGGGCCCGGGCTGCGGACCACCCGCCAAGCGCCGATCGACCCCGCTGAAGCACGGGCCGCCCGGCGTGAGGGCTTCGCCGCTGCCGTGCAGTGGGCACCCTGGATCCGCCGCGCGCCCTAAGCGGCGCGGCCGCCGAGCAGGTTGATCGCCGTGCTGATGGAGGGGCGGCGGACCACGTTCGCCATGGAGAGTTCGCCTCGGCAGAAGGCCTCGAAGGCGCGCCAGCCCATCGGGGTTGCGAAGGCCGCGTGCATCAGCCGGGGGTGCTTCGCGAAGACCCGCAGCAGGCGCCGGCCCGCCGCCATCTCGGGCGCCAGCTCCCGTTCCACGTGCTGATCGTATTCGGCCAGCTCCGCCGGCTTCTGGGCATGCGCCGCCACCTCGCCCGCCCACGTTCCCGACCGCAGGGCGTAGCTGATCCCTTCCCGGGTCCACGGCTCCAAGAGCCCCGCCGCGTCGCCGACGACCAGCACTCTGCCCTTGCGCAGCGGCGCGTCCGTCCGGCGGCAGCGGGTCAGATGCCCCGAGTCACGGACGACCCGCCGATCCGCCAGGCCGAGCTGGGCGAGGAAGTCGGCCAGGTACTTCTTGGTCTCGGCTCCCCGCCCCTTCTCCATGATCACGCCGACGGTGAGCTCGTCGTCCTTCGGGAACACCCAGCCGTACGAGCCGGGCACCGGCCCCCAGTCCAGCAGGACCCGTCCCCTGTACGCCGCCCGGTCGGCCTCGGTCGCGGCCACCTCGACCTCCAGGCCTAGGTCCTGCTGGTCGAACGTGACGCCCACATGCCGGGAGCTGATCGCCGCTGAGCCGTCGGCGCCGATGACGAACCGCGCGGTGATCACCTCACCGTCGGCCAGGGTCACGGTTGCTTCGTCTGCGTTCTGGTCCAGGGAGCGGACCTGGGCGTTCTGCCGTACCTCGGCGCCGGCCGCGCGGGCTGCCTCGTACCAGGCGAAGTCGAAGTCGTCCCGCCGTACCATCGTCAGCACCGGGTGTCCCGGTGACCGGCGGGTGAACGCTCGGCGGCCGTTCTCGGTGAAGGTTATGGCCGCGACCATGTCGCGGGCCGGGACCTTGATCCGCGGGGCCGCCATCGCCAGCGACGTGCCGATCAGCCCGCCGCCGCAGGTCTTGTAGCGCGGGTGCTCCGCGCGTTCGAGCACGATCGTCCGGGCTCCCGCCGTGGCCGCGGCGTGTGCCGCTGCCAGGCCGCCCGGACCGGCGCCGATCACGGCGACATCCCACTGCGCTGTCACCTGGCGGATTCTAGCGATCATCGCTGTGTACAAACGTACACATGATATGTACGGTTGTACGCATGGGCGAACGGACGATGCGCGAGCGGATGCTCGCCGGTGAGCTGTACCTCGCGGATGACCCTGAGCTCGGGCGTGAGCTCGACCGGGCCGCCGCGCTGAGCCACCGGCTCAACACCATGGACCCCACCGACGGTGCCGCCCGGCTGGCTCTCCTCACGGAGCTGCTCGGCGCTTTCGGTACGGACAGTGAGATCCGTCCGCCCTTCCACTGCGACTACGGCTACCAGACGTTCGTCGGCGCCCGGACCTTCGCGAACTTCGGGCTCGTCAGCCTGGACGTGGCCAGAGTGACCATCGGCGACGACGTGCAGATCGGCCCGAACGTGCAGCTGCTCACCGCCACCCACCCGGTCGCGGCCGGCCCGCGCCGCGACAAGTGGGAGGCGGCGTTGCCCATCACCATCGGTGACAACGTCTGGCTGGGCGGGGGTGTCATCGTGTTGCCGGGCATCACGATCGGCGCCAACACGGTGGTCGGGGCGGGCTCGGTCGTCACTCGTGACCTGCCCGCCGACGTGGTGGCGGTCGGCAACCCGGCCCGGGTCATCCGGGAGGTCGAGCCGTGACCACCGAAGCGGGCGCGGCGCGGTCGGCCCGCCGGTACGACCCCGATCGCAAGGTGCGGATCATCGATGCCACGGTCGACGTCATCGCCGAGCACGGAGTCGCCGGCACCACCCACCGGCGGATCGCGGCGGCTGCGGACGTACCCCTGGGGTCTTTGACCTATCACTTCGACGGCCTGGTGGATCTGCTGGCGCAGGCGTTCCGCCGGCATGCGGAACGCATGTCGCGGTCCTACGAGGCCGCGTTCGACGGTGTCTCGACCACCGCCCAGCTGATCGACGCGATCACCGACCTGATCCACGGCGACGCCGACGCCGACCCGCGCGACTGGGCGGTGGCCTACGAGCTGTATCTCGCGGCGCTGCGGGATCCGGCCCTGCGCACCGTCACGGAGTCGTGGATGCGGACCAGCCGCGCCGTGCTCGAACGTTTCATGGATCCGACCACCGCCCGGGGCATCGACGCCCTCATCGAAGGCCTGGTCATGCACAAGACCCTGGCCACCACCCCCGGCGCGACCCGCGCCGAGACCCGCGAGATCGTCGCCCGTCAGCTTGGAGCCACCGTATGACCACCACCCTCGCAGCACCACCGACTGTCGACGTCCTCGCGGCGCGGCGCGCGGTCTACATCGCGTTCACCGGCTGCGGTTTCGCCATGGCCTCCTGGGCCACGCGCATCCCGCAGGTCCGCGACGGCCTCGGGCTGACCCCGTCGCGGCTCGGCCTGGTGCTGCTGGCCATCGCGGCCGGCTCGATCGTGTCGCTGGTGCTCGCCGGCCACATCGTCGCCCGCTTCGGATCGCGGGCCACGGTGGCCACGATGGCAGGACTGCTGCTGGTCGCGCTGAGCGCGGTCGGCATCGGCTACCCGTACGGCATCACGCCGGTCGTGATCGGACTGTTCCTCTTCGGCTTCGCCAACGGCGCCTGGGACGTGGCCATGAACGTCCAGGGCGCGGTGGTCGAGGGGCACCTGGGCAAGTCGATCATGCCCCGCTTCCACGCCGGCTACAGCGTCGGCACGGTTGCCGGTGCCCTGACCGGTGCCGGTGCGGTGGCGTTGCACGTACCGGTCACCGCGCATCTGATCTTCTCAGCGGTCCTGATCGGAGTGATCGTGATCCTGGCGGTCCGCCGCTTCGGCCCGGACGACGTGCACCCGCCCACCTCCGACGAGGGTGGGGGCCTGCGCCGCACGCTGGCCACCTGGCGCGAGCCGCGGACGCTGCTCATCGGCCTGTTCGTGTTGGCGTTCGCCTTCGCCGAGGGCGCGGGCATCGACTGGATCAGCGTCGCGGTGATCGACGGCTACGGCGCCGAGGCGACGATCGGCACCCTCGCCTTCGCCACGTTCCTGACGGCGATGACGGTCGGCCGGTGGTTCGGGCCCGCGCTGCTGGACCGCTACGGCCGGGTGGCCGTGGTGCGGATGCTCGCGGTGCTGAGCCTGGCCGGGCTGATGCTCTTCGTCTTCGGCCCGAACGTGGTGACCGCCTTCGCGGGGGCGCTGCTGTGGGGGGTCGGGGCGTCGCTGGGCTTCCCGGTCGGGATGAGCGCGGCGGCGGACGATCCGGCCAAGGCCGCGGCGCGGGTGAGTGTGGTCGCCACGATCGGCTACTGCGCGTTCCTGGGCGGGCCGCCGCTGATCGGCTTCCTGGGGGATCACATCACCGTGCTGAAGGGGCTGGGGGCGGTGGCGGTGCTGCTCGCCGTCGCCACAGCGGCCGCCGGAGCACTGCGGCCGCTGCGGCCCACCGAAGACTGACGAGAAGAACGGCACCCGGTTGCCGCCGGGTGCCGTGTGGTGTTTCCCCTCGGACTCCGCCCTTACTTGTTCCAGTGAAGCACGGCCAGTGCGCTGATCGCTACCAC
Organism: Actinoplanes sp. NPDC004185; assembly: GCF_053603475.1. Classification (NCBI taxonomy): domain Bacteria; kingdom Bacillati; phylum Actinomycetota; class Actinomycetes; order Micromonosporales; family Micromonosporaceae; genus Actinoplanes; species Actinoplanes sp. NPDC004185. The sequence continues at coordinate 212,960 of NZ_JBSGFR010000002.1, read as the reverse complement.
TCAGACTGCTACATCGCAGATTGGGTAGTCCGGAGATCTACTCACGCAGGCCGATGCCCTCGATCGGGGGTGTACGCAGGACCCGGCCGATCGGCAGCATCGTCGCGACCAGCGCCAGCGCCACCGTGCCGCCGAGGATCGTCGCCGCACCGAGGGCCGGCACGTACGGGATCAGTACGCCCGAAACCGCGTGGACGACCGACGACAAGGTGATCGCCGCGATCGCCGTACCGATCGCCAGGGCCACCCCCAGCAGGCCTGCCTGTTCGGCGTGCACCATCCGCTTGAGCTGGCCGCGGGTCACCCCGACCAGGCGCAGCAACGACAGCTCCCGGGCCCGGGCCAGTGCCGCCATGATGAGGGTGTTCGCGGCCGCGAGGACCGCGTACCCGACCAGGACCATGATGAGCAGCTTGTTGAGCCAGGCGCTGATCGCCAGGTCCTGGGCGAGCTCGCCGGTCAGCTGCTCGGTGCCGACCACGGTGCTCAGCGGATAGGCGCTCGCGAGATCGGCCAGTCCCGCGGTGACGTCCGCCCCCGGCGCGGTGCGGATGAGGAGGTGGTCGTCGAGTCCGGTCGCGGTGTGGCCGGTGAGCGTCTCGGTGTCCAGGGTGACGTCGCCGAAACCCCAGCCGCGGTCGTACAGCGCGACGATCCGCAAGGTCATCGGCACGCCGTCGCCGAGCCACAGCCGGGCGTCGTCGCCGAGTTCCCAGCCGGCCGAGTTCGCCAGCGTCGTCGACACGGCCACGGTGGAGACCCGCAGTTCGGCCAGGCTTCCCGCCCGTACCCCCAGGTCCAGGGTCTGGTCCGCACCCACCGGGTCGATGCCCTGGGCCGCGACCGCCTGGGCCTCGAGCTGGTTGGGGACGATCACCGACGTGCGGCGTACCCCGGTCGCCGCGACCACCCCGGGGATCTTGCGGGCCTTGGCCGCGGCCGTCGCCGGCAGGCCGGCCCCGCCGGTCAGCGCGTGCTGGGCGAGCGTGCCGTCGTGGCTCTGGACCACCGTCTGGCGTTGCAGGTTGTCCTGCAGGAACCACACGGTGCCGCCGAAGCCGACCGAGAGCACGAGCGCGCTCAGCACCGCGACCATGCCCCGGGCGTTCGCCCGGAGGTTCGCCGCCGCCAGATAGCCGCTGGTGCCCCAGACTGTCTTCAGCACCGGCGTGAGCAGCCGGGCCGCGGCGCGGTTGATCCACGGCGCGAGCAGGGCGATGGCCAGCACGAACGTGTAGAGCATGCCGGTCGCCGCACCCAGCGCCGTCGTGCCGTCGGTGGCGCCGGTGAGGCCGATCAGCGACACCCCGCCGGCCAGGAAGACGAGGCCGGAGATGATCCGGACCCGGCCGCCGAGGGCAGGCTCGACGGCCGCCTCACCCAGCGCCTCGGTGGGGCGGATCCGGGTGGTGCGCAGCGCGGCGATCCAGGCGGAGCTCAGCGCGACGATTGCCACCGCCACGGTCACGGCCAGGGCGGACAGGACACCACCGCTGAGTTCGAAGGTGTCGGGGACGAAGCCGCGGGTCACGAGCTGGTCCCGGGTCCAGGCGGTGGCGGCCAGGCCGGCCGGGACGCCGACCACGGCGGCGAGCAGGCTGAGCAGGCCGACCTCGGCGAGGATCATCTGCCGTACCTGGCCGGGGGTGGCCGCGATCGCCCGCAGCAGCGCCAGATCGCGGCGACGGTGCCGGACCGACAGCCCGACCGTGCCGGCCACCACGAAGATGATGATCATTGCGGCGTAGCCACCGAACGCGGAGCCGGCCTGCACGGTCAGCGCCCGCGCGGCCACCGCCTCGGGCTGCTCGACGAGTCCTCGCTCGCTGTCCACATAGGTCTTGACATTCGGCGCGGCCTTGCGGACCGCGGCCACCACAGCCGATCTGTCCGCGCCGGGCTCGGCGAGCACGCCGATCGCCGTGAAACTGCCCGGGTTGGGATCGAGCCGCGCGGCCTGCGCATCGGTGAAGAACACCGCTGCCTGCGGGCCCACCGCGTCGACCACACCGCTCACCCGGAACTTGCGCTCGGCCCCGCCCACCACGATCGCGGTCGCGTCCCCGGGCTGCAGCTTTCCGCCTGCGGCGAGCCGGGCGTCGACGGCGATCTCACCGTCGGCCCGCGGCTGGCTGCCGGACACCATCCGGTACGGGGCCAGCGCGGCACTCCCCCAACCGTGGCCGGTGGTCCGCACCCCCGGCGCCGCCACCGGCGTGACCGCGATCGAGTGGTCGCCCACGGCACTCGCCACGCCGGGCACCGCCGCGATCGTCGCGAGCAGCGTGTCCGGCACCCGGCCACCCTCGGGCAGCGACACGGTGGTGGACTCGGTCTCGCCGAAGATCTCCGGCCCGGCGATGGTGCGATCACGGTCGGCCACGACGGCCACCGTGGCCGCGTACCGCTGGGGTGAGCCCTGATAGCGCAGGCCGGACTCGACCAGCAGCCCGCAGGTCATCAGGATCATGACGCCGGCGGCGAGCGCGACGAACGTCGCCACGAAAGTGCCCTTACGGAAGCGCAGCATCTGCGCGGCCAGTCCCAGCACGGCTCAGCCCTCCCGGCTCGCGACGGGCTGCCAGCGGCCGAGCCGGGCCAGCTGCTCGGCGATGCGCTCGGCCCCGGGCTGCGGCATGTCCTGCACGATCCGGCCGTCCGCGAGCACCATGACGCGGTCGGCGTACGAGGCGGCGACCGGGTCGTGGGTCACCATGATCACGGTCTGCCCGGTGTCGTCGACCACCGACCGCAGCAGGGTCAGCACTTCGGCCGCGGTCTGGGTGTCGAGCGCCCCGGTGGGCTCGTCGCAGAAGATCACCTCGGGCCGGGTGACCAGCGCCCGGGCGATCGCCACCCGCTGCTGCTGACCACCGGACAGCTCCGACGGCCGATGCGTCAGCCGGTCACCGAGCCCGACCCGGTCGACGACCTCGGCGAGCCAGGCCCGGTCCGGGCGGCTGCCGGAGAGCCGGGACGGCAACAGGATGTTCTGCTCGACGGTCAGGGCACCGACCAGGTTGAACGCCTGGAACACGAAGCCGATCCGGTTGCGGCGCAGCTTGGTGAGGGCCTTCTCGGACATCGACGAGAGGTCGGTGTCCCCGATCCGTACCCGCCCCGCGGTCGGCCGGTCCAGGCCGGCGGCGACGTGCAGCAACGTGCTCTTGCCGGAGCCGGACGGCCCCATGACGGCGGTGGCGGTCCCCTTGAGGAACCAGGCGTCGACGTCGGCGAGGGCAACGACGGGCTGCTCACCGCCGTACGTCTTGCTGACACCTTCGACGGTGACGGCGATCTCTGACATGGCTGGGGCCTTCCGGAGCGGTCTTGTGCGGTCTCCTCTGACGCTAGGGAGATCACCGCTCGGCTTCGATCAAGCAGGCTGCCCGTCCGGGGTACAGCAGGCGCTACCGTCCGGGGCGGCGCTAGGCCCGGCCGCGGTTCTGGGTGCGGAGCCGGCGCAGCAGCTCGGTCCAGACCCTCGGCACGCCCAGGTCGAGGAACTCCGCCTTCAGACCGGCGATCTTCTTCTCCCGGTCGGCCAGCATCGCTTGAACCGCCGTGGTGAGCTGGGAAACGAACGCTCGCTCGCCCAGCCGGCCGACGGTGCCGTCGGGAAAGTCCACGTCCCAGTAGAGCGCGCCGGTGGTGCGGACGGTGATGGAGCCGTCCGGCGACGTACCGACCCCGATCACCTCGTTGAGCGCTTCGGCGTAGGCGGCCTGCTCCGGCGTGCGTTCAGGCGGGTCGCCCGGCCCGGTGACCACGAGGAAGGAGTTCAGCCGTCGCTCGTGCAGGTCGTCCTGCGACCGCTGGAACGCGATCCACATCGCCTGGCCGAGGCGGCTGAGCTGGTGCGCGAGGACCGCGTCGGGATAGTGCTCGAACGAGCCGTGGCTGAAGCTGATCCGGACGTCCGTCCCGTCGGTCGTGGCCGCCCAGATCCGGCCGTCCGGCGACGACGCGGAGATCTCCGGTCTGTGTTCGAGCATCTTTCCCCCGTTCGCCGGCGGGCCGAAGCCTCGGCCCGGCCGGCGTTGCGACGCGCTGAAAGATGTCACGATAAACCCGCGTCAATGTCCCGGGAGGCCTCTCCGCAGGCTCACAGCGGGACAGCGGCCCCTCGGGCGACATGCTAGAACCTGCCTATGAATCGAGCCGCTCGCGCACTGGCCGCCGGTGTCATCGCGGTGGCGACGGTCGGCACGCCCCAGGCCGCGCTGGCCGAGAGCGCTGCGGCAACGGTGTACGCGGGCACCGGTTCGGCGGGATACGCCGGCGACGGCGGTCCGGCGACAGCGGCGACTCTCAACAAGCCGGGCGGCATAGCAGCCGGACCGGACGGGGTCGTGTATGTCGCCGACACCGCGAACGGAGTGGTCCGGGCCATCTCCTCGGACGGCGTGATCCGAACGGTCGCGGGCCGGGGCGGGTCGGCTCAGAAACCGCAGGACACCCCCGTACCGGCGAATGCCCAGGTGCCCGGCTCCGACGTCACCCTGCGCAATCCGGCCGGCCTGGCCGTGAACGCGACGGGCACTGTCTACATCGGAGACAGCGGGAACAACCGCATCCTCTCGCTGTCGGCGAATCGGGACGTCAGCCTGGTGGCGGGCGGAAACGGCGCCGGCTTCTCCGGGGACGGCGGGCCGGCCATCGATGCTCAGCTGCGCGACGTCAGCGGCATCGACATCGACGACGCCGGCGCTCTGGTCTTCGGCGATCTGCGCAACTACCGGGTCCGCCGCATCGGGTCCGACGGCGTCATCACCACACTCATCGGCAGCGGCGACGTCGGTCTGCTGGCCGGTGGTGAGGCCAAGTCGTTCACGTTCCCGTACGCACCGATCTCTACGGCGGTGGGCGGCGGGAGTGACCGCTGGGTGGCCAGCACCCTGCTGTACGCGCTGTCAGGCACCCAGATGCGAGCGGTGGTCCGGGACGGTGACGGCCGATGGTCGTACTCCGACAACCAGAGCGCCACGATTCCCCCCGGCGGATGGCAGGGCAACCTCTACGTCGCCGCCACGAAGAACGCCGTGTATCTGTCGGCCGACGACGGTCTGTACCGGTTCTACCCGGACGGCCGGGTCGAGACCCTGCTCGCCAAACCGTCGATCGTCGGTCCCCTGACCATGGTCGACGACCAGACCGGCTACCTGGCCGACGCGCGCGGCAACAAGGTGTACAAGCTGCAGCTGAATGGACTGTCCAGCGACGAATCCGCCGGTGGAAGCGAATGGTGGCGGCAGTGGTGGACGGTGGCGCTCGCGATCGTCATCGTGCTGGCGCTCGTCGCCGCGGTGGCCGTGACCGTGGCCCGCCGCCGCCGGGCGTGAGACGACGTTCGCTGACTATTGACGGAGGTGATGGTGATGGCAGAAGTCACCGGAGGTGACCTGTACGCGTTGTGGCGGGTGTCCGAGGCGCTGCTCCCTCGCGTGGCGGACGTCTACTACGACGCCAACCGCCTGGTCGCGGCGGACGGCAGCGCCGCCGGCCTGACCTTCGCCCTGACCATGTGGAACACCCTGAAGGACGAGCTGCAGGACATGTACGCCGACATCGGCGGCGTGGTCCTGGACGGTGCCACCGGGGTCCGGGAGGCGCGGCTGGCCTACGAGGCCACCGACGCCGGGGCAGCCCAGGGTCTGCAGGTCATCCTCAAGGATCCCTACCAGAACTCCACCGACCCTTCGGTAGCGCCACCGGCGCCGGGGTCCGAGGACGACCCGGGCGCACCGGTCGTCGTCGCCCAGCCCGGAGGCGTGTCCTGACCGACGCCCGCGGGCCGCAGTTCAATTTGTTGTTCACGGAGGGGCCGAACAGTTGTGGGTAACGTCGATACGCCGTCCCAGTTCACGAACGCGAGCTACGTGCCGGCTCTGACGCAGAAGGCGGAGAAGCTGCGCCAGGAGTTCGTCCGGCAAACGCTCGAGGACCTGAACTCCTACCTCGACGCGCTCCTGGCGGAGTACAACAAGGCCAACCCGGACAAGCCCGCCTCCACCGTCACGAGCGGTGGCTTCTCGGCCGTCGTCCAGAACGGTCCGGGGCTGCCGGACAGCGAGGTCTACCTGACCGAAGCCCAGATCAGGCAGTGGCAGGACGCCATCCAGCACGAGCACTACGCCTGGGTCGTCCCCACGTTCGAGAGTTACCTGACGCCCGACCCCGACGAGGCGAACCCGGCCATCGAAGGCCTGGGGACCATCGCCGAGAAGTTCGGCGGAGTCGCCACCGAGTCCGGGAAGCTGGGAAACCGTGACCTCGGCCTGACGGGGCTGCAGACGGTCCGGGACCAGATGGAACAACACTGGGAAGGCGCGTTCCAGCAGACCTTCGTCACGAACTTCCTCGCTCCGCTGGAGAACGGGCAGGCATGCCAAGCCGCGGCGGCCCGCATCTCGAAGGAACTGCTCGAAGCCAACAAGATCAGCAAGATCGCCCAGCGCAAGGCGATCCTCGATCTGCTGGACAAGGCGATCGCCGCGCTGGGCGATCTCGGTTCGGGCAGCAAGTCCTCCAAGGAGTTCATCTGGAGCACCCTCACCGGCATCGCCGCAGGCACCCTCATCGCCGCGACGGGCGGCACCATCGCCGTCTGGATCGGCGCCGTCATCATCTCGTCCAGCACCCTGGCGCAGGGCCTGTCGGTCGGCACGGACGCCCAGAAAACCGACATCGGCGGCGCCACCGCCCAGGAGATCGCGGTGGCGGTGCAGCGCGCGCTGACCGCACAGAACGAGAAGTTCGTCGAGGACGAGACCAAGGTGGCCGACGCCATGACGCAGCTGCAGAAGGACATCGCCGCTGCCCGCCAGGTGGTCGGGCAGCTGGGCGTGAACAGGCCCAACCTGTACGGGGCGAGCTCCAAGGACATCCACCGCGGCCTGACGCCGGCACACTGACGGTTGTTTCCGAACCGCAGGGAAAGACACAAGGCCCTGACCAGCGTTCCCGCTGATCAGGGCCTTGTCCTTGGAGCCGCCTGACGGAATCGAACCGTCGACCTACGCATTACGAGTGCGTCGCTCTAGCCGACTGAGCTAAGGCGGCAACGATCGTTGAGTATACTGCATCGGTCGTCGTACTTCGGAACGGGTCCGGCCGCGGCGCGCCGGAAGCGGACGGCAGGTGTCATACCCCCGGGCTAGTCTGCCTCTCGTGACCGATCAACAGCCGCTCCCGCGGCATCGACGGCGGTCCGCCGAGGCCGAGCCCTCGGCGGCACGGCGGCCGGTGAGCATGGATCCGCAGCAGCTCGGGTTCACGCCCCAGCGACCGGTCGGCTGGCTGGCTCCGTTACTCCTGCTCAACACCGGTCTGCGCACGCTGATGGCCACCCTGTTCGGCGCCTATCTCGACAAGCGCGAGCTGCAGAACGCTCTCTCCGGCGACTCGTTCCAGCAGCCGGGCACTGACGGTGAGCTGTGGCTCGACTACGTGGCCGACCTGGGCGACGGCTTCCACGCGACCTACTCGGTGGCGTACCTGTTGGCGCAGCCGCAGCTGGAGGTCGACGGCCGGGTCCTGCCCCGCGGCCAGGTGCTGCTCATGGGCGGCGATCAGGTTTATCCGCTCGCCAACGGCGACGGTTACGAAAACCGGATGAAAGGGCCGTACCGCGCGGCCCTGCCGGAGGCGCCGGCCAGTGGGCCGCGGCCCACTCTGTTCGCCCTACCGGGCAACCATGACTGGTACGACGGCCTGACCGCGTTCCTCCGCCTTTTCGCACGCCGCAAGGACGGGCACATCGGCGGCTGGCGCACCCAGCAGCGCCGTTCGTACTTCGCAGTGGAGCTGCCGGCCAACTGGTGGCTGTTCGCGATCGACGAACAGTTCGGCGCGTACATCGACGACCCGCAGCTGCTCTACTTCGAGAAGGCCGCCCGCAACCTCGGCCCCGACGACCGCATCCTGCTGATGACGCCGTCGCCGACCTGGGTCAAGGCCGCGAAGAAGCCCGAGGCGTACGACGCGGTCGACTACTTCATCCGCACCATCCTCGCGCCGACCGGGGCTCAGGTCCGCCTGCTCGTCTCCGGCGACCTGCACCACTACGCGCGTTACACCGGCGAGGACCGCGAGCTGATCACGTGCGGTGGCGGCGGCGCCTACCTGCTGGGCACCCATCAGCTGCCGGAAACGCTGACCGTGCCGCCGAAGGAGACGCTGACCCGCAGCGCCAGCCGCAGCCGGGAGTATGCGCTGGCGTCCCGCTTCCCCAGTGCCACGCAGTCCCAGCGGATGGGCTGGGGAGTCTTCGGCAAGCTCCCGGCCCGTAACACCGGCTTCGCGACGATGCTCGGCATCATCCACACCCTCACCATGCTGGCCATGGCCGGCGCGGCCAGCCAGGGCGGCACGATCCAGCGGCTGTTCAGCATCCCGCTGGTCTTCATGCTGGTGCTGATCCTGACCGGCACGGTGCTGTTCGCGCAGCCACCGGGCGCCAGCTCCGACAAACACGCCCGGCACTGGATCCTCGGCCTGGCCCACGGGTTCGCCCAGATAGCGCTGGCGGCGGGCGGCACCTGGGTCTGGCTGCAACTGCCGTTCCGGGATTGGGTCTGGCCCGGGCCGCTGGCGGTGGCGGCGGTGCTCTACGGGCCGTTGATCGCCTACCTGGCGACGCAGCTGCTGGCGCTTTATCTGCTGATCGCGAGCTATTTCGACGTCAACGTCAACGAGCTGTTCGCGGGTCAGGGCATCGAGGACGCCAAAAGCTTCCTCCGCCTGCATATCGCGGCGGACGGCACTCTGACCGTGCACCCGATCGGCATCGAGAAGATCTGCCGGAAGTGGACGGCCGACCCCGACGGGGCGCCGGACAGTTCGTGGCTGCGCCCGGAGGAGCCACTACTGACGCACCTGATCGAGCCACCGATCATCGTGGATGGCCCGGCCCATCCAGCGCCGTCGTCCGTTCCGGCGGCGCCCGGCACGGCAGGCCCGGCCCACCCGGCACCGTCGTCGGCACCGGCGGCGCCCGGCACGGCAGAGCTGTAGGCGGAGGGGGTCGCACCAGGCCCGGCCCACCCGACGCCATCGTCGGCACCGGCGGCGCCCGGCACGGCAGAGCTGTAGCAGGGGGTCAGATCTTGAGCGGGCCGGCCACGCCGAGCTGGTCATGGTCGATGAGCCAGCGCACTGATTCCAGGACGGCATCCTCCGGCTCATAGCGCGGTTTGTATCCGAGGAGCGTGCGAGCTTTGTCGATGCTGAAGTAGTGGCTGCGGGAGAGGTGTTCCCAGCTGGCTTCGGCGGCCTCGTCGGAGGTACCGCTGCGGAACTGCTCCCAGGTCACCGTGCGCAGCGTCGCCGTCCGGCCGAACCAGGATGCGGCGATCTCGGCGTAGCCGCGGACGTTGAGCGCTGAGGGCGCGACGACGGTGACGTCCTGCCCGGCGGCGGCTGCTCGGTGGTCGACGGCCGCCTCGAAGGCCTGGGCCACGTCGTCGGCGTGCACGTGGTGCATGAACTCGGCGCCGATCCCGGGCACGTCGATCGGCTCGCCCGCGGAAAGCCTGGCCCAGACCCCCGGGTCGAGATTGCCGAGCGGGCCGATCGGGTGCCAGCCCGGGCCGACGATGTGGCCCGGGTGCAGCGACGTGGTGACCAGTCCGCCGGACCTGGTCTCGGCCTGCAGCATGTCGGCGATGGCGGCCTTCGCGATGCCGTAGTCGCCGAGCGGCGGGGCCGCGTTGTCCTCGGTGATCGGGAACTTCGCGCTCGGGCCGGCGCGCCAGATCGAGCCGCAGTGCAGCAGGTGGCCGGTCTCGCCGCGCAGCCGCTCGACCAGGGCGGTCGCGGAGTCGAGGGTGAAGCAGATGAGGTCGATGACGACGTCGGGGCGCAGGCCGGCGACCCGGTCGCCGAAGGTGCCCGCCCGGTCCTCGGCCTCCCGGTCCGCGCTGACCTGCCGCACCTGCCGCCAGGCCGGATCGTCGGTGTAGCTGGACCTCTGCCCGCGGCTGATGCTGATCACCTCGTGACCGGCGCGGACCAGTCGCGGGATCAGGAACGTGCCGATGTGCCCGCTGCCGCCGATGACCACAACCCTCATGACGTCAGGCTATGGGCCGCTCAGGAGTATTGCTCGTCGTGGGCCTGGCGCGGCCCGCAGACCGAGGCCCGGCTGCACGAGCAGCGGGAGCCGTCCGCGTCCATCCGGACCACGACCGCGTCCTTCGGAACGCTGTGGGCCACCACCCTGCCGTCGCCCTCCGGGGTCGTCACCCGGCTGCCCACGGCCGGCGCCGACGCCTGGAACTTCTGGTACAGCGGGTGTTCGTATTTGAGGCAGCACATCAGGCGGCCGCACGCGCCGGAGATGCGCAGGGGGTTCAGGGGGAGGTCCTGGTCCTTGGCCATCCGGATCGTCACCGGCTCGAAGTCCGTCAGGAACGTCGCGCAGCACAGGTCCCGGCCGCACGAGCCGATGCCGCCCTGGACCCGGGCCGAGTCGCGGGCCGACAGCTGGCGCAGCTCCACCCGGCAGTGCAGGGTCGCGCCGAGGTCGCGGACCAGGGAACGGAAGTCGACCCGGTGCGGGGCCGTGAAGTAGATCGTGGTGCGGGCGCCGCCCGTACCGGCCTGCTCCAGGACGTGGTCCACGGCCACGACCTTCATCGGGAGCTCGTGGGCCTTGATCAATTTTTTGGCCGCGACCTTCGCCTCGGCCTTGCGCTTGCGCAGCAGCTCGTCGCGACGCAGGTCGCGGTCGTCGGCGAGGCCGGCGACCTTGGGGAAACCGTCCGTGTCCTCGCTGACCCACTGCGCCGCCCAGACGCATTCCGCCACCTCGGGCCCGTCGTCGGTCGGGACCAGCACGCGGTCACCCACCTGAGGCGAGAACTCGCCCGGGTCGAGGTAATAGAGACGGCCGTAGCGGTTGAAGCTGACGGCGCACAGCATGCCCATCACCACACCCTACGGCGACGGACCGGCGGTGCGAAATAGCGCAGAACTACATAGATCAGCGCAACCCTTGGCATTGACTCTCGTTGGGCCATCCCGTAGACGCCGCTGATTGCGGTGATCCTTGGGGGAGGACTTTTTCATGATGCCCGCCGTGCCAGCACGGGTTGATCTTGTGACACCCGCCGAGCCCGACCAGGGCGTTCCCAGCACCACCCGGGCCCGGCTGAAAGCCGCCGCGCTCGGGGTGGTCGGGGCCCTGCTCGTGCCGCTGCCCGCGGCCGCCGCGCCCGCACCCTGCGAACAAGCCCTGCGGTACGCCGCCCAGTCCGGCACCCAGGTCATGCGCATCGCCGGCCTCGACCTCGGCCCGGCCGGCCGCGACGACCAGCCGATCAAGGACGTCGGCGTGGGCGACGCCAAGTCCGCCCTGGTCGCGCAGGCACCCGTCAACGCCGCCGCGCTGGGCCGGATCCTCGACGGCGGTCCCGCGGACCAGAAAGCGCTGGCCAAGGTGCTGCAGCAGACCGCTCCGCCCAGCCACAGGAAGCCCGAGCAGCGCAGGTATGCGGCCACCGAGGTGGGCCCGTTCCGGCTCGGCGCGAGCGAGCTGAGAGTGCACGCCCGGTGGGACCCCAGGATGGCCTGCGGCAACGTTGCCCGTGAGGCGACCCGGGCTGAGGCTGTGCTGCGGCGGGCGGGGGTGCTCGACGGTGGGGATGCCGCGCTGGTTCGCGTACCCGGAAAGATCTCGGCCTTGAGCACGACGGCGATGGAGCGGCGCGGGCCCGCCGCGCGGGCTGTGGCGGCGGCCTCCATGGCCGCCGGCAAGATGCAGCTGCTGGGCGGGGCGATCACGGTCAAGGTGGTCAAGCCGCCGTCGCTGCTGGCCACGATGTCGGGCGCGGACGGCGGCGAGGTGCGGTACGAGCCGGCAGTGCTCGAGGTGTCCGGGGAAGGGTTCGAGACCGCTCAGCTGGACACCGCGGGTGACAGCGTGGAGCTGCGGCTGGGCGAAGACGGCGCGGTTGCCGGACCGGGCGGGGCCCGGAACGGCGAGACCGGGAGCGGCAAGGACCACACCGGCGCGGCTCACAACGTCGGCGCCGGTCACCGCGCCTTCCGCCTCGCGGCTCAGCGGGACCCGGACGACGGCAAGGCCCACAACGCCGGCAAGAGCGGGAAGGGCAACGGCGGCAACGGCGGCAACGGCAAGGCTGGGTCCGACGACAAGCGCGTCCACAAGGGCGTCCCCGACCCAGCCGGCGCAAGCAACGACAACGTTCGCGAGCCTGGCGGGCCCGTCAGCGATCACGACAAAAGCGGCAAGTCCGGCTCGGGACCCTTCTCCGGCCTGCCGGCAGCCGGCGCGCTCAGCCCCGTCCCGCCGCTCCCCCTGCCGAGCATCCCCGGCGTTCCGCCGATCGCCGCTCCCGGCCAGGGCCCCGAGGCCGGGCCGGCAACCGGTCCCGGTACGACCGTGACGATCTCGCTCGGCGACGTGCGCCAAGCCGTCTCCGGCCACGCCATCGCCGCGAAGGCCACCGCGATGACCATCGCGATCACCCAGGGCTCCGACCGTCAGGCGTACGCCGACAGCACCCCCAACCGCACCGGCGCCGTCCTCGACCTCGACATGGGACTGCTGGAAGTGGCCGCCGTGGCCCCCGAACCCGCGGGTGGACCGTCGGGCGTGGTCAGCGGCGACGGCGGTGGCCTGCCGATCACCGGTCCGCGGGTGGACGTGCTGGCGCTGGCCGGCGTCGCGCTACTGATCGCCGGCGCGGCAGCTCTGATCTTCGGTATGCGCGGCCGTCCCCGCCCCTGACCTACGTCCTCCTCCGGGAGCCGGGCAACCATGGTCCATCGAGGTGACAACGCCGTCCGCAGGTGCCGTCCTGCCCGGACGAGCGGCTCGTTCCGCGGGCGCCCGGGCGACAAAGGCCCACCGCAGGCGTTGAGTGTGACGTGGACCTGCGGGGGGTGCAGGGGACGCGGCGCCGCGCTCGGAACCGGCTATCCGAGCGTGGCGCCCGTCGTCACCGCACAGCCACCAGCGGCTCGGCCAGGCGGGCCGAGGTGTGCAACAGTTCCGCGCCCGGCTCGTACGCGTCGGCGACCGCCCGCAGCACCTTCATCGCGACGTCCGCCGCCGCTTCCTGCTCCCGGGCCGAGGCCAGGTCCATCTCGGTCGCTGCCAGCGCCACCGCCTGGGTGGAGCTGAGCACCTCGGCCAGCACCTCGGCCAGTGCGTCGCGGGCCGACCGCATCCAGGTGACCAGTGAATCCGCCAGGTCCGCCGAAGCCTGCAACCGTTCGTCGAGGCTTTCCGGGCCGCCACTGAGGTGTGCCGCCGCGCGCTGCCGGGCCGCGTCGTACGCCTCGGCCGCCGCCCCGGTCCACTCCCCCGGCCCCGGCAACGACGCGGCGAGCACCGCGTAGGCCCGGGCGTCCGCGCGCAGCTCGGGCGCCGCCTCCCCGAGCTCCTCGGGTCGCAGCACCGCCACCGCCCGCGCCGCGTCGCCCGGGAGCAGGCGCACCCGGCGCAGCTGGATCCACACCCGGTGCTCCGGCGGCGCACCGACCGTGGCCAGGACGTCGTCGACCCGGCGCAGCAGCGGCCCGGCCGTGGCCAGCAGGCGATCGAGCCGGTCCATCACATGCTCCGGCGGATGCGGCGGCCGGCCTCGTCGTCCGTCTCGGTGTAGACCTTGGCTGTCAGCCGTACGTCGGCCGCCAGCATGGTCAAGTGGGCGGCCGCGGCCGCGGCCTCCTCCGAGCGGGCGGCGAGCACCTCGAGCCACAGGTCGTGCAGTCGGCGGCCCAGCCGGCCCGGCACTCCCTCGTCGTCGGCGCCGAACGCACCCGGCGACGAGGCGTGGGCCGACAACGAGCGGTCCACTGTGGTCAGGGCGTCCGCCGCGGACTCCAGGCGTTCGGCGAGCTTCTCCATGTCAGCGGTCTCCCAGCGATCGGAACGCCCCGAACACCTCGTCGTGCAGCTTCTCCCGGGCCCAGCGGGCCGCTTCGGTCGCGGTGGTCACCACTGCCTGCACCTCCCGGGCCAGGTCGGCCGCCGTGCGATGCTGCAGGCTGCCACGGATGTGTACGTCGGTGATGTCGCCCGCCGCGGTGACCAGCACCTCGATCGAGTCGTCGGGCGAGTGCACCGACACCACGTGACCGGCGACCGCCTTCTCGAACTCGGCCCGCAGCACGTCGAGGCGGCGGTAACGTTCGATCGCCTCGTCGATCCATGCCTCGTCGATCTCGCGGGGCATCCACAGGCTCCTTACCGGGCGTACCGCCTTGGTTGCTTTACGGCACCGCGACCGTACCCGGTTGCCCGACTGTCGCGCATCCCCCGGCGCGCCCCTTGTGGATTACCCGCGCCAGAGATTGAGCATCATCGCTTCCACGGCGATCTTCGGCTTCACGTTCTGCTCGATGGCTTCGCGACAGGCCAGCACGGCCTCCAGCCGGCGCAGCGTGCTCTCCGGTGTCCACTTGCCGGCTGCCGCAGCCGCCTGCTCGGCGGTGTCCCGGTGCACCACCGCGACCGGCGCCTTGAGACCCGTGACCAGCACGTCCCGGTAGAAAGCGGCGAGATCCACCAGCGCCCGGTCCAGCGCGTCGCGCTGCGAGCGGGTCGACCGGGACTTCTGCTTCTTCTCCAGCTCCTTGAGCTGACCGGCGGCGCCCCGCATCGCACCGGTCGCGCCCCGGCCCGTACCGCCGGCACCGAGCGCCTGCTCCAGCGCCGCGCGTTCCGTGCTGTCGTTCTCGGCGAACGCGGTCGCCGCCTCCGCCTCCGCGGCCTCGATCAGCGCGGAGGCCGCGTCGAAGCAGGCACCGACGCTGGACAGCCGGCGCGGCACGGCGAGCACAGCCTCCCGGCGGCCGCGGGCCTCCGGGTCGTTGGCGAGCCGCTTGGCCCGGCCGACGTGGCCCTGCGCGGCGGCCGCGGCCCAGGCCGCGACGTCGGGCGCGATCCCGTCCCGGCGGACCAGGACCTCGGCCACGGCCTCGGCGGGCGGCTGCCGCAACGCTACGACCCGGCACCGCGAGCGGATGGTCACCGAGATGTCGTCCGGGTGCGTCGACGGGGTGCAGAGCAGGAAAACGGTACGCGGGGGAGGCTCCTCGATGGCCTTGAGCAGCGCGTTCCCGGCCGCCTCGGTGAGCCGGTCGGCGTCCTCGATGACCACGGCCTGCCACTTGCCGCCGGAGGGAGCACTGCCGGCCCGCAGCACCAGCGCGCGCATCTCGTTGACGCCGATCGACAGGCCCTCGGGCACCACGAAGCGCACGTCGGCGTGGGTGGCACCGAGCACGGTGTGGCAGCCGTGGCACTCGCCGCAGCCGACACCGTCGCGCTCGCACTGCAGAGCGGCGGCGAGGGCCCGGGCGGCGACCGAGCGCCCTGATCCGGGCGGGCCGGTGAAGATCCAGGCGTGGGTCATGGCGCCGTTCCCGCCGTCGGCACCACCGGCCACGATCCGGGCGGCGGCCGCGGCGGCCCGGCGCAGCGTCTCGACGGCCTCGTCCTGCCCGACCAGGTCGGCGAACACACTCATGGCGTCGATTCTCGCTCGCTCACGGCTTGCTGCCCACCGGCGGCGGCGTCTCGTCATCGGCGGCCCGGGCCCGGTTGCCGGTGAGGTCCTCGAGCACCTCGACCGCCGTCTCCTCGTCCTCGTCCTCGGCGGCGGCGTCGGCGGCGTCGGCGGCGTCGGCGTCGGCGTCCTTGGTGGCGGAGACCGCTCCGGCCGCCGGGACCGCCATCGTCTCGTCCGACTCGCTGCCGGACGGGGCCGGCCGCACGACCACCGTCTCGTCCGGGCCGCCGGCCGGGAAAGCCGTCGTGGCGTTCGGATCATCGGAATCAGGCCGGCGCACCACCACGGTCGCGTTCGGGTCGTCCGACACCGGCCGGGACACCATCACGGTCGCGTTCGGGTCGTCCGGCGTGGACCGCGGCAAGGCCATGGTCGCGTCCGAAGGCAGAGCCGTGGTCGCGTCCGAGGGCAGGGCCATCGTCGCGTCCGGGCTGTGGGAGGAGACCACCATCGTGTCGTCCGGGCCCGCGCCCGGGCGGATCACCATGGTGTCGTCCGGGCCGGCGGCCGAGGCCGGCCGGACCACGATGGTCTCGTCCGAGCCGCTCGTCGCCACCGCGCCCGACCCCGTCCGCATCACCAGCGTCTCGTCGGGACTCGCGTGCGGCGGGACCACCATCGTGTCGGCCAGGTCCGGCGCGTTCAGGTCCGGGCCCGGCGGCACCGCCGTCGACGCCGGATCCGGGTGGCTGTCGTCGCCCTCGGTGAGCATCGCGTTGAGCCGGGTGGCGACCGCGTCGGCGATCTCGTCCGCCGGGCGCGCCGCGTCCAGCACCAGGTAGCGCTTCGGGTCCGCCGAGGCCAGGTCGAGGAAGGCGTAGCGGACGCGTTCGTGGAAGGACCGGGACTCGCTCTCCAGCCGGTCCGCGCCCAGGCCACGCTGGTCGACCCGGCCCAGCCCCACGGTCGGGTCGACGTCGAGCAGCACCACCAGGTCCGGCTTGAGACCGCCGGTCGCCCAGGACGACAGCCAGGAGATCTCCTGGACCGGCAACGTGCGGCCGGCCCCCTGGTACGCGAGCGACGAGTCCACGTACCGGTCGCTGATCACCACCGCGCCCCGGGCCAGCGCCGGACGCACGACGGTGGCCACGTGATGGGCCCGGTCGGCCGCGTAGAGCAGCGCCTCGGCGCGCGGCGACGGCGCGTCGGCGCCCTCGCCGTTGGACAGCACCAGGCTGCGGATCCGCGCGCCCATGTCCGTCGCGCCCGGCTCGCGGGTCACCACCACGTCGTGCCCGGCCTCGGTCAGGGCCTCCGACAGGCGGGTGACCTGCGTCGACTTGCCCGCGCCCTCGCCGCCCTCGAAGACCACGAAGATGCCCTGGCGGGTGAAGTCCTCGCCCGGTGACAGCGGGCGGCCGCGGATCGAGCTCCACAGGTCGGCCAGCACCGGCACGCCGCGCTTGTCGTCCATCTGGCGGAACGCGCTGATCCCGGTCCAGACCCCGATGATGCCGGCGACCAGCAGCAGGATGCGGGTGGAGGAGATGCTGACCGAGAGGCTGCCGGCCGAGATGGTGCGGGAGCTGCCCAGGCCGACCAGGAGACCGGCCAGCGAGATGGCCAGCAGCAGGACGAGCCGGGCACCGATCTGCACGACGGCGAAGACCCGGCCGCGTACCTCGTCGTTGACCTGGCCGCCGAGCAGGGTGACACCGGCCAGGAACGCCATGCCGGCGCCCGCGCCGACGAACAGCGCGCCGAAGAGCGCCATGGACAGGTGGAACGCCACGGACAGGAAGCCGACCGCGCCGCTGGCGAGCACGATGCTCATGCCGAACCAGCGGCGCCGGGACAGCTCCTTGACGACCATCGGGCCGAGGCCGATGCCGACCGCCAGGCCGATGAACAGGGTGGCGAAGAGCAGGTAGAACGCGGCGTCACCGGCGCCCAGCGAGGCGGTGAAGAAGCGGGCGGTGCCGATCACGATGCCCGCGCCGGCGAACGCGCCGAAGATGCCGAGCACCAGGCCGCGGACGAACGGGGTGCCGCCGATGTACTTCCAGCCCTCGACGAACTGGCGGAACATCGACGTCTCGGCGTTCTTCTCCTTGCGTTCGCGGTGGCCCTCGCTGATCTCCTTGATGCCGAAGAAGACGACGGCGGCCGTGGCGGCCCGGGAGAAGGCGTTGATCCAGAGCGCGATCTGCACCGGCTCGGCCCAGTCCGGCAGGCCGCCGATCGGGCCGCGGACCACCCCGTCGAGGGCGGCCAGCGCGAGGGCGGCCAGGATCGGGGTGATGCCGTACGTGGTGATCAGCGTGAGCTGGTTGGAGACCTCGAGGCGGCCCTTGGGGATCAGGTTGGGGACCGCGGCCTCCTTGGCCGGGATCCACATCAGGGTGATGGTCTCGCCGATGAAGGTGGCGATGACCGCCCAGGTGACCGTGAGGCCGCCGGACTCGCTGAACAGGGCGACGACCGGGATCGAGCCGTACACGAAGAAGCGCAGGATGTCGCAGATGACCATGGTGTAGCGCCGGTCGAACCGGTCGGCCATGACGCCGGCGATCGGGCCGAGCAGCAGCGCCGGGAGCAGCCGGATCGCGATCGTGCTGCTGAACGCGCTGCCCTGGGCCACGCTGCCGGTGACCTGCTGGGAGGCGAACAGCGCGGTGGCCAGGGTGCCGATCCAGTCGCCGAACGAGGCCACGCTGAGCACGAGCCAGAGCCGCCGGAACGGGCGGATCCGCAGGACGGAACGCAGCGCCGCCGCCCCTGACAGATCGACCGGGGGGCTGGCCTCCTTGCGTGCCGAGCTCGTTTCGGTGTCGATGGCCCTACCTCCCCGTGGTCATTGCTCGAAGCACTCTAACGGGCGCCCCTGACAGACCGCGGGAACGCTCGTTCGGGTGGCGCAAAAATGAAGGTGTTTCGCATAAGGCCGGGACCCGTTAAGTTGCCGTTGTGATCGTCGAACGCAGTGCGCTGCAAAAACGACTGGACCGGGCCACCGACGGCCTGGAGACGCCGCTGGCGGTGGTGGATCTGGCCGCCTTCGACGCCAATGCCGCCGCGCTGACGGCCCGGTCGAGCGGCAAACCGATCCGGGTCGCCAGCAAGTCGGTCCGCGTGCGGTCCCTGCTCGAACGGGTGCTGGCCCGCCCCGGCTGGTCCGGCGTGATGGCGTACACCCTGCCGGAGGCGATCTGGCTGGTGCGCAGTGGTGTCACGGACGACGTGCTGGTGGCGTACCCCAGCGTCGACCGGACCGCGATCGCCCAGCTGGCCGCCGACCCGCAGCTGGCCGCCGCGATCACGATCATGGTCGACCATCCCGCCCACCTCGACCTGGTCGATGCCGTGGTGGCGCCGGGCCGGCGGCCCGACGTGCGGATCTGTCTGGAACTCGACGCCTCCTGGCGGCCCGCCGGGCCGCTGCACATCGGCGTCCGGCGCTCCCCCGTGCACTCCGCGGCTCAGGCCGGATCCCTCGCCGCCCGGCTGGTCAAGCGGCCGGGCTTCCGCCTGGTCGCGATGATGTCCTACGAGGCGCACATCGCCGGGCTCGGCGACGCCCCGCCCGGGCAGGCCCTGCGGGCCCGGGCGATCCGGATGATGCAGCGCCGGTCGCTGCCCGAGCTGCTCCGCCGCCGGCTGGCCGCGGTCCGGGCGGTACGCGAGCACGCCGACCTGGAGTTCGTGAACGGCGGTGGCACCGGCAGCATGGCGCTGACCGCCGCCGACCCGTCGGTGACCGAGGTCGCCGCCGGGTCGGGACTGTTCGGACCCACCCTGTTCGACGGGTACCGCGCCTGGCAGCCGACCCCGGCGGCGTTCTTCGCGCTGTCGGTGGTCCGCCGGCCGGGACCGCGGATCGCGACCGTGCTCGGCGGCGGCTGGATCGCCTCCGGGCCGACCGGACCGTCCCGCCAGCCCACCCCTTGGCTGCCCGAGGGGCTGCACATGCGGGGCGACGAGGGCGCCGGCGAGGTGCAGACGCCGTTGCTGGGCGCCGCGGCCGAGAGCCTGCGGCCGGGCGACCGGGTGTGGTTCCGCCACGCCAAGGCCGGCGAGCTGTGTGAGCACGTCAACGAGGTGCACCTCGTCGACGGCGACACGGCCGCGCCGACCCCGACGTACCGGGGAGAGGGGTATGCGTTCCTCGGTTGACTCAGGCGGGCACGTGCCGGTGCAGATACTCCCTGATCAGCGCCTTGGCCTCGGTCAGCACGGCCTCGTCACCGGTCACGTCGCGCCGGAACGCCAGCTTGATCAGCGCGTCCGACGCCTCCACCGCGATGAGCAGGGCGAAGCGCAGCCGTCCCCGGTCCATCAGCTGGAACTGCTCCACCAGCAGCTCGGCCAGCCGGTCGGCGATGACCGCGTTGTTGTCGCGTTCGGCGTCGAGCAGGTGCAGGTCCACCACGTCGCCGAAGTGCAGCGTCCGGAAGCCCGGCACGCTGCGGTGCATGTGGATGTAGGCGTCTATCGCCGCGTCCACGCCGTCCCACCAGTGGGCGAACGTCTCGTTGGCGAAGCGTGCCGACAGCGACTGCAGGTACGCGTCCATGTTGCGCATGGCGAGGGCCTGGACGATGGCCCGCTTGTCGGGGAAGAACTGGTAGACCGAGCCGATGGCGACCTCGGCCCGCTCGGCGAGCAGGGTCGTGGTCAGGCCCTCGTACCCGACCTCGTCCACCAGCTCCGCGCAGGCGTCGAGCATGCGCTGGACCCGGGCAACGCTTCTGCCCTGCACCGGAACCCGCCGCAGCGGTCCGGTGGTGACGGTTGGTGTCGACACGCGTCGCCACTCCCTCTCAGCAGTGATAATGGGAACGTTACTCGGATCAACGAGCGAGATGCATCGACGGGACGCCGGGGACACGCGGCATTCCCGGTTTTGTGCGACTGTCCGCTCGTCGGGAGGACAAAGCCGGAATGACTATGTCTCTGCACTGGCGTAACTGGGGCGGTAACCAGCACTCCGTGGCCGCCGAGGTCCTGACCCCTGGCACTGTCGACGAGGTGGCCGCCCTCGTCAAGGAGGCGTCCGCCACCGGACACAAAGTCAAGGCGGTCGGCAGCGGGCACTCGTTCACCGCGATCGCGGTCGCCGACGACCGGCGGCTGCTGCTGCACCGGCTGAGCGAGCTGGTCGCGGTCGACGGTGACCTGGTCACGGTGCAGGCGGGCATGCCGCTGCACCGGCTCAACCGGCTCCTGGCCGAGCACGGCCTGGCGATGCCCAATCTCGGCGACATCGACCAGCAGACGGTCGCCGGGGCCATCTCCACCGGTACGCACGGCAGTGGTCAAGCCCACTCCACCCTGGCCTCCTGCGTCGAGGCGGTCACCCTGGTCACCGGTACGGGCGAAGTGCAGCGCATCGATGCCAGCTCGCCCCTGTTCCCCGCGGCCCGTCTGGGCATCGGGGCGCTGGGCGTCCTCGTGGAGGTGACGCTGCGCTGCGTGCCCGCGTTCGTCCTGCTGGCCGACGAACGGCCGATGCCGCTGTCCGAGGTGCTCGCGAGCCTGGACGAGGGCATCGCCACCAACGATCACCTCGAGTTCTACTGGTACCCGTACACGGACCGGGCCCAGCTCAAGCGCAACAACAAGGTGCCCGTCTCGGATCAGCCGCTGTCGGCGTTCCGGGGCTGGCTGGACGACGAGCTGCTGGCCAACACGGTCTTCCAGGCCGCCTGCCGGCTGGGCCGGGCGGTCCCGGCGACCGTGCCGGGCATCAGCGCCGTCGCTGCTCGTGCGCTGACCGCCCGTACGTACACGGACCGTTCCGACCGGGTCTTCTGCACGCCGCGCCGGGTCCGGTTCACCGAGATGGAGTACGAGATCCCCCGGGAGTGTCTGGGCGAGGCGCTGGGGGCGCTGCCCCGGATCATCGAGAAGCTGCCGTTCAAGGTGCAGTTCCCGGTCGAGGTGCGGTTCACCGGCCCGGACGACGTCTGGCTGTCGCACGGCTACGGGCGCGACTCGGCGTACATCGCGGTGCACCAGTTCAGCGGCAGCCCGTACGAGCCGTACTTCCGGGCGTTCGAGGCGGTGTGCGAGCCACTGGGCGGACGGCCGCACTGGGGCAAGATGCACTACCGCGACGCGGAATCGCTGCGCCGGGCCTACCCGAAGTTCGACGACTTCGTGGCCGTCCGCGACCAGCTCGACCCGGCCCGCACCTTCACCAACGCCTACCTGGACCGCGTCCTCGGCTAGTTATCCACAGCCTCATCCACAGGCAGGAAACCTCCGCCACCCTGGCCCGGTGAACTCAGTAGTCGTGCACCGCTCCGCTATTCCGCGCTGGCAGTCGCCCTGGCGGGAGCCTTCTTCGCGGTTGGGGAGGCGTTGGTGGCTCGCTTGGCCGGCGTGGCCTTCTTGGCGGCTGCCTTCTTGGCGGGCGCCTTCTTGGCTGCGGCCTTCTTGGCGGGGGTGGCGTCGGAGGAGGCGGCTGCCGCCTTCTTGGCCGGGGCCTTCTTCGCGGCCGCCTTCTTCTTGGGGGCGGGTCCCTTGGCGCGCTTCTCGGCGAGCATCTCGGAGGCCTGCGCGACGGTCAGTTCCTCCGGCGTCTGGCCGCGGCGCAACGACGCGTTGAACTCGCCGTCCGTCACGTACGGGCCGAAGCGGCCTTCCTTGATCACCATCGGCTTGTCGGTGGCCGGGTCGTTGCCCATCTCCCGCAGCGGCGGCGCGGCGGCCCGGCGCTGGCGGGTCTTCGGGGCGGCGAGCAGGGCCAGCGCCTCGTCGAGCGTCACGGTGAAGAGCTTGTCCTCGCTCTCCAGCGAACGGAAGTCGTCACCACGCTTCACGTACGGCCCGTAGCGACCGTTGGCCGCGACGATCTCCGCGCCCTCAGGGTCCTTGCCGACCGTGCGGGGCAGCTCCAGCAGCCGCAGGGCCTGCTCGAGGGTGAGGGTGTCCGGCGTCTGGGACTTGAACAGGCTGGACTTCTTCTCGCCGCTCTGCACGTACGGGCCGAAGCGACCCGACTTGAGCGTCACGGACTCCCCGGTGGCCGGGTCGTCGCCCAGGCTGCGCTCGCCGCCGCCACCCAGGTAGAGCTCGGTGACCTTCTCGACGGTCAGCTCGTCCGGCGCGACGCCCTCGGGGATGGACACCCGGTCCTCGGGCGCCTCCTCGGTCGCGTCGGGCAGGGCGCGCTGCAGGTACGGCCCGTAGCGGCCCACGCGGACCACCACGTTGCGGCCGGCGTCGTCCTTGAACAGCGGGATCGAGTTGACCGCGCGGGCGTCGATGTCGCTGAGGTTCTCGGTGACCATCTTCTTCAGGCCGCCGGCCTTGGCGATCGAGTCGTCCGCGCCCAGGTCGCTGCCGAAGTAGAAGGAGGTCAGGAAGTCCAGGGCCGCGTGGTCGCCACCGGCGATGTCGTCGAGCTGGGTCTCCATCGCGGCGGTGAAGTTGTAGTCGACCAGCCGCGGATAGTGGCCCTCGAGCAGGCCGACGACCGCGAACGCGATGAACGACGGGATCAGCGCCTGGCCGCGCTTCTCCACGTACCCCCGGTCCTGGATCGTCCGCATGATCGACTCGTAGGTCGACGGGCGGCCGATGCCCAGCTCTTCCAGGGCCTTGACCAGCGACGCCTCGGTGTAGCGGGCGGGCGGCGAGGTGTGGTGGCCGATCGCGTTGAGCTCCTCGGCCGTCAGCGGCTGGTCCTTGACCAGGTTCGGCAGGCGGCGCTCGGCGTCCTCGGCCTCGGCGTTCTCGTCGTCGGAGGACTCGACGTAGGCGCGCAGGAAGCCCGGGTCGGTGATGGTCTTGCCGCTGGCGCCGAAGTCGACCTCTTCACCGGCGGTGGAGATCGCGCGGATCCGTACCGAGACGGAGTTACCGACGGCGTCGGTCATCTGCGAGGCGACCGTACGGCGCCAGATCAGCTCGTAGAGCTTGAACTCGTCGGTGGACAGCTCGTTGGCGACCTCGCCGGGGGTGCGGAAGTTGTCCCCCGCGGGGCGGATCGCCTCGTGCGCCTCCTGCGCGTTCTTGACCTTACCGGTGTAGCGGCGGGGCTGCGGCGGCACGTTGTTGGCGCCGTACAGCTCGGCGATCTGGCGGCGGGCGGCGCTGATCGCGGTCTCGGAAAGGTTCACCGAGTCCGTACGCATGTAGGTGATATAGCCGTTCTCGTACAGCCGCTGGGCGGTGCGCATGGTCTGCGACGAGGAGAACCGCATCTTGCGGGCGGCTTCCTGCTGCAGCGTCGAGGTGATGAACGGCGCGTACGGCTTCCGCCTGTACGGCTTCTCCTCCACGCGGGTGACCGTGAACGGGCGGTCCTCAAGTCGCGCCGCGAGCCCGCGGGCCCCGTCGCCGTCCAGGTGGACCACGCCGGCACCGGGCTTGACCTGGCCGGTGGTCGGCTCGAAGTCACGGCCGGTGGCGATCCGGTCGCCGTCCAGGGCGATCAGGGTCGCCGAGAACGATCGGGTGCCCTCGGTCTTGCCCTGCACCGACAGCAGAGCGTTGATGTCCCAGTACTCCGCGGTGCGGAACGCCATCCGCTGGCGCTCCCGCTCGACCACGATCCGGGTGGCCACGGACTGGACGCGCCCGGCGGACAGGCGGGGCATCACCTTCTTCCACAGGACGGGGCTGACCTCGTACCCGTAGAGCCGGTCCAGGATGCGCCGGGCCTCCTGCGCGTCGACCAGGTCCTTGTCGATCTCGCGGGGGTTGGCCACCGCGGCCTGGATGGCCGCCTTGGTGATCTCGTGGAAGACCATCCGCTTGATCGGGACCTTGGGCTTGATCGTCTCGACCAGGTGCCAGGCGATGGCCTCGCCCTCGCGGTCCTCATCGGTGGCGAGCAGGATCTCGTCCACCTCTTTGGCCAGCTTGGTCAGCTTGGCGATCTGCTGCTTGCGGTCCTGCGAGACCACGTAGAGCGCGTGGAAGCCGTTGTCGACGTCGACGCCGAGCCGCGCCCACGACTCGCCCTTGTACTTGGCGGGCACGTCGGCGGCGTTCTTCGGCAGGTCCCGGACATGGCCGAAGGAGGCCTCGACGAAATAGTCGGGCCCCAGATAGCCGGCGATCGTCTTGGCCTTCGACGGGGACTCGACGATGACCAGACGGGTCGTCCTGGCTTTCTCCGGCACGGCACTCCCACACTTCTCGATCGATCGGCGGCCCGTCGCGGACGACGGACACGCGGACGTTCAACGTAACGCGCCGGACGAGCAGGCATTCCCCGGGCAACGGAGAAGTCGGATGGTAACGGTCCGGCCACCGCATGCGTCCGACGGCGACACCGTACACCGGGAACATGGCGTCGTGTCGGACACAATCACCGAAGGTCAACCGGCGGCGGCGCCCGGCCACAGCCTTTCGGGTGCCGCGGCGGGCCGTTCGCCGACCAGCTCCGCGAGCCGGGCGAGCCGCCTGCGACCTGCGATGACGTACGCCGGACCGGCCTGCACGGTGCCGGCCAGACCGACCCGGGTCAGCGCGGCGTCGGCGGCTTTGTCAAGAAAGCCGTCGGGATCCAGACCGAGCGCGTAGCCCTCGGGCCGCGGCGACCCGGCCGCGG
This sequence comes from Actinoplanes sp. NPDC004185, assembly GCF_053603475.1. Taxonomy (NCBI): domain Bacteria; kingdom Bacillati; phylum Actinomycetota; class Actinomycetes; order Micromonosporales; family Micromonosporaceae; genus Actinoplanes; species Actinoplanes sp. NPDC004185. The sequence continues at coordinate 187,907 of NZ_JBSGFR010000002.1, read as the reverse complement.
CGACCCAGAGCCGCAACTGCGGCCCGGTCAGAAAGAGCCGGTCGTCCGGCGGCGGCCAGGCCCGGGCGAGCGGGTCCAGCCGGCTGCTGTAAGCGGTCCGGACCTCGAAAGAGACGGTACGGGGATCCGCGTCCTCCTTCTTATCTACGGTCGCGGCTTCGACGTCTGCGGGCTCGTCGCTGGTCGCGCCCTCGTCGTCGGCTGCGGCCGGTTCGTCGGCCGGCTCGGCGGGCTCCTCGCCGGCCGCCAGCGTCAGCTCCACCGGCTCGGCCGTGAGTTCCGCCACGTGATCGTCGACGCCGTCGGTCGTCACCGGGGCCCAGGTGACCACCAGACCCCGCGACACCAGCTCCTCGACCAGCACGTGCACCCGCCAGGCGGCGTCCACCCGGACCGCGACTCTGGCCGTACCGCCCATCCGGCCCAGCCGTCCCGGACCGGTGAGCAGCCCGGCCAGGTCGGCCAGCGATGGATCGGCCGCTTCCACCCCGAAGATCGACAGTTGCCGGACGGCCGGCACGGTCAGCGCGGCACGGCGCCGGACTTTCGGCGCGGCCGGGATCCGGGCGTCCGGAACCGGCGCGGGCAGCACCTCACGCGGGATCAGCGGCCACCCGGGCTCGGTCATGGTCAGCGGCGCTCCGTCATCAGCAGGTGCCCGTCAGCGGCATTCCGGCGCCTCGTCGAACGCCTTCTTGAGCTCTTCCGAGTCGAGCCGGCTGGTGTCCAGCTCACTCTGCTTGTATTCGACGTTGAGGGTGTCCACCACGGAGCCGACCTTGGTGTAGAAGTCCTTCGACGGGCTGGTGGCCAGCGCCGCGATGCCGCTCTTGGCCCGCCCGTACGCGTCGCGCATCGCGCTGAGCGAGGCGGTGAAGCTGTCGGCGACCTCTTTGCCCTGCTCGACGTCCGGGACGCCGGCCTTGCGCACGCCGGCCCGGGCCTTCTCACTGGCCGACTCGGCCCCACCGAACAGCCGGGTCAGGTTTTCCTTGGCCTGTGCCGGGGTGGTCTCGGCGGTCATCTGCTGCTGGGTGCGGGTCGCCAGGGTGCCGATCTCGGAGCGCCAGGGCGCGAGCACCGTGCAGACCGAGGCGGCCCAGGCGCGGGGCGCGGGACCGCCCGCGCAACCACCCAGTGTCACGACGAACGAGAGAACAAGCAGTAAGGGTGTGGTGCGGGCCGTGCGCATGGATTGCAGCGTACGGCCAACCTCCGACAGAGGGCACCCGGCGAGTGCCGGGTGCCCTCTCCGTCGTGCTGGGATCAGGCGCTGATCCGCTCCGACTTGGTCTCCGTGGTCGGGCTGGGCTCGCCCATGGAGATCGGCTTGCGCTTGCTCCAGATCACCGCACCGGCCACGATCAGGGCCGCGACCACCGCGAGGGCGATCCGGACCGGGTCGTTGGCGTCGGTGCCGACGCTCAGGGTCACCACGGCCGGGGCGATCAGCAGCGACACCAGGTTCATGACCTTGAGCAGCGGGTTGATGGCCGGACCGGCGGTGTCCTTGAACGGGTCACCCACCGTGTCACCGATGACCGTGGCCGCGTGCGCCTCGGAGCCCTTGCCCCCGTACGCACCGTCCTCGACCAGCTTCTTGGCGTTGTCCCAGGCGCCACCGGAGTTGGCCAGGAAGACGGCCATCAGGGTGCCCGCGCCGATCGCACCGGCCAGGTAGGAGGCCAGCGCGCCGGCGCCCAGGCCGAAGCCCACCGCGATCGGCGCCAGGATGGCCAGCAGACCGGGAGTGAGCAGCTCACGCTGGGCGTCCCGGGTGCAGATGTCGACGACCTTGCCGTACTCGGGGCGCTGGGTGCGCTCCATGATGCCCGGGAACTCGCGGAACTGGCGGCGTACCTCCATCACGACCGCGCCCGCCGAGCGGGACACGGCGTTGATGGCCAGGCCGGAGAAGAGGAACACCACCGCGGCGCCGATCAGCAGGCCGACCAGGTTGCGCGGGTTGGAGATGTTCAGCAGGCCGAGGATCTCGGTGCCGATCCGGTCGGCCGGGATGCCCGCGTCGGCCAGCGACGACTGCAGGGTGTTCGTGTACGAACCGAACAGCGCCGTCGCGGCCAGCACGGCCGTGGCGATCGCGATGCCCTTGGTGATCGCCTTGGTGGTGTTGCCGACCGCGTCGAGCTCGGTCAGGATCCGGGCGCCGTTCTCGTCGATGTCACCGGACATCTCCGCGATGCCCTGCGCGTTGTCCGAGATCGGGCCGAAGGTGTCCATCGCGACGATGACGCCGACCGTGGTGAGCAGGCCGGTGCCGGCCAGCGCCACGGCGAACAGCGACAGCGTGATCGAGGTGCCGCCCAGCAGGTACGCGCCGAAGACGCCCGCGCCGATGAGCAGCGCCGAGTAGACGGCCGACTCGAGGCCGACGCTGATGCCGGCGAGCACGACGGTGGCCGCACCGGTCTGCGACGACTTGCCGATGTCCTGCACCGGACGCTTCTCGGTCTCGGTGAAGTAGCCGGTCAGCGCCTGGATGGCGGCGGCCAGCACGATGCCGATGACGACGGCGCCGATGGCGACGAGCTGCGGGTTGCGACCGCTGTCGATCACGCCCTGGTCGATGCCGGCGTCGGCGCCGAAGCCCGCGAAGGTGTCCGGCAGGTAGACGAAGCTGACGATCGCCACGATGACCGCGGAGAGCACGGCCGAGATGTAGAAGGCGCGGTTGATGGCCGTCAGGCCGTTCTTGTCCGACGCGCGGAGCCGGGTGATGAAGACACCGACGATGGCGATGACCACGCCGACCGTGGAGACGATCAGCGGGAAGATCAGGCCGTCCTGGCCGAACGCGGCCTGGCCCAGGATCAGCGCCGCGACCAGCGTCACCGCGTACGACTCGAAGAGGTCGGCGGCCATGCCGGCGCAGTCACCGACGTTGTCGCCGACGTTGTCCGCGATGGTCGCGGGGTTGCGCGCGTCGTCCTCCGGGATGCCCTGCTCGACCTTGCCGACCAGGTCGGCGCCGACGTCGGCGGCCTTGGTGAAGATGCCGCCGCCGACCCGCATGAACATGGCGAGCAGCGCGGCGCCGAAGCCGAAGCCCTCGAGCACGGTCGGGGCGTCGCTGCGGTAGATCAGCACGACCAGCGCGCCACCGAACAGGCCCAGGCCCACGGTGAGGAAGCCGACCACGCCACCGGTGCGGAACGCGATGCCCATCGCCTTCTCGCGGCCACCGGCCTCGCCGGCCGCCGCGGCGACCCGCAGGTTCGCCCGGGTGGCCAGGGCCATGCCCGCGCCGCCGATGAACGAGCTGAAGACCGCACCGACGATGAAGAACAGCGACCGGCCGACCTTGACCGCGGTCTCGCTGTCGGTGTTGTGCACCGGCAGCAGGAAGAGCAGCACGACCGCGATGACGACGAAGATGGCGAGGGTCTTGAACTGCCGGAACAGATACGCCGAAGCGCCCTCCTGAACCGCCCCCGCGATCTCTTGCATGTTGGTGGTACCGCGGCCCGCGGAAAGCACCGACTTGACGAAGACAGCAGCGAATGCCAGCGCCACCAGCGCGAAGACGATCGCGACGATGACGAACGTGACATTCGAACTGTCGAGCGACCCGCCGCTGCTTTCGGCAGCGAGGGTTATGGAGGTCCGGGACATCAATGTCCTCCTGTACACCGACCGCACCCGGGCAGCGGACGAAACCGCCGGGCGCACTCCCTGCTCTAGGAGACGACAACCTGGTCCCGCGGACGCGGAACCAGGGAGCAGTAGCTGATTACCGGCGTACTGTAGCGGCCGAACGTGGTGATGGTCACACCTGGATCCGGCCGTGTCAGGGTGATGTTTACCGCTGTGTTAGCGGTTGGCACCCGAATCGGTTACCGCCTAGGCTCCGCGCCTCCAGCAGCGGTTTCCCATGCCATGCGCCGAACGGCGTGATTTGTGCGGTGAACGGCACCTTTGTCTCAGCGCCGGTGGACGGGCCAGACCATCCGGACCTCGGTGCCGGCGCCTTCTTCCACCGGGCGCACCTGCAGGTCGTCCACGAAGCCGGCGAGCAGGGCGAAGCCCACGCCGGTGGTCAGCGCCTCGTCGGTGAGCGACTCGTCGGCCAGCTCGTCCGGCGGCAGCTTGGCCAGGCCGACACTGGCCTCGATCGGCGCCCGGTCGATGACCCGGACCGTGTACGAGTCGGTGTCGGACATCTCGACCATCACCAGGTCGGGCAGGTTGTACTGCCGGTGCAGGGCGACCGCCCGGGTGCACGCCTCACCGATGGCCAGCCGCACCTCGTCGAGCAACTCCTCGGCGACGCCCGCCCGCCGGGCCACCGCGACGCCGACCAGCCGGGCCGTACGCACGTGCACCGGTGCCGGGGAGAACGACAGCCGAACCGTGGCCATCACGCCGTCGGGGGGTTGTCGTCGCGATCGCCGGACGACGTCGAGGTGGCCGCCTCGACGGAGGGGTAGATCGGGAACACCTGGTCGAGCGCGGTGATCCGGAAGATCTTGAGCAGCGGCTCCTTGCTGCAGACCAGGCCGAACGTCCCGTTGGCGGCGCGCAGCCGCTTCAGGGCGCCGACCAGCACACCGAGACCGGTCGAGTCGAGGAAGTCGACGCGGGCGAGATCCACCACGACGTTGCGCGACCCACCGTCGACCAGCTCCACGAGCCGCTCACGCAGGCGTGGCGCCGTGTAGACATCGACCTCACCACCGACGTCGAGCACCGTGTGCTCGCCGACGGTACGGGTCGTCAGCGACAGCTCCATCGGTCCTCCTCCCTCGGGGTCAAGCCTTCAGGCAGCCGATCTCCACAGCGAATCTAACCACCGACGCTCCGGGCACGACGCGTCGCACCCTCCCGTCGTACCCGTTTGAGGTTCGGGCCATACCGATGTCACAGTGCAGACGTGACCACGACCGTCCCGGGAATCCCGGCCGCACGCGGCGCACTGACCGGGCTCGGACCGGCCGAACTGCTGCACCGGCTGCGCGCCCGCAGCGCCGGCCAGTCGCCGGTCACCCACGTGGAGGCGCTGCCCGCCCGGCCCGGCCGCCCGGTGCCGTGGCCGCAGTGGGCGGCGCCGGCTGTGATCTCCGCGCTCGCCGACCGCGGGATCATCGCGCCCTGGGAACATCAGGCCGCGGCGGCGGAGCTGGCCCGAACGGGCCAGCACGTCGTGCTGGCGACGGGCACGGCCTCCGGCAAGTCGATGGCGTACCAGCTGCCCGCGCTGACCGCGCTGGTGGAAGACCCCCGCGCGACGGTGCTCTACCTGTCCCCGACCAAGGCGCTGGCGGCGGACCAGCTGCGCGCGCTGGTCCGGCTGGGCGTCGAGGGGGTACGCCCGGCCACATACGACGGTGACACCCCCCGCGAGGAACGCGAGTGGATCCGCCAGCACTCCCGCTTCGTGCTGACCAACCCGGACATGCTGCACCACGCGCTGCTGCCGGGCCACGCGCGCTGGGGTACGTTCCTGCGCCGCCTGCGGTACGTGGTGATCGACGAGTGCCACACGTACCGCGGGGTCTTCGGCTCGCACGTGGCGCACGTCCTGCGCCGGCTCCGCCGGGTCGCGGCCCGGTACGGCAGCGAGCCGACGTTCATCCTGGCCTCGGCGACCTCCGGCGACCCGGCCCACGCGGCGAGCCGCCTCACCGGCCTGCCGGTCGAGGCGGTGACCGAGGACGCGTCGCCGCGCGGGGCAACGACCTTCGCGCTGTGGGAGCCGCCGCTGCTGCCGCGCGAGCTCGATGACCTGGAGGCGGAGCTGCCCCCGGTACGCCGGTCAGCGCTGAGCGAGACGGCCGACCTGCTGACCGACGCCGTCGTGGCGGGCACCCGGACGCTGGCGTTCGTCAGGTCCCGGCGTGGCGCCGAAGTGGTGGCGACGATGACCCGGCGCGCGCTGGACGAGGTGGTGCCGGGCCTGGGTGACCGGGTGGCGGCGTACCGGGCGGGGTATCTGAAGGAGGACCGGCGGGCGATCGAACGGGCCCTGCTGACCGGCGAGTTGCTGGCCCTGGCCTCGACCAACGCACTGGAGCTGGGCGTCGACCTGGTCGGTCTGGACGCCGTGCTGATCTGCGGCTATCCGGGCACCCGGGCGTCGTTGTGGCAGCAGGCGGGGCGCGCGGGCCGGGCCGGGGGCGAGGCGCTGGCGGTGCTGGTGGCCCGGGACGATCCGCTGGACACGTACCTGGTGCACCACCCGGAGGCGCTGTTCGGCCGGCCGGTCGAGGCGACGGCCCTGGACCCGGCCAACCCGTACGTGCTGGGCCCACAACTGTGCTGCGCCGCCGTGGAGGCCCCGCTGACGAAGGCGGACCTGGAGCTGTTCGGCGGTGCGCCGGCGCTGGCGGCGGCGGAAGCCCTGACCGAGTCGGGGGCGCTGCGCCGCCGGCCGTCGGGCTGGTACTGGACGCACCGCGGCCGCCCGGACGTGGACCTGCGCGGCACGGGCGGGGCCCCGATCTCGGTGGTCGAGTCGGCGACCGGCCGCCTGCTCGGCACGGTCGACCAGGGCTCGTCGCACGTCATGCTGCACACCGGGGCGGTCTACCTGCATCAGGGCGTGTCGTACCTGGTGGACGACCTGGACCTGGAGGACGCGGTGGCCCTGGTGCACGCGGCCGAGCCGGACTGGTCGACGCACGCCCGGGACGTGACGGATCTGTCGGTGGTCTCGATCCGCGAGTACGTGAACGCGGGCCCGGTCGGCCTGTTCCTGGGCGAGGTGGACGTGACGAACCAGGTGGTCTCGTACCAGCGCCGCCGGATCGGCTCGGGCGAGGTGATCGACACCCGGCCGCTGGACCTGCCGCCGAGGGAACTCCGCACGGTGGCGGTCTGGTTCACGCTCTCACCGAATCTCCTGGTGGCGTCGGGGGTGGAGCCGGCGGACTTCCCGGGGGCGCTGCACGCGGCGGAACACGCGGCGATCGGCCTGCTGCCGCTGATGGCGACGTGCGACCGCTGGGACATCGGGGGCTTGTCGACGGCGAACCACCAGGACACGGAAGCGCCGACGGTGTTCGTCTACGACGGCCACCCGGGCGGGGCGGGCTTCGCGGAACGCGCCTACGCGACGGCGGCAGAGTGGCTCCAGGCGACCAGGGAGGCGATCGCCAGTTGCGGCTGCGAGACCGGCTGCCCGTCGTGCGTGCAGTCCCCGAAGTGCGGCAACGGCAACAACCCCCTGGACAAGAAGGGCGCGGTGGCCGTCCTGGACGCGGTCCTCGCTCAGTTCTCCGGAGTGGCTCAGACCGGTCCCGCGCGGGCGGCGGCTGACGCGTAGCGGGTGAGTCCCGGTAACGGCGTCACGGTGACCTCGACGCCGACGACGATCTCCAGACCGTCGACGCGGCAGGAGACCAGCCGCGCCCCGTTGGCGAGAACGAACCGCTCCGCTCTCCCGCAGGCCACCTCGGCGCCTTCCACCGCGCGGGCTGCGCCGGCCAGTGCGCCCAGGTCAGCCGCTGTCCGAGCCTGATGCCGGCCGACCCGCGCCGCCCCGACGGCCGCCCCGGCGATCCCGGCGGCGACCAGCACCAGCCCGATGGCCAGCACCAGGATCGAGGCGGCCCCCCGATCGCTGCTCGTCCTCATGGGACTGTGCCGGTCAGCTCGGGTTCGCGAGCGGCGACTGCTTCCGCGCGTACCGACATGGCCGGGAGGTGGCCGCCCAGAATCGGAACCGGAGCACGCACCGTGACCGTCACTGTCTCCTCTCCCGTCACCAGATCGATCTGCGCTTCCGCCGGAGCTATCCGGGCGGCCTCCGCGAGGCCCGACCCGCCGCGGGCGGCGACCAGCGCACCCTCTCTGGCGGCGTCCACGCACCGGCCCTGAGCGGTCACCGCCCCGACCGCCGTCAGCCCGGCGAACAGCAGCAGCATGAGCGCCGGCAGCCCGGCCGCCATCTCGGCGGTGAACGCACCCCTGTCCGACCCGAGCGCCCGCAGACGACCGGACCACCGGCGCCCGCTCACTTCAGCGCGTCGTTGATCACGCCGGTCAGCGACGCCTGCACGGTCGGGCTGCTGAGCACCTTGAGCAGAACGCCGGCGAACGCGACGGCGGCGAGCGTGCCGACGGCGTATTCGGCGGTGTTCATGCCGTCGTCGCCTCGCAGGCCGGCCAGGCGGAGGAACAGTCTGTGCACGTGGATCTCCTTCTCGTGGTGGGTTCTCCCAGGACGTCGCCGCGGACGGCGACCAGCACCGGCGACTGGGCCGGCGAGTTTGCGGTGGGCTCTCACAGGGTCTTGCGGTGGGCTCTCACAGGACGTCGCCCAGGACGTCGACGACCACCGGTACGAGCCCGGCGAGCACGAAAGCGGGCAGGAAGCACAGCCCGAGCGGCAGAACGATGAGGACTCCAGCCCGGTGGGCAGCCGCCTCCACCGCCACCGACCGGTCGCCGCGCAGGTCATCGGCGAGTCGGGTCAACGCGCCGGCCAGCGCGCCGCCGCTGGCGCTGGACCGGACGGCCGCCGCGACGAGCCGGTCAGCGCCGGGCACACCGGCCAGGTGCGCCCACGCCTCCGGTGGTTCGGCGCCCAGGCGCAGCGAGCGGCCCACCCGGTCGAGCCGCTCCCCGAGCGGGCCGCCGAGCGCGTCCGCCACGGCGGAAACCGCCCGGTCGACGGGAGCTCCGGCGCGCAGCACCGCGGCGAGGAGGTCGGCACCCAGCGGCAGGTCCTCGACGGCTCGTTGGCGGGCCGCCCGCACATCGGCCGGTTCGCGGCGCCGCAGGAACCGATCCACTCCGACGGCGGTGGCGACCCCGAACGGCACGGCCCACCAGTGCCCGACCAGCCCGACCACTGCCAGCCCGGCGGCGACGTCAAGCAGGAAGCGCGGGCTGCGGCCGGGCGAATTGCCGGGCGATCTGCCCAGTCGGCGTAGTCGTCGCCGCACTGCCCACCGCCGGGCGAACGGCAAGCCGAGAAGTGCCGCGAGCCCGGCCAGGCCAAGGATGACTATCAAGGGATCACCTCGCGGACCGGCGTGAGCACGAAGAGCGCTGCGGTGGCTTCCAGCAGGGCAGCCTGTGAGCAGGGCGGAGGGGATGATTCGGGCGCTCGTGCGGCGTGCAGGATCGCTGCGGCGCAGCAGGGCTTGAAGGGCACTCGGCCGGGTCGACCCGGTCGGAGAAACGCGGCAGCGCCGCACATTGGCTCAGTCATCGCGCCGGTCCGGTCATTCCGTCGAGCTCGGCCTTCACGTCAGCACCCACCATTCCGTCGTCATCGCGTCGATCTGTTCGAAGCTTCATTGCGTCGGTCCGGTCGAGAGCCGGTCGGCCCAGAGGAGGCCGGCGCACTGCAGGAGGACCGCGCCGATCGCGCACGCCGCTCCCAGTGGCGTTCCCAGCAGCACTTCCAGCGGGTCGGCCCCGATCCCGTAGCCGAGTGCGATCCCGCCGACCGGCAGGCCCGCCAGCAGCAACGCGGTCGCCTGAGCGCCGGCCGCCTGGGCAGCCGCCGTGGCCCGCGAACGGTCACCGGCCCGGGCGTCGGCCTCGATCCGCTCGACAAGATCAGCCGCGGGCGCACCGGTCTGCTCGGCCAGCCGCCACACCGCCGCGGTCAGCTCGGCCAGCCGGAGATCGAAGTCGCGGGGGCGTGCACCTGAGGCGGTGAGGGGCATCGCCCCTACCGCCAAGCCGGCACGCAGGTCGGCGGCCAGCGCGTTCAACCCGTCGAGGCTGCGGGACCGCGCCGCGACATCCCGGCGACGGGCAGCCCGGCGGACAGCGGCCCGAGCCCCGAGCGCCCCGTAGACCGCGAGCACCAGCCCAGCCACCGGCCCGGCCACGATCGTGCCCACCGCCGCACCCGCCGCGATCGCGATGCCGACCGCCCGCCGCGGTGACCCGTCGGCAAGGGCCCGCACCCAGGCCAGAACCCGCACCCGGGACCCCAGCCGGCGAAAACTCACGGCGCTGACACCCTGGCGTCGCCCGTTGAGCCGCCGCAGCACCGCCCCCGCCGGCCAGGCCGCAACGGCGGCCGCCCCGGTCAGCAGCCCGGCGGCGAGCACCCAAGCCACCCCGCTCACGGCCGCGCTCCCCCGGCTGTCTGCAGGATCGGTGGGACCGCGACGCCGCGATCGGTCAGGTGCCGGGCCAGCGTCTCGGCGCCCGGCCCCGCGCCGCGCCCGAGCTGCCAGGCCGGTACGACCGACACCAGCCGCTGATCCCCCGCCGCCCGCAGCACCCCGACGGACTCCAGGACCCGCCCCCGGTCGGTACGCCGTACCTGCAGCACCACCTGCAACGCCGCCAGCACCTGCGCGTGCAACGCCGCCCGGGGCAGACCGCCGAGCATGCCCAGCGCCTCCAGCCGGGCCGGTACGTCACCCGGCGCATTGGCGTGCAGCGTGCCCGCCCCTCCGTCGTGCCCCGTGTTCAGCGCACCCAGCAGGTCGACGATCTCGGCGCCCCGGCACTCACCCACCACCAGCCGGTCCGGCCGCATCCGCAGGGCCTGCCGTACGAGATCGGTGAGCCCGACGGCCCCGGCACCCTCGACATTGGCGGTACGCGCCTGCAGAGCCACCACATGCGGATGCACCGGCCGCAACTCGGCGGCGTCCTCCACCAGCACGATCCGCTCGGTGTGCGGCACGAGCCCCAGCAACGTCCCCAGCAGTGTCGTCTTCCCCGACCCCGTCCCACCGGTGACCAGGTACGCGAGCCGAGCCGCCACCACCGCGGCGAGCAGCGGAGCCAGCCCGGGCGGAACAGTGCCGTGCTCGACCAGGTCGCCGAGGCTGAACGGCCGCTGCCGGAAGGTCCGCAGCGACAGGTAGGGCCCGCTGGTCGCCACCGGCGGGAGCACAGCGTGCAATCGGGTGCCGTCCGCGAGCCGCGCGTCGGCGTACGGCTGACCGTCGTCCAGCCGCCGCCCGCAGGCAGCCGCCAGCCGTTGGGCCAGCCGTCGCACGTCGTCGGCGTCCCCCAGCGCAACGGCCGCCCGCTGCAGCCCCGCACCCCGGTCGACCCACACCTGCACGCCGTTGACCAGCACGTCCGTGACCGTGGGGTCCGCCAGCAGCGGGGCCAGCGGTCCGGCTCCGACGAGCTGGTCGTGCACCCGGTCAGCCAGCCGCAGGACAGCGGTGTCGCCGAGCACAGCGGCACCCGGCTCGGCACGCACCGCCGACACGACGGCTGCCGGGGTGGCCTCCACACCGTCGGCGGCGAATTGCCGGCGTACCCGCTCGGTGACCTCGGGATAAAACGTGCCGAGGGCGTCGCTCACGCGGCCACCTCCGCGCGCTCTTCCTGGACCAGTTGCCGGATGAGCCGTTTGCACAGCTCGGCCAGCGGTCCACGACCGTCGGCCGCCGGGGCGTCGCCCCTCTCCAGCGCCTGGCAGATCGCCGCCTCCGGCCGGAGTGACCCGGCCAGCGGCAGCCCGATGGACCTCGCCACCTCTCGCGCTTTCAGCTTTCCGGGCGCCGGACCGCGCACCACGACCGCGAGGTTGTCGCAGTGCGTCCTGACCATCGCCGCGATCCGGGAGGCCGCCGCTGTCGCCCGCAGCTCGGCCGGCACGATCATGATCGTCTGGTCGGCCGCGGCCAGGGCCAGCGTCGCCGCGTCGTCGAGCCGGCGGGGCAGGTCCGCGATGATCACGTCGCGACCGCGGCGGGCCGCGTCCAGGGTCGCCGCCATCGCTTCGGCGGGCACCGGCGCCACCTCGTCGCGGGCGAACGACAGCAGCACCAGGTCGCCGCGGTGCGGCAGGGCCTCGAGCAGCGCCGGCGGGTTCACCCGGCCGCCCGTGCCGGCCAGGGCCGGCCAGCGCAGGCCGTCCATCCCCTCCCAGCCGAGGACCAGGTCGAGCCCGCCGCCCACCGGGTCGGCGTCGACCAGCAGCGTGCGGTGGCCGCTGCTGGTGGCGGTCACCGCCAGGGCGCCCGCGAGGATGCTCGCTCCCGCGCCGCCCCGGCCGCCGATCACGGCGAGCACCCGGCCCGGCGGAGCCGGCTCGCTGCGTTCGGCGAAGCGGTCGACGAGCCACGGCTCGGCCGTGGGCAGGGCGGCCACGTGCTCGGCGCCGAGGTCCCCGGCGACCTCCCAGGCCGCCTCGACCGCCGCGGTGTGGCCGACGATGACCATGCGGGGGCGGCGTGGGAGCGGCGCCCGCAGGCAGGCCGCGGCCTGGTCGGCACCGATCACGACCAGGGGGGCGGCCGCGAAGCGGGGACGGGCCGCCACCGGGTCGGGCGCCACGTCGACCTCGGTGCCGCCGGCCGCGGCCAGGCGCAGCAGATCGTCGAGGAGGTCCGGATCGGCCGTCACGACGAGCGGCAGGCGCGGTCCGGAACGGACGGGAGTGCGGGCTGGCATCGTGGCTCCACGGGTACGGCGGGCTGTTGGGCGCTCACCGTCGCGCTCCGACCCGGCCCCCTTCAACGGGCCCGGCCCCGGCCTGTGGACAAACCCCTGGCTGTGGACGACGCCCGCGGGCGGGAAGTGATCTGTTATCTGGCGGCGATCATGGGTAACTTCGGGGGTCGCCCAGCCGATACGTGAGGGGAATGAACGCCCGCGGGGTTGGGTATGTTGGGCCGACCCGGACCGATGGAGTTGGCATGGAGCACCCGACCGAGAGCTCGCTCGGCGATGACGGGACGGCCTGCGTCGCCGTGCTGGGCGAGATCGACTTCACCAATGCCGACGAGGTCGCTCAGGCTCTGCGGGACGCCGTCGCCGACTGGTCCCCGCCGGAGCTGCGGGTCGACCTGCGCGGGGCCACCTTCATCGACTCGACCGGCCTCGGCGCGCTGATCGAGGGTTATCGGGCCGCCACCGAGCACGACGCGCGTTTCGTCGTGACGAACCCCAGCCCGAGCTTCCGCCAGGTGCTGACCGTCACCGGCCTGTGCGATCTCTTCGGCATGAGCGAGGCCGACGGACGCGCCGAGCAGGACGAGTCGGTCTCCGCGGCCAGGGCCTAGCAGCACAGATGGGAACGACCCCCGACGGGGGAGTCGGGGGCCGTCCTGGGATTCGGCTCCGGGGGGGTCGAGCCGAATCGGACCCGGTGACCGCGGGGGGCGCAATCACCGAGAATCTGTGTGCGGGAAGGGTGTGTGCGACTCCGCCGATTCCCACCTGTTGCACAGACAACACCTGTCGCACAGACAACATGAATCACAGTCGCACCACAAGCATGCCTCAGGAGTGCGCCACCGTCGAGTACCCACGGTGACCGACTACCGTCCACGGGTGTTTTCGTCGCGGTCCGTGGCCCGAGGCGGCCGGGCCGGTGCTCGGTGCGGCTACACTTTCGGCCCGTGGGCCCGAGTGCCGCCTTCTTCGACCTAGACAAGACCGTCATCGCCAAGTCCAGCGCGCTGGCCTTCGGACGGCCGTTCTACCGCGATGGGCTGATCAGCCGCCGCGACGTGGTCAAATCCGCCTACGCCCAGTTGATGTTCCGGCTGGGCGGCACGGACGAGCAGACCATGGCCCGCACCCGCGACTATCTCGCCGCGCTGTGCAAGGGCTGGAAGGTCGAGCAGGTCCAGCAGATCGTGGCGGAGACCCTGGAAGAGCTGATCAACCCGTACGTGTACGCGGAAGCGGCCATCCTGATCGGTGAGCACCAGGCCGCCGGCCGGGACGTCGTGCTGGTGTCGGCCTCCGGCGACGAGATGGTCCGGCCGATCGGGGCGCTGCTCGGGGTGACCGACGTGATCGCCACCCGGATGGGCATCGTCGACGGCCGGTTCAGCGGCGAGGTCGAGTTCTACGCGGCCGGCGTGCGCAAGGTCGACGGCGTCCGCGAGCTGGCCGAGGAGCGCGGGTACGACCTGGCGGAGTGTTACGCGTACTCGGACTCGAGCAGTGATCTGCCCCTGCTGGAGGCGGTCGGTCATCCCAGCACGGTCAATCCGGACCGCACGCTGCGGCGGGTCGCGCTGGAGCGGTCCTGGCCGGTGCTGGAGTTCCGGCACCCCGTACCGCTGGGCCGCAGGCTGCGGGAACGCCCGGCCGTGCCGGTCGCCGCGGCCGCGCTCGGCGTCGGGGTGGGGGTGGCGATCGGGATCGCCATCTACGGCCGCCACCGCCGCACCCGGGCCGCCCTCGCCTGAGCCGGGCAGGCACACCGGCGAGCGGGCCGGCCGAATGTCAAGACCGATACCGCATGTGTCTGACTATCACCCGCGGTGGCTTCACGCTGCCGAAACTCTGGCGATCAAGGGCGGCCGGGCGTAGAAAGAAGGAGCGGAGCCCTTCACGGAGCACCGTGCACGGCCACCGGGAACCCACGCGCGATCAGCCACGGCAGGCACGTTGCGGCGGCACCTCATCAGGACTGCCGACAACGACCCAGGTGCACGCTTGATAGCCCGGTAGGACGTGCGAAGCGACGGCGCCTCACCCGTGAGGCGCCGTCCTCATGTCCGGCTCAGGCCGGGGCGACCGCGGCGAGGTGCCGCTCACGCAGCTCGCGGTAGACCTGGCGGAAGAGGTGCGGCCGGGAGTGGAAGTCCATCCCCTGGGCCCACAGTTCGGTGTTCACCATCGTGCCGTCGCGGCGCTCGATCAGCACGGTCATGCCGGCCTCGATCTCCCAGCGACCGAGCTTGTGGGTGTGCCGGTGCAGCCGGACGTGGGCGATCTCCTCCCACCGCATCGTGCGGGAGCGCAGCAGCCCCCGGACGCGCAGGCCGGCCGGGCCGATGTAGACGCCCATCTCGCGGATCCGCCAGCCGCCGACCACCCAGACCGTGGTGATCACCGCGGCCAGGATGCGGACCCCGGCGCCGGCCAGCCCGAACTGCTCGACCGTGCTCCAGCCGAGCAGGGCCAGGGCGACGGCTTCCCAGCCGATCACCAGCCAGCGGCCCGAGCCCGGGGTGTACGGACGTTTCCACTCGTCTCCCACCCGGCCGAGTATGCCAACCGAGCCCGGCAGAAATAGGGTGTTCCGGACATCGATGCAGATGGCAGCCAACCGGGCGAGGGGCTACGTACCCGAAGGGCTCAGCACGGTGTCGCCGATCTCCGCGATCTCGTCGGCTCCCGCGGACACCGCTGCCGCGTAGTGCCGGAGCCAGGACCGCACGCCGTCGGGAGTGCCGGTGGCGTAGGCCCCGGCCGCGCCCACGTACTCGGGCTCGCGGGCCAGGTGGCCGGCCTCCACGCCGACCAGGCCCCGCGGGTCGAATCCGCGGCCGATGAGGGTGAGCCGGGCCGCGGCGCGGGCCACGATCCCGGCCGGACCGGCGAACGGCTTGAGCGTCAGCAGCTCGGCGTGCACGATGGCCGCGAGCAGCAGGGGCGGGGTGCGGTCGTTGCCGGCCACGAGCCCGGCCAGCGCGTCGATGCGGTCGGCGCCGGTCTCGAGCCGGCCCAGCGCCGGCTCCGGGACGACGCCGCGGGCCGCCAGCACGTGCAGCCGGGCGAGCACCTGGCGTGGGGCGCGGGGCCACAGGTCGACGAGCCCGCCGAGCGCTTCGGCGACCCGCAGGGCTCCTTGGATCACCGGGTCCGTGACCGTGCCGGCGCGTACCTCGTCGAGGTCGTACCGGTGCTCCTCCAGGGCTGCGCTGGCCACCGCGGCCCGCAGGCTCACCTCGGCGGCCACCTGGCCGCCGTTGCGGCGCAGCGCGCGGTGCCGCATCGCGGCGTCGACGCGCTCGCGCGCGGCGGTGAACGCGGGCTCGACGTCGGCCAGCGCGAGCAGCGGGGCCAGTGGATCAGCAGTCACGGGCCAACCGTAGCCGGAAAAAGCCCGGAAACCCGGGGTGCGCGAAGTGGCTCGTAAGTGGCAAGATTCGCGCAGTACCGATCATCTCGTGCCCGATCGGCGCGCGCGGATCGCCATTCGGCGCGGCCACAGGGCACTACAGCTTGCAACTCTCGCCGGGCCACCCCGGCAGAACTAGTGTTCAGACGAAGCGACCGGTCATGGCAGAGGAGCCGCCCTCATGAGCGAGACACTGGAGAACCTGTACTCGGAGACGCGGACGTTCCCGCCGCCGGCCGAGCTTGCCGCCGCCGCCAACGTCAAGGCCGCGGCATACCAGGAGGCCGACGACGACCGCGAAGGATTCTGGGAGCAGCAGGCCCGGCGACTGCACTGGGCCAAGCCCTGGGACCAGGTGCTGGACTGGTCGAACGCGCCGTTCGCCAAGTGGTTCGTCGGCGGTGAGCTCAACATCGCCTACAACTGCGTGGACCGCCACGTCGAGGCCGGCCACGGCGACAAGGTGGCCATCCACTGGGAGGGCGAGCCCGGCGACACCCGCACCATCACCTACGCGGACCTGCTCCGCAGCGTCAGCCAGGCGGCGAACACGCTGACCGAGCTCGGCGTGACGGCCGGCGACCGCGTGGCGATCTACCTGCCGATGATCCCGGAGGCCGCGGTCGCGATGCTGGCCTGCGCCCGGATCGGCGCGCTGCACAGCGTGGTCTTCGGCGGCTTCTCCGTCGACGCGCTCGCCACCCGCATCCAGGACGCCGACTGCAAGCTGGTCATCACGGCCGACGGCGGCTACCGCCGCGGCAAGCCCTCGGCGCTCAAGCCGACCGTCGACGAGGCCGTCGCGCAGTGCCCGAGCATCGAACACGTGCTGGTCGTCCGCCGCACCGGCGAGGACGTCACGTGGGGTGACAAGGACCTGTGGTGGCACGAGAGCGTCGAGCAGGCCAGTGACCAGCACGAGGCGCAGGCGTTCGACTCCGAGCACCCGCTCTTCATCCTCTACACCTCGGGCACGACCGGGAAGCCGAAGGGCATCCTGCACACCACCGGCGGCTACCTGACCCAGGTGTCGTACACCCACCACGCGGTGTTCGACGTCAAGCCGGAGACCGACGTCTACTGGTGCACGGCCGACATCGGCTGGGTGACCGGCCACTCGTACATCGTCTACGGTCCGCTGTCGAACGGCGCCACCCAGGTCATGTACGAGGGCACCCCGGACACCCCGCACCGCGGCCGGTTCTGGGAGATCGTCGACAAGTACAAGGTGAGCCTGCTCTACACCGCACCCACCCTCATCCGCACCATGATGAAGTGGGGCGACGACATCCCGGCCAAGTACGACCTGTCGTCGCTGCGCATCCTGGGCAGCGTCGGCGAGCCGATCAACCCCGAGGCCTGGATGTGGTACCGCGAGCACGTCGGCCACGACAACGCCCCCATTGTGGACACCTGGTGGCAGACCGAGACCGGCGCGATGATGATCTCGCCCCTGCCCGGCGTGACCGCCTCGAAGCCCGGCTCGGCGATGACCCCGCTGCCGGGCATCTCCGCCGACGTGGTCAACGACGAGGCCGAGTCGGTGCCGGACGGCGGTGGCGGCTTCCTGGTGCTGCGCGAGCCGTGGCCGTCGATGCTGCGCGGCATCTGGGGTGACGAGCAGCGTTTCAAGGACACGTACTGGTCGCGCTTCGGCAAGGGCGCGGGCGTCGGCGACGAGTGGATCTACTTCGCCGGCGACGGGGCGAAGAAGGACGACGACGGCGCGCTCTGGCTCCTCGGCCGGGTCGACGACGTCATGCTGATCTCAGGACACAACATCTCGACCACCGAGGTGGAGTCGGCCCTGGTGTCGCACCCGTCGGTCGCCGAGGCGGCCGTGGTCGGTGCGACCGACCCGACCACCGGGCAGGCTATTGTTGCCTTCACTATTCCACGGGGCAATGTGGACACTTCGGGCGAGGCCGGCGAGAAGCTCATCCAGGATCTGCGCAACCACGTCGCCAAGAAGCTCGGCCCGATCGCCAAGCCGCGCCAGATCATGCTCGTGGCCGAGCTGCCCAAGACGCGGTCCGGCAAAATCATGCGGCGCCTGCTCAAGGACGTTGCGGAGAACCGTTCCCTGGGTGACGTCACGACGCTGCAGGACTCCGCCGTGATGGATCTGATCTCCTCCGGCATGCAGGCGGTTAAGTCCGAAGACTGAGACAGTTATCGATAAACGGCGGCAGCCCTGCGATCGTGCAGGTCTGCCGCCGTTTCATGAGCACAGTCCACTTTTGGGTATATGCCGGTACTTGCATGATGGAAAAACCATAATGCGTAACCATCTCTCATCAATATCTCCGGGCTCTTCCAAGACATAGGTGTGTTTGCATACGTTCACGTGAGCCTCGAATCCGAGGCCGGTTTACCGCCGTCCGCTGCACCCCAGCGCTCGGTCACGTCAACGGAGGTACACGTAGTGCGCAAGGTGGTCGTGGGACTACTCGGCGCCGCGATGGTCACCAGCGTCGGGGTCATGCTCCCCGCCGGTGCCAACGCCGCCCCGCCAGTGGATCCAGCGCCGGTCGCTAAGGCCGATGCCAACTCAGCACCTGTCGACGATCTGCCCAACCCCCTCGAGGACAAGCGCCGCGCCCTGCGCGAGCAGGCAGTCGCCGACGTGGTCAGCGGCAAGGCCAAGGCCGTGACCAAGAACGGCAGCTCGGTCGTCAAGGTCGGACGGACCCAGGGCTCCGGCACCAGCAACCGCGCGGTCGCCAAGGCCGGTCAGGACCAGTACGTCGAGATCAGCCGTGAGCGGACCGACCGGATCTTCGTGATCCTGACCGAGTTCGGCAACGAGCGCAGCCCCAGCTTCCCGGACAAGGACATGGCTCCCACCGTGCCCGGCCCGGCGCGCTTCGACGGACCGCTGCACAATGAGATCCCCGAGCCGAACCGGGCCGTGGACAACTCGACGGTGTGGCAGGCGGACTACTCGGCCGACTTCTACCGCAACCTGTACTTCGGTGAGGGCGCGGGCACGGAGTCGGTCAAGACCTACTTCGAGAGCCAGTCCTCCGGCCGGTACAGCGTCGACGGCGAGGTCACCGACTGGGTGAAGGTCCCGTTCAACGAGGCCCGCTACGGCCGCTCGAACGACAACCCGACCGACGCCAACGGCGACGACCCGGCTGTCTGCGCGAGCAACGTCTGCAACAACACCTGGGCCCTGGTCCGCGACGCGGCCAACCGCTGGGTCGAGCTGCAGAAGGCGGCCGGGCGCACGGACGCCGAGATCGCCGCCGACATGAAGTCGTTCGACCAGTACGACCGCTACGACTTCGACGGCGACGGCAACTTCAACGAGTCCGACGGCTACATCGACCACTTCCAGATCGTCCACTCCGGCGGCGACCAGGCCGACGGTGACCCGAACCAGGGTGAGGACGCCATCTGGAGCCACCGCTGGTACGCGTACGGCACCGACCAGGGCCGCACCGGCCCGGCCGGCAACCTGCTCGGCGGCACCCAGATCGGCAACACGGGCATCTGGATCGGCGACTACACGATCCAGCCCGAGAACGGCGGCCTGTCCGTCTTCGTGCACGAGTACACGCACGACCTGGGCCTGCCGGACGACTACGACACCTCCGGTGGCGGCGACAACAACAACGAGCACTGGACCCTGATGGCCCAGAGCCGGCTCAGCGCCGCCGGGGACCAGGGCATCGGCACCCGCCCGGGCGACCTCGGCGCCTGGAACAAGCTCCAGCTCGGCTGGCTCGACTACGAGACGATCGTGGCCGGGCAGTCCAAGACCCTGAACATGGGTCCGGAGGAGTACAACTCCGCCAAGGCGCAGGCCGCGGTGGTCGTGCTCCCGGACAAGGAGGTCTCCACCGATCTCGGTGCGCCGTTCGCGGGTGAGGGTCAGTTCTTCTCCGGCAACGCCGACGACCTGAACAACTCGATGAGCAAGACCATCGACCTCACCGGCAAGACCACAGCGGGGGTCACGCTCAAGGGCCGCTACGACATCGAGACCGACTACGACTACCTCTACTTCGAGGCCTCGACGGACAACGGCACCACCTGGACCCGGCTCAACGGCACGGTCAACGGCGCTGCCTTCCCGACGGACGCCAGCGGGACGCCGGCGCTGACCGGCAGCACCGCCGGCGCGTGGGTCGACATCGCGGTGCCGCTGAACGCGTACGCGGGCAAGAAGGTCGACTTCCGCCTGCACTACCTGACGGACGGCGGTGTCTCCGAGGGCGGCTTCTTCGGTGACGACGTCACCATCACCGCGGACGGCGCGACCGTGCTGGCCGACGGCGCCGAGGGCGACACCACCTGGGCCCTCGACGGCTTCTCGATCGTCGGCGCCGCCTCGGTCGAGGAGTTCGACAACTTCTACATCGCCGGCCACCGCAGCTACGTGTCGTACGACAAGTACCTGAAGACCGGCCCGTACTTCTTCGGCTACCCCGCGCAGCCGGACAAGGTCGACCACTACTCGTACCAGGAGGGCCTGCTCATCTCCTACTGGGACACCTCCCAGGTCGACAACAACACCAACGTGCACCCGGGCGTCGGCCGCAACCTCTACATCGACGCGCACCCGGCGCCGTTCTACAACCTCGAGGGGCTGCCCTGGCGGGCCCGCATCCAGGTGTACGACGCGCCGTTCAGCCTGAAGAAGGCGGACTCGTTCACGCTGCACATCAACGGCAAGCCCAGCTACATCCGGGGCCAGGCCGCGCAGCCGCTGTTCGACGACACCAAGAAGTACTTCTACGACGAGCTGCCGAACCACGGCGTCAAGCTGCCCGCCGCCGGCGTCAAGATCAAGGTCGTCGACGTCAACGGCACGTCCATGAAGGTCAAGTTCAGCTGATCACCAGCAGTACGAGCGGCGCCCGGGGAGTGACTCCCCGGGCGCCGTCCCGTTTCCGGGGAACCGCGACGATTGCCGGCACGTCCAAGCGGCCGTGACCAGAACCGGGATCCTCGTGCTCGCCGCCGCCCTGACCGTGCTGTCCGGGTGCGCCGCCGGCAACGAGCCCACCGTCGCTCCCCCGCGGGCCGAGCGGACCGTTTCCCCGCTGCCGACCCTAACCCGGCCCACCGCTCCGCCGAGCGAGCCGACGGACGACATCAAAGCCACCGAGCTCATCGTCGGCACGGTCAACCGCGGCGGCTCAGGCCCGTGCTACGGCCTCGTCACCGACGACGGCGTCCAATATGCCCTCTATGAAGCCAAGGGCCGGACATTGACCATCGGCATTCGGATAAAGGCCGACGTCAGCCCGTCGACGCTGGATATCGCTTGTGGGGCAGGCACTCCGGTCGAGGTCAGCACTTTGACGCCGGTCGGCTGAGCGCTTCCGCGTAAAGATTCTCTTTCTTTTGGGCCCAGCACTTCCATACATCTGACTGTTTGCATACGTTCACCTGAGCCCCGAAACCCGGGGCCGTTTTCCGCCGATCCGCTGCACCCAGCGATCGGTCACGTCAACGGAGGTAGTACGTGCGCAAAGTAGTCGTGGGACTACTCGGTGCCGCAATGGTCAGCAGTGCCGGGATCATGCTCCCGGCCGCGGCGATGGCGGCCCCTCCGGTGGACCCGGCCCCGGCGACGGCCAGCAAGAAGGCCCCCGTGGACGAGCTGCCCAACCCGTTCGAGGACAAGCGCCGCGAGCTGCGCCAGGAGGCCATCAACGGCATCCTCAAGGGCACGGTCAAGACGCAGCAGCGTGGTGGCAGCACCGTGGCCAAGGTCGGCAAGACGCGCGGTGGCGGCGAGACCAACCGCCGCGTCGCCAACGCCGGCCAGGACCAGTACGTCGAGCTCAGCAACGAGCGGACCGACAAGATCTTCGTGATCCTGGCCGAGTTCGGCAACGACCGGCACCCGAACTACCCGGATGTCGACAGCGACCCGCTCACCCCCGGCCCGACCACGTTCGAGGGCCCGCTGCACAACAAGATCCCCTCGCCCGACCGCTCCAAGGACAACACCACGGTGTGGCAGCCCGACTACAACCGGGCCCACTACCAGGAGCTGTACTTCGGTGAGGGCAAGGGCGTCGAGTCGCTGAAGACCTACTACGAGACCCAGTCGTCCGGGCGTTACAGCGTCGACGGCCAGGTCTCCGACTGGGTCAAGGTCAACTACAACGAGGCCCGCTACGGTCGCGACTGCGACGTCAACGGCGTCTGCACCGACACCAACATGTGGGCGCTCGTCACCGACGCCGCCAACAAGTGGGTCGCCGACCAGAAGGCCGCCGGGCGCACCGCCGCTCAGATCAAGGCCGACATGGCGTCCTACGACCAGTGGGACCGGTACGACTTCGACGGCGACGGCGACTTCAACGAGCCCGACGGCTACATCGACCACTTCCAGATCGTGCACGCCGGCGGCGACCAGTCCGACGGTGACCCGCAGCAGGGTGAGGACGCGATCTGGGCGCACCGCTGGTACGCGTACAACACCTCGGCCGGCATCACCGGCCCCGCCACCAACAAGGCGGGTGGCACGCAGATCGGCGACACCGGCATCTGGATCGGTGACTACACCGTCCAGCCCGAGAACGGCGGCCTGAGCGTCTTCGCTCACGAGTACGGTCACGACCTCGGCCTGCCCGACGACTACGACGTCTCCGGTGGCACCAACAACAACAGCGAGTTCTGGACCCTGATGGCCCAGAGCCGTCTCTCCGGCGCCGGCGAGCCCCTCGGCACGCGCCCGGGCGACATCGGTGCCTGGCAGAAGCTGCAGCTCGGCTGGCTGGACTACGAGACTGTGGTCGCGGGTCAGAAGAAGACCCTCGAGCTCGGCCCGCAGGAGTACAACAGCACCAAGGCGCAGGCCGCTGTCGTGGTCCTGCCCGACAAGGAGGTCACCACCGACCTCGGTGCGCCGTTCGCCGGCGAGAAGCAGTACTTCTCCGGCAACGACGACAACCTGAACACCACGCTGACCAAGTCGGTCGACCTCACCGGGGCCACCTCGGCGTCGTTCGACCTCAAGGGCCGCTACAACATCGAAGAGGGTTACGACTACCTCTACTTCGAGGCCTCCACCGACGGCAAGGCGTGGACCGCGCTCGACGGCACGGTCGACGGTGCCCCGCTGGGCGTCGACGGCGCTGTGCCGCCGCGTCCGGCCCTGAGTGGCGACGGTGGCGGTGAGTGGAAGAACATCAGCATCCCGCTGACCGCGTACGCCGGTAAGAAGGTGCAGGTCCGCCTGCACTACATCACCGACGGCGGTTCCTCCGCGGGCGGCTTCTTCGGCGACGACCTCACCATCACGGCGAACGGTGCCGCGGTCTCCACCGACGGTGCCGAGGGCACGCCGGAGTGGACCGCTGCCGGCTTCAGCGTCGAGGGTGACTCGATCACCGCCGATTACGACAACTTCTACATCGCCGGCAACCGCACGTACACGGCGTACGACAAGTACCTGAAGACCGGCCCGTACAACTTCGGCTGGCCGACCAGCAAGCCGGACTGGGCCGAGCACTTCGCGTACCAGCAGGGTCTGCTGATCTCGTACAACGACACGTCGTTCGCCGACAACAACGTCAACCAGCACCCCGGTCAGGGCCGCAACCTGATCGTGGACAGCCACCCGGCGCCGTTCTACAACCTCGAGGGCCAGCCCTGGCGGGCGCGCATCCAGCTCTACGACGCGCCGTTCGGCCTGACCAAGGCCGACTCCTTCACGCTGCACGTCAACGACAAGGCGAGCTACGTGCGGGGCCAGGCGGCCCAGCCGACCTTCGACGACACCAAGAAGTACTTCTACGACGAGATCCCGTGGGCCGGCGTCAAGCTGCCGGCCGTGGGCGTCAAGATCAAGGTCGTCGAGCAGAGCGGTACCTCGCTCAAGGTCAAGTTCTCCTGATCCACCGCAGCACAGCGACGCCCGGGGCCTCGGCCCCGGGCGTCGCCTTTTCTCACCCCCACGGGAACCCGCAGGGCCGGGCCCGGGTCTCACTCACGGAGGTGGGTCATGATCTCGTTTTCCCGTACGGCCGCAGCAACGTTCCTGCTCCTCACGGGCCTGACGGCATGTTCAGCCGGGTCTCCCGTGGCACCGGGCACCTCCGTGCCGGTCACGCCCGGCGGCTCGGCGTCGACGGTCGCGCCCGCACCCAGCGGCTCGGCGTCGACGGTCGCGCCCGCGCCCAGCGGCCCGTACAACTCGGTGCCCACCGGCCCCGCGCCGTCCAAGCCGGCCGGCATCCCCAAGACGCCGACGGACATCGTCCGCTCACCCGGCTGGATCGAGGGCACCATCACCCGCGGCGGCACCGGCCCCTGCTACGGCCTGGTCACCTTCGACGGCGTCGCCTACGCGATGTACTCGGACAAGGGCACGAAGCTGGCCGAAGGTGACCACATCAAGGCCGCACTGACCCCGGCCAGACTGCGCATCGACTGTGGCCCGGGCATCCCGGTGAGCATGGGTGCCATCCAGCACTTTCCCTAGGCCCGTACGCTGGATCGCATGAGTGCCCAGGTGGACGAGGCGTGCGTACTGACGGAGGGTCCCTGGACCCACCGTTTCGTCGGCGCCAACGGCAGCCGCTTCCACGTGGTCGAGGCCGGCACCGGACCGCTCGTCCTGCTGCTGCACGGCTTCCCCGAGTTCTGGTGGGCGTGGCACGACGTGCTGACCCGGCTCGCCGACGCGGGCTTCCGGGCGGTCGCTATCGACCTGCGCGGCTACGGCGCCAGCGACAAGCCCCCGCGTGGCTACGACGGCTACACCATGGCCGCCGACGTGACCGGCCTGATCCGGGCCCTCGGCGAACGCTCCGCGATGATCGTCGGAGCGGGCGCCGGCGGCATGATCGGCTGGGCCGCGGCGGCCTTCCACCCCAAGATGGTGAGCCGGCTCGTGGTGCTCGGCGCGGCCCACCCGTTGCGGCTGCGCGCGGCGCTGTTCGCCGACCCCCGCGGCCAGGCGGCCGCGAGCGCGTCGATCCTGCGGTTCCAGGTCCCCCGCTACGAGCACGTGCTGACGAAGAACGACGCGGCCATGGTCGGCGAGCTGATCGAGCACTGGAGCAGTCCGAGGTGGACCCAGACGGCCGCGTACGAGGAATACGTCGCGCGGTGCCGGGAGGCCATGCAGATCCCGCAGGCGGCGTTCTGTGCGCTGGAGGCGTACAGGTGGGTGTTCCGGTCGGCGCTGCGGTTGCAGGGCTACCGGTTCGTCAAGCTGATGCAGCAGCCGCTGGTCACCCCCACGCTGCAGATGCACGGCGAGCTGGACACGGCGGTGCTGCCCCGCACGGCGCAGGGCTCGGGCCGTTACGTGATCGCGCCGTACGAGTGGCGCCTGATCCCGGATGCCGGCCACTTCCTGCACCAGGAGGCGCCGGATCTCGTCACCGGCGAGATCCTGCGCTGGCTGAAGGCCTGAGGCCCCTCCGTGAAGTTTGCTGGGTTCTCCGCCGCGGGTCAGGTCAGACGCGGTGCTCGTAGAGCTGAGTGACCTCGTTCGCCGGCGCCCAGCCCTGGTAGACCCCGAAGTCGAACTCCTCCAGCCCCAGCTCACGAGCGACCGGCGCCCGGCCACCGGTGTACTCCAAGCGCAGCCAGTTGTCGGCCTCGGCGAGCACGATGAACGGCTCACCCCGCCACGAACACGTCGTACGGATGTAGACGAGCTCACCGAACTCACCCGGCTGAAGCACCCGCACGTAGCGACCGGGCCGCACCTCGGTGAAGCCTTCGGCGGGCTCGGGCGCATAGACCCGCACGTTCTCCCCATCGGGCGCGGCGTCGTACTCCCGGCCGTGCCAGTTGACCACGTAGCCGTCGCGCATCACCGCTCACCGACCCGGCGCCACACCGGCGCGTCACAGTCGAAGACGGCGATCAGCTGCTCGGCACCGTCGGCGATCCGCCACAACTGCGCGCCGTGCGGCAGCCGCACACTGTCCACCTTGAACTCCGCGATGACGTCCTTGCCCTCACCGGGGGCGAAACCGTTGCCCCGGAACGGTGGCCGCTCGATGACCCAGCCGTCCATGGCCCGCAATGCCTGTTCGCTCTGGCCGCCGTACGGGATGCGGTAGAGGCTGGGCCGGTGCGCCGGCCAGCGGAGCACAAAGGCCTCCTTGGCATCCGCCTGATAGGGCGAGCCGTCGTAGACCAGGCCCAGGGCGGAGAAGAGCTCGCCCGGCGTGCGCAGATGCTCGACCTCACCGGCGCGGTGCACGAACCCGGCCACCCGGTCGTAACCCCGCTCGAGGTAGTAGTCGATCTGCTCGGCCGGCACAGCCTTCTGCATGACGGTGAGCTGCGCGGTCGGCTCGGCCGGCCGCTGCGGAAGCTCGAGGGGCGCGTCGACCGGGTCACCGCCGAGCCCGGCCTCCACAGCCCAGCTGGCCAGCGCGATGACCTGCGGACCGGGATACCGGGCGCCGATCGGCGAGGTCGGATTGACCGCGAACGACCAGGCCGGATCGGGCCAGTTGCGGATCAGATCGACGAACCGGACCCCGACCGTGCGGGTCGGCTCGGCGAAATGCTCGGCGAGCCGGTCCCGGCTGGTGAAGACGACCAGGAAACGGTCCCCGTCGATCTCCTCGGTCCGGAACGCGAAACCGGACTCGCCGGGGGCGCTGCCGGGCCGCGAGTTGGGCGCAACGGGCACCAGCACGGTGGCAAGCAGCAAGGTGGAGAGGAAGGAATCGGTGCTGCCCTCATCGACGGCACGGTAGAGGTCACGCTCGACCTCGTTCGCCGGGACGAAGTCTTCCTCGAAGTCGTCCGCGGTGTCGCCGGTCATGCCCGAGGTTGTCGCGGCCGAGCCCGACCCGGCTGGACCGGTCATGCCTGGACGGCTGGCGGCCGAGCCGGTCGCGCCTGGACCGTTGGTTGCCGGGCCGGTTGCGCCTCGATCGGTCATGCCTGAGCCGGTCGTGGCTGGGCCAGTCACGCCTCGGCCTGTTGCGGCTGAGTCGGTTGTGACTGGGCCGGTCGCGGCCCGGCTGGCCGTGGCTGGGCTGGCCGTGGCTGGGCTGGTCGTCGCTGACGCCTGCGGGTCGTTGCTCGGCTGAGGGCTGGAATCATTGCGGCTGTCGGACGAGGTTTGCGGCTGCCCGGTCGACGCCTGTCCGGTCTGCGGTTGATCGTCCGGTGCGGGGAAGTCGCGGGGTCGATCGGCGGGTGCAGGGACGGCCGAGCGCTGATCGGTCGAACCCGGCGCGCCCGAACGCTGATCGGTCGAACCCGGCATGCCCGAACGCTGATCGGTCGAACCCGGCATGCCCGAACGCTGATCGGTCGAACCCGGCATGCCCGAACGCTGATCCCCGGATCCCGGCGTAGCCGAACGCTGATCAGTCGATCCCGGCGTGGTCGCCCACGGGTCCGTGGAGCCGGGCCTGGCGGACCGCTGATCTTCCGAGCCCGGCGTTCCCGGCCGCTGATCAGTCGATGCCGGCGGGATGGTGGGGCGTGCCGCTGCGGCCGGAACGGTCGTGGACCGGCCGGCACCGCCCGCGCCGGGGATGACCGGTGGGGCCAGCCCGGGCTGCGACTGGCCTGAACCACCCGGCTGATTCCCGGTGGCCGGCCCGGTCGAGGGCGCCTGGGTGGTCGACGGCTGGGTGGCCGCCGGGTTGCGGTTCCCGGCGAGCGCCTGGGCGGCCGCGGCCATGGAGGAGGGCCGTTCCTCGGGCGGCGTGACCTGGCGGCGTGGCAGACCACCCGGGCCCTTGCTCTGGTCGTCGGCACCCTGCTCCGCCCGATCCGCGGTGGCCGGCGTGGAGCTTGCCTCCTTGGCGGCAGCCTGACCGGCGAGCTTGGCGGAGACCGCGCCGTCACGCGCGGCGAGCTTGGCCGAGATCGCTCCGGCGCCGCCCACGACCGGCTGATCCGGCGTCGCGTCGTCGGTGTCCGGCGGCGGCGGGATGTGGGCGGGCAGGGGTGGCGTCTGAGCCATCGGGGTTCGCGTGGGCAGCGGCGAGTCCGGCCGCTGCGAGGCAGTCGAGGGCGCATTGCCGGAACTCGCCGGGGCGCCACCGCGGCTGCCCAGGGCGTCAAGCGCACTGGGTGCAGAAGCAGACCGTGCAGGGATGCCGGAGCTGCCGGCCCGTGCCGGGTCACTCGGGGGCAGGGTCGGTGGCCGGTAGGCAGCGGGCACATCAGCTGCGGACCCACCCGTCTGGACGGGGGCAGACCGCGCGCCGCCGCCCTGGATCGAGGACCCGCCGGGCTCCCCCGCGAACGCCCGGGGCTCCTGCACGCCGGGGCTGGCCTGATTTACGTAGCCGGCGGGCTGGTCGGGGTAGCCACCCGGCTGGGCCGGACGAGCACCGCCGGACGTGCCGAAGCCGTTGAACTGCCCGCCGGGAATGCCACCGTCCTGACCGGCCGGGGTGCCCGGCACGCGGGAGGGAAGCCCGCTCGGCAGCACGGCACCCGGCGTCCGCAGCGGCAGCCCGCCCGGACCGACCTGCCCGCCGGAACCGGCGTCGGCCGGCTGCCCAGCGGCCGAGTCGGGGTATCGGCTCCCAGCGGTGGTCCCGCCGACATATCCGGAACCCGCCGACGCCCCAGGCCCAGCCGGTCCGGCTACGGCCGCGCCACCGGACCCCGGACCACCGTAAGCGGGAGCACCCGAGGCGGCGTTGCCATGAGCCGAACGACCAGAACCCGAATCACCGGCCCCGGGATCGCCATAGGCCGAACCACCGGACCCGCGATCAACCGAACCGGATGCACCAGCACCAGACCCGCCCGGACCAGACTCGCCCGGACCAGACCCGCCCGGACCAGACCCGCCCGCGCCCGATCCGCCCGTGCCGGAACCGCCATAAGCCGAACCGCCTGGGCCCGATCCGCCGTAAGCCGGACCAGCAGGACCCGAACCGCCGTAGGCCGGACCAGCAGGACCCGAACCGCCGTAGGCCGGACCAGCAGGACCCGAACCGCCATAAGCCGGACCGCCCGAGCCCGAACCGCCATAGGGCGAGCCACCCGAGCCCGGACCGCCAGATGAGGCGTCGCCGGAGCCGGCAGCGTCAGAGCCCGAAGCACTGTATGAAGAGGCGGCCGCAGGCGCCGGGCTGCCCTGGATCGGCCCGCCGGACGCCGGAGCCGCATAGGCCGAGGCGTTGTAGCCCTGAGCCGCCGCAGTCGCCGCCAGGGTCGCTGCCGCGTGCAGGTCCTGGATGCGGCTCGGGGCGTTGCTGCCGGCCGGGCCCGGTCCACGGGTCGGCAGGCGCAGGTCACCCCGGGAGAGCTGGGCCACGAACCAGGCCGGCAGGTATCCCTCGATGGGCAGGCCGGGGTTGACCGCCAGCCACCATTCGAGGTTTGGCCAGGTGTCGGCCAGTTCCGCGTACGCGACGCGGCGGGCCGAGCCGGTGTAGTCGGCCAGGCAGGCCTGCAGCGCCGACGGCGAGGTGAAGGCAAGGACGTGCGTACGGCCGCCGGTGCTCCACGTGCCCCAGCCGAGCGGGGCGAGGCCGGCGAGGGCGTCCGCCGAGACCGGAAGGAGCAGGTCGACACCGGCGAGAATGCGGAAGTAGGACTCCTGATCGTCGGTGCGCAGTGCGTTGCGCATCGCGATCTCGGCGTCCGTAGCCGGTTCCCACTCGGTCACGTCCACCTCTCCCTTCGCGGCGAACGGGCCATCTCAACGCGTACAACCTACAAGGTCAGGCCACGATCACAATGGGCGGCTGTACGCATACAGCCGAGAAGGTGTCCAGCGGCGTCATCGGTGCCCGTCAGAGCATGATTGTGTCGCGCAGCGATACTGTCCGATGACCCGGGGTAGCCGACCTGTCCGGTGACACGGAAACGGCCGGAACGGGACGTCCCGGCCGTGCCGCGAGATGGGCGCCTCGGGGACTCAGAGGAAGCGCTTCTCCGCGTTGCTCTCGGTCGTCGCGTAGTCCTGCGCGGACTGCTCGACGGCACCCTGGATGTCGCGGAGGATGTTCTTGAGGTCGGTGGCGGCATTCGTCCACTTCAGCTGACGCTGGTGGTACGCCGTCTGGGCCTTGCCCTCCCAGGTGTCCACCAGCGGACGCGCGACGGCGTCGAGGTGGGCGAGCTTGGTGTCGAGCTCGTTGACAGCCTTGTTGATGTCGACGCCGGCCTGAGCCAGGGAACTGAAGTTGACGCGAAGCAGACCGTCACTCATGTCGTGCTCCTTTCCAGGTCGGAGTTAGAGGGGAAGGCTGACGCCGCCGCCACCGGACTTGGTCACCATGCTGGCGGCCGAGGAGTCGGAGGTCTGGTAGCCGCTGCCGGAGGTCTTGATCGACTCGGCGGTGTCCGCGAGGGCCTTGTTGAGCTGCGCGAGGTCCTGCTGGTACTGGTTCTTCACGGACTCGAACGCCCGGCCACCGCTGCCGACCCAGGCGGTCTGCAGCACGGAAAGCTCGTTCATGAGCTTGTTCAGCATTCTGGTCAGATCTTGGTTGACCTGGTCGAACTCACCGGCGACCTTCGCCATGTCCCCGGAATTTGCCTGCGTCGTCTCGGACACCCCGGACGTCACCCCGCTTTCTTGATCGTCTGTCTCGCACCGGGTCCGGTATGGATGAGTCCCGTTGGACGAGCCCTGCTGGACGAGCCCGGGTGCGCTGACGTGGCCCTCAGATTAACTGCTCCCGCACACCGGTGGGGGGCGCCCCTGAGCTGCCGTTCATTCACTGGCGTCGCTGAGGGTAACGGGCCGGACGCGGCCACGGTAGCCCCGTCGGACAACCTGTGGATATCGACGCCGCCCCCTGCTTACGCGGCGCGCGCCATACGATGAGGCCGCTCAGGCAGCGATTCAGGGAGAGGCGGGCGCGACGGTGACGGCAGACCTGGTGGGTGGCCGGGACTTCCCCGAGCTGAGCGGCGCGGGCGAGCGGCTGCCCAAGGTACGCAACCAACGTGTCCGACATGGACGATTGTTCGGTATACGCACCGGTCAGTGGGTCAGCACCCAGGTGGCAGCGGTCGCCTTACTGGTCGGCGCCCGGAACGGCCCGATCGCCCTCGCGGCCGCGGCCTTCGTGGCAATCGTGCTGCTGGCCGTGACGTGGCTGCGGCTGCGCGGTCGCTGGGCCTTCGAATGGCTCGGCACGGCGATGCGCTTCGCCGGCCGCCGGCACACCGCGCCGGCCACGGACGGTCCGGCTGCCCTGCTCGAGTTCGTCGCGCCCGGCGCCCGCATCGAGCAGACCGAGCTCGCCGGCGACCCGGCCGCGGTCATCGTCGACGGCTACGGCCTGACCGCGGTGCTGGAGCTGGGCGACCCGAACGGCCTGCTCGCCGAGGAGACGGTGATCCTGCCGTCGCCCGCGGGCCTGCTGCCGCCCACCGGCGCCGAGCACCCGCCGTGCCGCCTCCAGCTCATCCTCGTGGGGGCGCCGGCCCCGTCGCTGCGGGCCGGCGGCGGCACCCCGGCGAACTCGTACCGTCAGCTCACCGATGGCCGCCTGCTCGGCCACAGCCGGGCCTTGCTGGCCGTGCGCGTGCTGCGCGCCGAGGGCTGGCCGGAGGAGGACCTCCGACGGGCCCTGTCCGGTCTGGTGCGCAAGCTGCTGCGCCGGCTCGGCCCGACGCCGGCCCGGCCGCTCGGCGAGGCCGCGGCCCTGCGGGTCGTCGCCGAGCTGGCCCACGACGACAGCATCGGCGCGGCCCAGGAGACCTGGCCCGGCCTCCGCGTGGGCAGCCTCACGCAGGCCACGTTCCGGCTGGGCCGCTGGCCCGACCTGCGCATCGAGACCTCCCGCCGGCTGGTCGCCCGGATGCTGACCCTGCCGGCCGCCGCGACGACGGTCGCGCTCGGCGTCGGCCCACGCTCCGCCACCGGCACGGACACAGCAACCGACCTGACCGTCCGGCTCGCCGCCCCCGACACCGCGGCTCTCTCCTTCGCCACCCAGGCGCTGCGCAAGCTGCTGGCCGGCGAGCACGCCACTGCCCGGCGGCTGGACGGCGAGCACCTCGACGGCCTGACCGCCACCCTGCCGCTGGGCATCCCGACCAGTCCCGGGCTGCCCGGCCGGCCCAGCCCCGACGTGGCCCGCACCGACCTGCTCGACGACCTGCAGCTCCCCATCAGCAACGCCGGCCTGATGATCGGCAGCAACCGCAAGGGCGAGCCGGTGATCGCCCGGCTGTTCCGGCCGGAGCAGACCCGGGCGCTGCTGGTCGGCGGCGTGCGCTGCGCCCAGCTGGTGGCGTTGCGGGCGATGGCCCTGGGCGCCCGGGTGGTCGTGCAGACGGCGCGCCCCCAGGCGTGGGAGCCGTTCATCCGGGGCGCGGCGGTCCCCGGTGAGGCGATCGCGGTCATCCCGCCGGGCCGGGCCGTGGAGATCCCGCCGGGCTCGGCGCTGCACCCGCTGCTCGTGGTGGTCGACATCGGCCCGGTGGGCGCGGACAACCGCCCGGGCGCCGGCTGGCAGGCCACGCTGGTGGTCCGCGACGACTTCAGCCCGGCCGACGCCGACGCGGCGTCCCGGGCCGACCTGCTGCTCGTCCAGCCGCTGCGCCCGGAGGAGGCGACCCTCGTGGGCGCGGCCCTAGGGCTGGGCGAGGCGGCGAAGTGGCTGACCCAGATCCGCGCCGACATGGTCGGGGTGATCAACCGGCGCGCGGTCCGCTGGGCCGTGCTCTCCCAGACCCCGATCGAGGCCCAGCTGATCGGACCACCGGTGCGCGGCTGATCCAGGACCCGGCCGGCCCAGACCCGGCCGACCCAGAACCGGCTCAGCCGGTGGGCTGACCGAGCCGGGCGAGCGACGCCGGTGGATCAAGCGCAACGACCTGGACAAGATCGTGGAGTGTCGCCCCGCCGGGTGGCCCGGGCATGGCACCATCCCGTGCCATGGGCATCCTCATCCGGCTGGTCATCACCGCCGTATCGCTGTGGATCGCGACCGTGGTGATCGACGGCATCCGCCTCACCACGGACTCCCTCGGGGGTCGGGTCGGCACGCTGCTCGCCGTCGCGGCGATCTTCGGGATCGTCAACGCGGTGCTGCGCCCGATCATCAAGACCATCGGCTGCGGGCTCTACGTGCTGACCCTGGGGCTCATCTCCCTGGTCATCAACGGCCTGCTGTTCCTGCTGGTCAGCTGGATCGCCGGGCAGTTCGACCTGCCGTTCCACGTGGACGACTTCTGGCCCAGCGCGATCCTGGGCGCCCTGCTGGTCGGCGTCGTGAGCTGGGTGCTCAACATGCTGGTCCCGGACGGCGGCGACGACTGAGCCCGGCGCGGGCCGCCACCGCCCGATTGGCCTGGTGAGCTACAACATAAGCAAGGAGCGGACCCGGCGCCGGCAACTTACGGTGAGCGCATGGGCGAGGAACGGCGAGGCTATCTGTACGGCCTCACGGCGTACGCGTTGTGGGGCTTCTTCCCGATCTACTTCAAGCTGCTCGCACCCTCCCCGCCGCTGGAGATCCTCGCGCACCGGGTGATCTGGTCGGTGGTGTTCATCAGCCTCGTGTTGCTCGCCATGCGCAATCTGCGCTTCCTCGGCCGCATCGTGCGCGACCGCCGGCTGCTCGGCGGCATCACGCTCGCCGCCGTGCTGATCGGCGTGAACTGGGCAACCTACATCTACGGGGTCAACTCCTCGCGGGTGGTCGAGACGGCGCTGGGCTACTTCATCACGCCGCTGGTCGTCGTGCTGCTCGGCGTGACCGTGCAGCGGGAACGGCTGCGGTTGTGGCAGTGGATCGCCATCGGGTTCGGCGCGCTGGCCGTCGCGGTGCTGACCGTCGACTACGGGCACCTGCCGTACATCGCGCTCGTACTGGCCGCCAGCTTCGGGTCGTACAGCTTGATCAAGAAGCGGCTCGCGCTGCCGCCCGCCGAGGGCCTGTTCATCGAGTCGGCCGTGCTGGCGCTCCCCGCGCTGGGCTACCTGGGCTGGTTGAACGCGACCGGCGGCGCGGAGTTCGGGCATGTGTCGGCCTGGCACACGGTGCTGATGCTGCTGGCCGGCGTCGCCACCGCCGTACCGTTGATGCTCTTCGCCGCCGCGGCCAACCGGGTGCCGCTGGTCGGCATCGGCATCCTGCAGTACGTCGCGCCGATCCTGCAGCTCGCCTGCGGGGTGCTGCTCTTCCACGAGCCGATGCCGCCGGCCCGGCTGGCCGGCTTCGCGCTGGTCTGGGTCGCGCTGATCATCTTCACCGTGGACGGCCTGCGGGGCGCCCGGGCCGCCGCCAAAGGGAGGACGGCGGCCGCCTCAGCGGCCGCCACCGCCGAGCCGGCCACCGCGCTTCCGCCGCGCTGACGAGCGGAGCCCGTCAGGGCACGTCGTAGGAGAGCAAGGTCCGGTCATCCGTACGCACCAGCGCCAGCCGGGAGAGCGTCCCTCCGGTGAAGTGCGTCAGGCCGGACATCTTGACCTCTTTGCCGGGTGACGCCGTCCACGAGCCGAGCTGCTCGCTCTCGTCGTCCGGCCCGTACGCCATCAGCCGGATCGTGTACGGCTCGGACGCCTTGTCACCGTTGTAGAAGCAGATCAGGTTGATCCGCGTGCCGCCCCCGGCCGAGGCCAGGTTGATCCGGGCGGTCACCGGCACCCGCTCGTTCGCCGGGGTCATCGCGACCGTCGGACCGGGCACCGACGGGTCCGGCGGGGCACCGCGGCCCATCCAGAACACCGCGCCGATGCCGACGACCAGCGCCAGGCACGCCGCGGTCAGCGCCGAGCCGAGCACCCGCCAGCGGACCCGGCGGCGTTCCTCGCGCCGCGTCGACTGCGCGGCCATGACCAGGTCCGGCATGCTGTTGCGCCGGGTCCGCGGCGGCGGCAGGTCGGGGGCGAGCAGCTTGGCGAAGTCGTCGGGGTCGAGCCGGCCCAGCAGGCCGGGCAGGACAGCGATGTCAGCCACGGCTTCGCGGCAGAAGGAACAGGTGGCCAGGTGCCGCTCGTAGGCGGCGCGCTCGGCGGGCGACAGGGCGCCGAGGACGTACGCGCCGTCGTCGTGCTCGTGGTCGCATCTCATCCCGTCACCCCCATCTCGTCCAGAACCAGGCGCAGCGAACGCAGCGCGTAGTGCGTGCGCGACTTGACCGTGCCGGGCGGCACCCCCAGCCGTGCGGCGGCCTCGGCCACCGAACGCCCCTGGTAGAAGCACTCCACCAGGACCTCGCGGTGACTCTGGGACAGCCGTCCCAGGGCTTCCGCGACCGTCCAGGCCTCCACGGCCCGGTCGGCCTCGTCCGCGCTGGGCGGCGGCTCGGGAATCATGTCGGTGACCACCTCGCCCACCCGGACCGACCGGCGTCGCCAGGCGTCGATAGCCAGGTTGCGCGCGGTGGTGAACAGCCATGACCGCACCGCGCCGCGTTCCGGGTCGAGCGCTTCCGGGTAGCGCCAGGCCCGCAGCAGCGTTTCCTGCACCAGGTCCTCCGCCCGCTGCCGGTCGCCCCCGGAGAGGCGTACGGCGTGCGCGAACAGTGCTTCCCCGTGCTCGTCCTGCAGCGCCCGCAAGAGCTCGGCATCCTGATCCTCCAAGCCTGCCGACCTCCTCCGCGCGTTCCAACCCGTACTACGTGCAGTCGGGTCGGGCGGTTCAACGGAGTGGACGAGGCGGCAGTTCAGCAGGTCAGGCGGTGGCGGCGTCCCCCGCGGAGAGGGCTTCGGCGACGCTGCGGGCGGCGGCGGTGAGCTTGGCCCGCACGACCCGGGCCGAGGTCAGCATCTCGGCGGCCGGCAGGGCGCAGGCCAGCACGAGTCGGCGTTCCATGTCCCGGTCGGCGACGACGTTGACCGCGGCGCAGGCCAGGCCCTGGCGGAACTGGCCCATCTCCAGCTGCATCCCGCGGCGCTCGCCGGCGGCCAGGTCGGCCTCGAGTGCCTCCGGCGAGGTCAGCGTGGCCGGGGTGAACGCCCGCATGCCCCAGTCGCGCAGATAGCGGGCGCGCTGGTCGGCGGTGAGGGTGGCGAGCAGCGCCTTGCCGAGCGCGGTGGCGTGACCGCCCTCGTCGAAGCCGGGCACCATGTCGTCCATGAACGGCGACCGGGCGCCCTCGGCGGACGCGGTCACCGCGATCCGGCCGCCGACGAAGCGGCCCAGATAGTGGCTGTAACCGGTCTCGACCGCGGCCCGGCGCAGCGCCTCACCGACGGACGGCGGCCCGCGGAAGGCGGAGACCAGTTCACGGTACCGATCCGCGATCTCCAGACCGACGATGTAGGTGCCGTCCTCGCGACGGATCACATAGCCCTCGTACGCCAAGGTACGGACAAGGTGATACGTCGTCGCAACGGTCAGCTCGCATCGCCGAGCGATCTGTTTCACGGTGAGTCCGCGCGGGGCCCGACCCACCGATTCGAGTACACGCAAGGCGCGTGACACGCTCCGGATGAGATCTGACGGCTCCGCCAGGGGGTCGCGCACAGCCACCTCCGACGCCGGGGACTTACACCATATGAATAATCTTCCTCCGACGGAATGCCTGAAGCGTGTCGACCATGACTGATATCTACGCGACGTGTGGTCATTAACACTCACCGTCCTGGCCGGCGCCGGTCCGGGCATACTCTCCGATTGATGGCCGAACCACCGATCACGCCCGCCCGAACCGCCGCGACCAGCGCGAATGCGGTAACCCCGCGACGGGCCGTGACAAGCGCCCTCACCACCACCATCGCCTGTTCGGTTCCGGTATTCCTCGTCGGCGGTCTTGCCGTCCAGATCAGCGACGAACTCGGATTCAGCCCGGCAGGTCTGGGGCTGGCGGTCTCGGCCTACTTCGGCGCCAGCGCCCTCGCGTCCGTGCCGGCCGGCGCGCTCGTCGAACGCTACGGCTCGACCACGATCGCCCGGGCCGGCATCGCGCTGGCGGCGGCGTCCCTGCTGACGATCGCGGTCGCGGCCCGCTCACTGTGGAGCCTCATCGCGATCCTGGCCCTGGGCGCGGGCGCGAACGCCATGGGCCAGCTGGCGAGCAACACCACCTTGTCCCGGCACGTACCGGTCCGGCGGCAAGGACTGTCGTTCGGCGTGAAACAGGCGGCGATCCCGGTCAGCTCGCTGCTCGCGGGCGCGGCCGTACCCGTGGTGGCGCTGACCCTGGGATGGCGGTGGGCGTTCGTGTTCGCCGCAGCCGGCGCGGTCGCCGCGCTGTGGCTCGTCCCGGTCGAACGCGACGACGGCCGGGCGGCGAAGACAGCAGGCGGCGAACGCGCCACGGCGGCGCTGATCGTGATCGGCATCGGCGCGGCACTGGCGGCCGGCTCGGCGAACGCGCTGGGCACGTTCCTGGTCGACTCGGCGGTCGCGGACGGCATCGCGCCCGCCCCGGCCGGGCTGGCTCTGACGCTGGGCAGCGCAGTCGGGATCGCCGCCCGGATCGTCGGCGGCCGGCTGGCCGACCGCATGCCGGACCGGCAGATCAGCGTGATCGCAGCCATGCTCACGGTGGGCGCGGGCGGCCTGGCGATGCTCGCGGTGCTCAACACGGCGACGCTCATCGTGGGGGTCGTGCTGGGCTTCGGGCTCGGCTGGGCGTGGCCGGGGCTGATGAACTTCGCGGTGGTCCGGCTGCACCCGCAGGCGCCGGCGGCAGCCACGTCCATCACGCAGACCGGCGTGTATGCGGGCGGGTGCATCGGGCCGCTGGGGCTGGGGGCGCTGGCCGCGGCGGCCGGCTACCCGACGATGTGGACGGTGGCGGGGATCGCGATGGTGTGGGCGGCCGGGGCCATGGTGCTCGGGAGCCGCATGCTGCGACGGCACGCGGACCGTGCGGCGGTGGCCTGAGACGGCGGCTGACGCCCCGAACGGGCACGCCTGCGGTGTGGGCGGGGCTTGCTCACTCAGCTCGCGCGAGCGGTGCGTGAGCGGCTCAGCTGGTGCGGTCGGCGATGAAGTCGCAGAGGGACTCCATGGCCTGGCGCGGCGAGCCCTGCGGCAATGGCGCGAGCTGCGACCGGGCCTCCTCCGCGTACGTCCGGACGGTCTCGCGGGCCCGCTTCATCGCGCCGGACTCGCGGAGCAGGCCGAGCGCCTCCGCGTGCAGGGCGTCGTCGACCAGCGGCCCGGAGGAGAGCAGCTCACGGAGCCGGACGGCGGAGGCATCGGTGTCGTCGCCGGCGAGGGCGTAGAGGACCGGCAGCGTCGGGACACCTTCGCGGAGGTCGGTGCCCGGCGTCTTGCCCGACTGCACCGACTCCGACGCGATGTCGAGGAGGTCGTCGGAGAGCTGGAAGGCGACACCGATCGTCTCGCCGTACCCGGTGAGGGCCTCGACCTGCTCGGGGGTGACGCCGGAGAACAGGCCGCCGAACCGCGCCGACGTCGCCATCAGCGACGCGGTCTTCTCGGCGATGACGCCGAGGTAGTGCTCGATCGGATCGGAACCGCGCGGCCCGACGGTCTCGGCGATCTGCCCGTGCACGAGCCGGGCGAACGTCCGCGCCTGCAGCCGCACCGCCTCGGGCCCGAGCGAGGCAGCGATGTCGGCCGCCCGCGCGAAGAGATAGTCGCCGACGAGAATCGCCACGGAATTGCCCCAGCGGGCGTTGGCGCTCGGGGCACCGCGCCGCACGGTGGCCTCGTCCATGACGTCGTCGTGGTACAGCGTCGCGAGGTGGGTGAGCTCGACGACCAGGGCGGCCGGGACAATCTCGGGCCGGGTCGGGTCGCCCATCTGCGCGCCGAGCGCGAGAAGCAGCGGCCGGAACCGCTTGCCGCCGGCATCCATGAGATGCCGGGCGGCCTCCGCCACGAGCGGATCGGCACTGGCGACATTGCTGCGCAGCGCATCCTCCACAGCGGCAAGCGTCGCCGACACCGACGCGTCGACCGCAGGGTCGATGTCGAGGCCGAACGACGTCAGCGCGCTGTCCCGGGTGCTCACCACACTTTCACGATGCCATACGACCCCGACCCGGGCGGGCTCAGGGGTCCCACCAGCAAGATCAAAAAGAACCTGAGGGTACGGATCCGGAAAAGTCCCCTCCGCGCAGGCCAGGACGTAGGTGCCCACTCCCGCTGATCAGGCGGCTACCGGCCGGGTCGCCGCCCAGGGTGGGCGAAATCACCGCCCTCCGGCAAAGATGGCACACCGCCTGAGCCGCGGCCTGGCCGCTTGGGGAGCCGCCCGGCCTTGACGGCCGTGATGCGCGCGGTGCGGCCAGCCCACACATGCGGAAGGGGGCGCGGCTGCGCTTGTTGAAGCTCGGATTGCCTTGCTGGTCGCTATAGGGCGAGTTGGCGGGGCAGCAGCGCGGCCATTGTGGCGCAGCAGCCCAGCGGCAGCTGCCGGATGGCGAGGGCTGGCTGTATGGCGACCCGGGGCGGGAACGAGCGGGCACGCGGGACGCCCGAGCACGAGACGCCGCGGCGCGGCAGCGGCAGTCGGATGGCGAGGGCTGGCTGGCCGGGCCACGCGGGAGCGGGAACGAGCGGGCACGCGGGAGCGGGAACGAGCGGGCACGCGGCGCGGTGGCGGCTGCCGGATGGCGAGGGCTGGCTGTTCGGCCACGCAGGGCGGGAACGAGCGCGCACGCGGCACATGGAACGCGGCACGCGCGAGCCGCCGCGGCGCGGTGGCGGCTGCCGGATAGCGAGCGCTGGCCGCCCGGCCACGCAGGGCGGGAACGAGCGCGCACGCGGCACGCGCGAGCACGAGACGCCGCGGCGCGGTTGCGGCCGCCGGATGGCGAGGGCTGGCTGTCTGACCACGCGGGGCGGGGACTAGCTGCGCGCGAGCACGAGACGCAGCGGCGGAAGTGCGGCAGTTGGGCGCAACGCGGATCTGGGTCCGAGCGCATCCGGGCGGCCCGCCGCAGATGCTCGTGCGGGAGGCAAGCCCGCCCAACGGGGCGACTGTAAGTCGCCTTCTTCACGGCTCTCCCCGCGACGCCCCGCTGCATTCTGCATCCCCGCTTTCAGATCACGAACACCGCCGGCTACTCCCCCCGCACGGCCCCCGCAAGGGAGGTCGGCATCGCGAAGACCCACCAAGATCTGGCGACCGGCCCTCGGCCGCACCACCGGGGGTTTCTTGGAGCACGGACCTGGCAGGGTGGGGCCGCCCGTTCATGAGCCGCCAGGCGATTGGGTGGCCCCGCCCGGTCTCGGCGGGAGCGACGGTCAGGACCATGCAACCAGGCACGACATCAAGCTCTTGACCTTGAACTTGATCTTGAAATTGAGCCGCAGACAGCGAGCAGCCCCGGCCGGAACGAATCCGACCGGGGCTGCCACCGACGATTCCCTCGCTACCGGACGAATTGCGCCGCGTCGTTGGTCAGGTCGAGCAGCGGGGCCGGGATCACGCCGAGCGCCAGCGTCACGATCACGCCGATCACCAGCGCCGCCGAGGTCAGGAAGCCCGGGATCGACACCGTCGGGGTGCTTTCGCCCGGCTCGGACAGCCACATCATCACGATCACCCGCAGGTACGGGAAGGCCAGCACCATGCTCGTGATCACGCCGACGATGACGAGCCAGGTCTGGCCGCCTTCGATCGCTGCGCCGAAGACTGCGAACTTGCTCGTGAAGCCGCTGGTCAGCGGGATGCCGGCGAAGGCCAGCATGATGAACGAGAAGGCGCCCGCGTACAGCGGGTTGCGGCGGCCCAGGCCGGCCCAGCGGGACAGGTGGGTTGCTTCGCCGTCCGCGTCGCGCACCAGCGAGACGATGCCGAATGCCGCCAGCACCGAGAAGCCGTACGCCACCAGGTAGAACATCGTGCTGGACAGGCCCTCCTTGTTGAGCGCCAGGACGCCCACCAGCAGGTAGCCCGCGTTGGCGATCGACGAGTACGCCAGCAGCCGCTTCATGTCGGTCTGGGTCACCGCCAGGATCGCGCCCGTCAGCATCGTCAGGATCGCGATCGCGCCGAGGACCGGCTGGAAGTCCCAGCGGACCCCGTCGAAGGCGACGTAGAGGATGCGGAGCAGGGCCCCGAAGGCCGCGACCTTGGTGCAGGCCGCCATCAGCGCCGTGATCGGGGTGGGCGCGCCCTGGTACACGTCGGGCGTCCACACGTGGAACGGCGCCGCCGCGCTCTTGAACAGCAGGCCGATGGCCACCAGGGCGAGGCCGCCGAAGAGCAGCACCTCGTTGCGGACCGGGTCGGCGACCGCCGCGTGGATCGACGCCAGGTCGACCGCGCCGGCGAAGCCGTAGATCAGGGCCACGCCGAACAGGAAGAACGCCGACGCGTACGAGCCGAGCAGGAAGTACTTCAGGGCCGCTTCCTGGCTGAGCAGGCGACGACGCCGCGCCAGCGCGCACAGCAGGTAGAGCGGCAGGGACAGGACCTCGAGCGCGACGAACATCGTCAGCAGGTCGTTCGCTGCCACGAACAGCAGCATGCCGCCCAGCGAGAAGATC
This sequence comes from Actinoplanes sp. NPDC004185, assembly GCF_053603475.1. NCBI lineage: Bacteria > Bacillati > Actinomycetota > Actinomycetes > Micromonosporales > Micromonosporaceae > Actinoplanes > Actinoplanes sp. NPDC004185. The sequence goes on along the minus strand of NZ_JBSGFR010000002.1, from coordinate 146,840 downwards.
GTCAGCGGGTAGACCTCGGTGCTGCCCGGGTCGCTGCCCGCCTGCCGCAGGTCCTTCTCGGAACCGACCGTGAGCGCCGCCTGCGACACGAACGCGCCGCCGTTCTCGACCGCTCGCTCACCGATCAGCAGCAGCGACACGACGCCGAGCAGCAGGATGCTGCCCTGCAGGAACAGTGTCGGACCGTCGATCGCCACCGCGCCACCGATGGTGACGGTGCGGGTGTTCCGGACGAGGATCACCGCGACGAGCGCGGCGACCAGCGACGCCAGGGCGAGGGTCAGCTGGACCCCGTTGCGCCGGCCGCGCGGCAGCACCGCTTCGAGCAGGATGCCGAGGCAGGCCGCTCCGAAGAGGATCAGCATCGGCGCCAGGGCGCCGTAGTTGATCGCGGGTAGTTGGAGGTCGTCCATGGCTACGGCGCCACCTTTCCGTTTGCGACCGCCGTCGGCGCCGGGTCGGTCGTGCCCACGTCCTGCATGGTGGCCTCGACCGCCGGGTTGATCACATCGGTGACCGGCTTCGGGTAGAAGCCGAGAATCAGCAGCAGCAGGATCAGCGGCGCGACCACGATCTTCTCGCGGAGGCTGATGTCCTTGTGCATCGCCGGGACCGCGACCAGCATCGGGTTGAGCGTGCCCTGCGTGGTGCGCTGCACCATCCACAGCACGTACGCGGCGGCGAGGATGATGCCCACGGTGGCGATCACCGCGTACACCTTGTGCACCGTGAAGGTGCCGATCAGCACCAGGAACTCGCTGACGAACGGCGCCGTGCCGGGCAGGGCCAGCGAGGCCAGACCGGCGAAGAACAGCACACCGGCCAGCACCGGGACCAGCTTGCCGGCCCCGCCGAAGTCGCTCACCAGGGCCGAGCCGCGGCGGGCCACGAACATGCCGACCACCAGGAACAGCAGGCCGGTGGCCAGGCCGTGGTTGACCATGTACAGCACCGAGCCGGTGCCGGCCTGGGTGGTGAAGGCGAAGATGCCGATGCCGATGAAGCCGAAGTGGGCGATCGACGTGTACGACACCAGCCGCTTCAGATCATGCTGGCCGACCGCGAGCAGGGCGGCGTAGATGATCCCGATGACGCCGAGGACCAGCGCCGCCGGGGCGAACCAGCGTGACGCCTCCGGGAACAGCGAGAGGCAGTAGCGCAGGATGCCGAACGTGCCGACCTTGTCCATGACACCGACCAGCAGCGCGGCGGCGGGCGCCGGAGCGGCGACACCGGCGTCGGGCAGCCAGGTGTGGAACGGGAAGAACGGCGCCTTGACCGCGAACGCGATGAAGAAGCCCAGGAACAGCCAGCGGGCGGTGTTGGTGTCGAACGCCGCCGAGACGTCGCTCAGCTTCTGCCAGTCGAACGTGTGCCCGCCGACGACCCACAGGCCGATCACGGCGGCCAGCATGAACAGACCGCCGACCAGCGAGTACAGGAAGAACTTGACCGCCGCGTACTGCCGCCGGGCACCGCCGAACGAACCGATGATGAAGTACATCGGCACGAGCATGACCTCGAAGAACACGTAGAACAGGAACACGTCGGCGGCCGCGAAGACGCCGATCATCGTGCACTCGAGCGCCAGCAGCAGCGCGAAGTAGACCGGCACCGACCGCTGGGTCTCGTCGATGTCGTTCCACGAGGCCAGGATGATGATCGGCACCAGGATCGCGATCAGCATCAGCATCACCAGTGCGATGCCGTCGGCCGCGAACGTGAAGCGCGCGTCCCAGGTGGGGATCCACTGGTAGGACTCGCGGAACTGGAACCGGTCGCCGCCCGCCTCGAACACGATCCACATGACGATGCTCAGCGCGAGCACCGCCAGCGACCAGCCCAGGGCGATCGTCTTGGCCAGTTGGCCCCTGGTCTTCGGGATGAAGGCCACCACCGCCGCCCCCACCAGGGGGAAGAGCGTCAGGATGGACAGGAACGGAAAGTCGGTCACGCCAACCATCCCAACTGGATTGCGAGGAAGGCACCGACGACCAGGACTACGCCGGTGAGCATGGACAACGCGTACGAGCGGACGAAACCGGTCTGCAGCCGGCGCAGGCGACCCGAGCTGCCGCCGACAGCGGCCGCGAGGCCGTTGACCGCACCGTCGATGCCCTTGTTGTCGAGGAAGACCAGCGCGCGGGTCAGGTAGATGCCGGGCCGCTCGAAGACCGCCTCGTTGAAGGCGTCGGTGTAGAGGTTGCGGCGGGCCGCGGTGACGAGCACGCCGGCCGGCTGCTCCTCCTTGGCCGTGCCGTTGCGGAACAGCGCCCAGGCCAGACCCGCACCCAGCACCGTGACGACCAGCGACAGCACCGTGATCAGCGCGTGCGGGATGACCGCCTCGTGCTCCACGGCCTCGGCGCCGAAGGTCGGCTCCAGCCAGTCCGGCACGCTGCTGGCCATCAGGAAGCCGGCCCCGATCGAGCCCAGGGCCAGCAGCATCAGCGGCACGGTCATGATGAGCGGCGACTCGTGCGGATGCTTGTTGTCCTCGGTGTACCGCTCCGGGCCGTGGAAGGTCAGCACGAACAGGCGCGTCATGTAGAACGCGGTCAGGCCCGCGCCGATCAGGGCGGCCATGCCGTACAGCCAGGAGGTCCAGTCGCCGCGCTCGAAGGCCGCCGCGATGATCGGCTCCTTGGAGAAGTAGCCGGACAGCGGCGGGATGCCGATGATGGCGAGCCAGCCCATCATGAACGTCAGCCAGGTCCACTTCATGTACTTGTGCAGGCCACCGAAGCGCCGGATGTCGACCTGGTCGTGCATACCGTGCATGACCGAGCCGGCGCCGAGGAACATGTTGGCCTTGAAGAAGCCGTGCGCGAGCAGGTGGATGATCGCCAGGGCGTACGCCCCGCCGCCCAGCCCGACGCCCAGGAACATGTAGCCGATCTGGCTGACCGTGGACCAGGCCAGGACGCGCTTGATGTCGTCCTTGGCCGCGCCGATGATGCAGCCCATCAGCAGGGTGAGCGCACCGACGCTGACCACGATCGTCTGCAGCGTGGTGTTCGCCGAGAAGATCGGGTTGGACCGGGCGATCAAGTAGACGCCGGCGGTGACCATCGTCGCCGCGTGGATCAGGGCCGAGACCGGGGTCGGGCCCTCCATCGCGTCGGGGAGCCAGGCCTGCAGCGGGAACTGGCCGGACTTACCGGCCGCGCCGAGCAGCAGCAGGATGCCCAGCACCAGGATGGTGGCGCCGGACAGCGCGCCGACGCCGGTGAAGACCTCGTCGTACTGGGTGGTGCCCAGCGTGGCGAACAGCAGGAAGATGCCGATGGCCAGGCCGGCGTCGCCGACCCGGTTCATCAGGAAGGCCTTCTTGCCGGCGGTGGCCGCCGACGGCCGGGTGTACCAGAACGAGATCAGCAGGTACGACGCCAGACCGACGCCCTCCCAGCCGAAGTAGAGCATCACGTAGTTGTTGCCCAGGACCAGCAGCAGCATCGCGGCGACGAAGAGGTTGAAGTAGGCGAAGAACTTCCGCCGCCCCTCGTCGTGCTCCATGTAACCCACCGCGTAGAGGTGGATGAGCGAGCCGACCCCGGTGATCAGCAGGACGAAGACACCGGACAGCGGGTCGAAGAGCAACCCGAAGTCGACGTGCAGCCGGCCGACCGCGATAAAGTCCCACAGGCTCTGCTCGGCCGAGCGCGCATCCGCCTTCAGTCCGGCGAGCTGGAAGAACATGAGCAGGCCCAGCACGAAGGTCGAGGCGACCGCCAGCACGCCGAGCCAGTGCCCCCACTTGTCAGCCCTTTTGCCCAGCAACAGCAGGACCGTGGCGCTGGCGAGCGGGATGGCCACCAGCAGCCAGATTCCGCTCAGCAGCCCCGTCGCGTGGGCATACTCCACTGTCTGTTCCACGTGAAGGCCCCTTTAGTACTTGAGGAGGTTGGCGTCGTCGACGCTGGCCGAGCGCCGCGTCCGGAAGATCGACATGATGATGGCCAGCCCGATGACGACCTCGGCCGCCGCGACCACCATCACGAAGAACGAGATGATCTGGCCGTCGAGCGTGCCGTTGATCCGGCTGAAGGTCACCAGCGCGAGGTTCGCGGCGTTCAGCATCAGCTCGATGCACATGAACAGCACGATCGCGTTGCGGCGGACCAGCACACCGGCGGCACCGATGGTGAAGAGGATCGCCGCCAGCACGAGGTAGTAGTCGGGAGTCACTTCTCTGTCCCCTTCGGTGCGATCTCCTCGGCGGTCAGCTCACGCACCGGGAGGATCGCCGAGATGCTGCGCTCGGAGCCGTTGCCGTCCGGCAGGCGGGCCGGCGCAGCAACCGACATGGTGTTCGCGTAGACGCCCGGGCCGGCCTTCGCGCCCGGGTACGAGCCCGGCCGGAAGCGCGCCTTCATGCGCGTGACCTGGTCGGCGATGTCGCCCCTGGCCCGCTCGACGTGCGCGAGCACCATGGCACCGACCGCTGCGGTGATCAGCAGCGCGGAGGTGACCTCGAAGGCGAAGACGTACTTGGTGAACAGCAGGCGCGCGATGCCCTGCACGTTGCCGCCGGAGGCGCTGTTCGCCTCGGCCAGGCCGACGACCTCGGTGCCGGCCAGCGAGCGGGCCAGCCCGGTCGCGACGAGCACCCCGAACGCGACGCCGAGCAGGATGGCCGCGATGCGCTGCCCCCGCAGGGTCTCGATCAGGGAGTCGGAGGCGTCCCGGCCGACCAGCATCAGCACGAACAGGAACAGCATCATGATCGCGCCGGTGTAGACGATGATCTGCACCGCGCCCAGGAACGGCGCCTGGTTGATCACGTAGATGAAGCCCAGGCAGAGCATCGTGACGACCAGCCAGAGGGCCGAGTGCACCGCGTTGCGCGCGATGACCATGCCCAGGCCGCCGATGACGGCCAGCGAGCCGAGGATCCAGAAGCCCCAGGCCTCACCGGTGGAAACCTGGCCGGCTGCCGCGGCTGCGTACTGGATCATCATCCCTTCACCTCCGCGGGCTGGTCTCCGGCGTCCTTGCGGCGGGAAGTGCCGGCTGTCTCCGGTCGGCTGCCGGCCTGGCCGACGGTCGCCGCGTCGTCGGTGCCCGCGTCGGACCACGGCGCCCGCTCGGCGCCGGCCGACGTGCCCGGGTTGGTCAGCGCACCGAGGTAGTAGTCCTTGTCGGTGTCGCCGAGCCGCATCGGGTGCGGCGGCTGCTCCATGCCGGGCAGCAGCGGCGCCAGGAGCTCCTTCTTGGTGAAGATGAGGTCCTGGCGGCTGTCCCGGGCCAGCTCGTACTCGTTGCTCATGGTCAGCGAACGGGTCGGGCAGGCCTCGATGCACAGTCCGCAGAAGATGCAGCGGGCGTAGTTGATCTGGTAGATGCTGGCGTACCGCTCACCGGGCGAGAAGCGCTGCTCGTCGGTGTTGTCGCCACCCTCGACGTAGATCGCGTCCGCCGGGCAGGCCCAGGCGCACAGCTCGCAGCCGATGCACTTCTCCAGGCCGTCCGGGTGCCGGTTGAGAATGTGCCGCCCGTGGTAGCGCGGCGCCGGCGTCGGCGGTGTGAACGGGTAGTCGGTGGTGATGACCTTGCGGAACATGTGCGCGAAGGTCACCCCGAAGCCCTTGAACGAGCCGGTGAACGTTCCCACGTCACACCTCCTTGTCTGACGTGTCGTCCGGGGTGGGCGTGGTGCCGCCGACCGTGGCCGGCTGCCGTTCGGCGACCGCCCGGCGGGCTCGTGGGCTGGGTGGCACCTGGAGGTCCATCGGCGGGACCGGGAAGCTGCCCGGGGGCCGGGCGGCCAGCTGTTCCTCGATGGAGAACTCGCGGGGCTTCTTGCTGGCCGGCCAGAGCAGCGCGATGCCGAGCACCACCACCGCCGCGGCCAGGTAGACGAGCCAGCGGGCGCCGCCGTCGATCCGGTCGTTGGTCACCCGGACGCCGGCCAGGAACAGGATCCAGACCAGGTTGACCGGGATGAGGACCTTCCAGCCGAAGCGCATGAACTGGTCGTAGCGCATCCGGGGCAGGGTGGCCCGCAGCCAGATGAAGCCGAAGAGCAGCAGCAGCACCTTGCCGAGCCACCAGATCAGCGGGAACCAGCCCGAGTTGGCGCCCTCCCACCAGCTGATCGGCCACGGGGCCCGCCAGCCGCCGAGGAACAGCGTGGTGGCGAACGCCGAGACGGTGATCATGTTGATGTACTCGGCCAGGAAGAACAGCGCGAACTTGAACGACGAGTACTCGGTGTGGAAGCCGCCGACCAGCTCGGACTCCGCCTCGGGCAGGTCGAACGGGGCGCGGTTGGTCTCGCCGACCGCCGCGATGCAGTAGATGACGAAGCTGGGCAGCAGCAGGACCGCGTACCAGCTCGGCGCGGTCGGGCTCCAGCCGAAGATGTCGAACGCCGTGGTGGGGTTGTTACCCGCCTGGGCGGCGACGATCTGCGAGGTGCTCATGGTGCCCGCGGTCATGAAGACCGCCACGATGCTCAGGCCCATCGCGACCTCGTACGAGATCATCTGCGCACTCGACCGCAGCCCGCCCAGCAGCGGATAGGTCGAACCGGACGCCCAGCCGGCCAGCACCACGCCGTAGACGGCCATCGACGAGCAGGCCAGCAGCACCAGCACGGAGACCGGTACGTCGGTGAGCTGCAGCGCCGTCTTGTGGCCGAGGATCGACACGACCGGCCCGAAAGGGATCACCGAGAACGCGGTGAACGCCACCGTCGCCGAGATCACCGGGGCGATGAAGTACACCACCTTGTCGGCGGTCTTCGGGATGATCTCCTCCTTGAACGGCAGCTTGACGCCGTCCGTGAGGCTCTGCAGCCAGCCCTTGGGCCCGACCTGGTTGGGGCCCGGCCGGACCGCCATCCGGGCCACGACCTTGCGCTCGTAGTTGATCGTGAACAGCGTCAGCAGCAGCAGGATGACGAAGACACCCAGCAGCTTGATCAGGACGATCCACCAGACGTCGTTCTCGAACGTCGCCAGCGTCGGGTCCTGAGCCTTCGCAACAATCAGCGAATTCATGCGATTGCCCCCTGAGCGAGGATCGGGCCGGGCTTACCGGCGCTGAGCCGGACCACCGCACCCGAGGTGACGCCGAGGCTGCGACGCAGCGTCGAGCCCGGCGAGTTGGTGGGCAGCCATACCACCTGCGGGGGCAGGTCGGTGATCGCCGCCGGCAGAGTGATCGCACCACGATCGGTGCCGACCGTGACCGCATCGCCGTCGGCCACCCCGAGCGCCTCGGCCAGACCCTTGCCCAGCCGGACCACCGGGGTGCGGGCCGTGCCGGCCAGCACCTCGTCGCCGTCGAGCATCGAGCCGAGGTCGATCAGGTGGTGCCAGGACGCGAGGACCGCTTCCTGGGCACCGAGCTGCGGCAGCGCGGCAGCGGCGACGGCCGGCACTGCCGGACGGTCGGCGCGGCTCGCGGGCATGCTGCCCAGCTCGCGGCGGATGGCGGCCACGTCGCCGGTGGCCAGCGTGACGTCCATGAGAGCCGCGATGGCCTCCAGCACCCGGCCGTCGGTCATCGCCGTGGTGTTGAGCACGGCGTCGAACGTCCGCAGCCGGCCCTCCCAGTCCATGAAAGTGCCGGGCTTCTCGGCAGCCGGTGCGATCGGCAGCACGACGTCGGCGCGGCGGGTGACCGCGCTCTGCCGCAGCTCCAGGCTGACCAGGAACGGCACCGCGTCGAGGGCCTGGTCGGCGAGCCGCGGGTCGGCCAGGTCGGCCGGGTCCACGCCGGCCACCAGCAGGGCGCCCAGGGTGCCGTCCGCGGCGGCCGCGACGATCGCGTCCGTGTCGCGGCCGAGCGTGCCGGGCAGCGCGCCGGCCTCGACGTCCCAGGCCGCGGCGAGCTCGGCCCGCGCACCCGCGTCGGTGACCGGACGGCCGCCGGGCAGGAGGTTGGGCAGGCAACCCGCGTCCACCGCGCCGCGGTCGCCCGCGCGCCGCGGCACCCAGGCGAGCCGGGCACCGGTGCGGGCGGCCAGCGCGGCGGCGGCCGAGAGGCCACCGGGCACGCTCGCGAGCCGCTCGCCGACGATCAGCAGAGCGCCGGGCACGGCGAGCGCGGCACTCACGGCCGCGTCGGTGCCGAGCAGCCGGGCCTCGTCACCGGGCACGGCCGCGACCAGCGTCGCGCCGAGCTTCTCAAAACCCCGGCTGAGGTACGGCGCCACGGCCGTGACCTTGAGCTTCTTCTTCCCGTGGCCCTTGCGCAGGCGCAGGAAGAGGATCGGGCACTCCTCCTCGGGCTCGAGGCCGACGATGACCGCGGCGGGCGCGTTCTCGACGTCCTCGTAGGTGACGTCCGTGACGCCCGCGACGGACGAGGCCAGGAAGTCCGACTCTTCGGTCGACAGCGGGCGGGCCCGGAAGTCGATGTCGTTGGTGCCGAGGGCGACCCGGGCGAACTTCGCGTACGCGTACGCGTCCTCGACCGTGAGGCGGCCACCGGTCAGCACGCCGACGCCGCGGCCCTTCGCAGCCTGCAGCCCCTCGGCGGCAGCCAGCAGCGCCTCACTCCACGAGGCCTCACGCAGCTGGCCGGTCTTGGCGTCGCGCAGCATCGGGGTGGTGATGCGGTCGTAGCCGGTGGTGTAACGGAAGCCCCACCGGCCCTTGTCGCAGTTCCACTCCTCGTTGACCGCCGGGTCGTCGCCGGCCAGGCGCCGCAGCACCTTGCCCCGGCGGTGGTCGGCCCGCATCGAGCAGCCGGCGGCGCAGTGCTCGCAGGCGGTCGGCGAGGAGACCAGGTCGAACGGGCGGGCCCGGAACCTGTACTGCTCGCCGGTCAGCGCGCCGACCGGGCAGATCTGGATGGTGTTGCCGGAGAAGTACGAGTTGAAGGCGACGTCGCCCTCGCCCTCGCCGACCTGACCGTCACCGGTGCCCTCGCCGCCGAAGAAGTCGTCGCGGTAGACGTTGATCTGCTCACCGGACGAGCGGTCCATCAGGTCGATGAACTTGTCCCCGGCGATCTCCTCGGAGAAGCGGGTGCAGCGCTGGCACAGGATGCAGCGCTCCCGGTCCAGCAGCACCTGGCTGGAGATGTGGATCGGCTTCTCGTACTCGCGCTTGTGCTCGTGGAAGCGCGAGTCGACGCGGCCGTTCGACATCGCCTGGTTCTGCAGCGGGCACTCGCCGCCCTTGTCGCAGGTCGGGCAGTCGAGCGGGTGGTTGGCCAGCAGCAGCTCCATCACGCCGCCCTGGGCCTTGGCGGCGACCGGGGAGCTGAGCTGGGTCTTGACCACCATGCCCTCGGCCACCGTCTGGGTGCAGGAGGCGACCGGCTTGCGCTGGCCCTCCACCTCGACCAGACACTGACGGCAGGCGCCGGCCGGGGCCAGCAGCGGGTGGTCGCAGAACCGCGGGATCGCGATGCCCATCCGCTCGGCGACCCGGATGACCAGCTCGCCCTTGGCGGCCGTCACCTCCACGCCGTCGATGGTCAGCGAGACCTCGTCGGTCTTCTTGGCGACATCGGTCATCAGTGCGCTCCTACCAGGGCCTTCTCGGACAGCCGCGGAGCGGTCCGGCCCTCGATGCAGTCCAGGTAGTCCTGGCGGAAGAACTTCAGCGTCGACATGACCGGCGTCGCGGCGCCGTCCCCGAGACCGCAGAACGAGCGGCCGAAGATGTTGTCGGCGGTGTCCTGGAGGGTGTCCAGGTCCTGGTGGGTGCCCTGACCGGAGAGGATCCGGCGGTACGTGCGGACCATCCAGTAGTTGCCCTCGCGGCACGGGGTGCACTTGCCGCAGGACTCGTGGTGGTAGAACTCCAGCCAGCGCCAGGTCGCGTACACCGGGCAGTCCTGGTCGGAGAAGATCTGCATCGCCGTGGTGCCCAGGATCGAGCCCGCCGCGGCCACTCCCTCGAAGTCCATCGGGGTGTCGATGTGCTCGGCCGTCAGCAGCGGCGTCGAGGAGCCACCCGGCGTCCAGAACTTCAGGTTGTGGCCGGGCTTCATGCCGCCGGCCAGCTCGATCAGCTCGCGCAGGGTGATGCCCAGGCCGCACTCGTACTGGCCCGGGTTGGCGATCCGGCCGGAGAGCGAGTAGATCATCGGGCCGGACGACTTCTCCGTGCCCATGCTCTTCCACCAGTCCGCGCCGCCCAGCACGATGTACGGCACCGACGCGATGGTGCCGACGTTGTTGACCACCGTCGGGCTCGCGTACAGGCCGGCGACCGCGGGGAACGGCGGGCGGAGCCGGGGCTGGCCGCGGAAGCCCTCGAGCGAGTCCAGCAGCGCTGTCTCCTCGCCGCAGATGTACGCGCCCGCGCCGCTGTGCACGACGAGGTCCAGGTCGAACCCGGAGCCGAGGATGTTCTCGCCGAGGTAGCCCCGGGCGTACGCCTCCTTGACCGCGTTGCGCAGCCGGCGGGTGGCGTGCACGGCCTCGCCGCGGATGTAGATGAACGCCCGGCTGGCCCGGATCGCGTAGGCCGCGATGATCGCGCCCTCCACGAGCGAGTGCGGGTCGTACGTCATCAGCGGCAGGTCCTTGCAGGTGCCGGGCTCGCCCTCGTCGGCGTTGATGACGAGGTAGTGCGGCTTGCCGTCGCCCTGCGGGATGAAGCCCCACTTGAGACCGGTCGGGAAGCCGGCCCCGCCGCGGCCGCGCAGGCCGGAGTCCTTGATGAGCTGGATCAGGTCGTCGGGGTGGACGTCCAGCGCCTTGCGGACGGCGGCGTAACCGTCGAGCCGCTCGTAGGTGTCGATCTGCCAGGCGTCGGGCGACAGCCAGCGCTTGGTGAGGACGGGGGTGAGCTTCTGAAGAACCTCACGCCGGGGCTGAGTCACTTCTTCTCCTCGTTGCCGCGCGGAGCGTTCTGCCAGCCGGGGTTGTCGTTCGTGGTGGCCGGCTGCTTCTGAGCGGCTGCGCTCTCCTGCACGATGCTTTCGCCGCGCTCGGTGTCGCCGGCCGGCTTGCCGTCGCCGGCGACCTCGTTCTTGGCCGCACCGGCCGCCTCGGCCGCGTTGGTGGGCGCCGGCGTCTGGTTCGGCAGCCCGGCGCTGGTCGCGTCCGGGGCCGGGGTGTCGCCGGTGGGGTTGCGCGCTTCGGCGGCCCGGGTCTCCGGGTCCTTGTCGTCGCCGGCCTTGACCGGGGCACCGGCCTTGCGGTGCTCGACCTTGTCGACCACCGTGGCCGCCGCGGCCTTGACCTTGGAGGCCACGTTGGCGATGAGGCCGCCGTGCTTCTCCTCGGCCGGCTTGGCCGCGGAGACCGGGCCGGGGTCCTTGACGGCCTTGGCGGACTCGTCGCGGGCCGGCTTGGTGGTGGTGATCGGGGTGTCGATGTTGAAGTTCGCCACCGCGACGCCGTGCTCCTGGGCCAGGGTCACGCCGCGCAGCGTGGGCGCCCCGGCCGGACCGTCGGCGACCGCGCCCTCGCGCTCGTCGGCGAAACCGGCCAGCTGGAACTGCATCTCCTTGAGCGAGCAGATGCGCGCGCCGCGGGACGGCATCGGCCGCTCCCCCTGGCGCAGCTGCTCGACCAGCTCGACCGCCGCCTGCGGGGTGCTGTTGTCCACCGCGAAGTCGTAGTTGACCGTCACGACCGGCGCGTAGTCGCAGGCCGCGAGGCACTCGGCGTGCTCCAGGGTGATCTTGCCGTCGGCCGTGGTCTGGTCGTGGCCGACCCCGAGGTGCTCGACCAGGCCGTCGTAGATCTCCTGGCCGCCGAGCACGTTGCACAGCGTGTTGGTGCAGACGCTGACCAGGTATTCGCCGGTCGGCTTGCGCTTGTACATGGTGTAGAAGGTCGCCACCGCGCCGACCTGGGCCTTGTTGATGCCCAGGATCTCGGCGCAGAACGCGACGCCGTTGGGGCTGACGAAGCCCTCCTCGGTCTGCACCAGGTGCAGCAGCGGGAGCAGCGCCGAACGCTCACGACCCGCCGGGTAGCGCGCGAGGATCTCGCGCGCCGGCTCCAGGAGCTTCTCGGCCAGCGGCGCTGCGGCCGGGGAGAAGTCCACAGTCACATCGGACATTTAGCGGTCACACCCACCCATCACGGGGTCCAGGGAGGCGCCGCCGGCAATCACGTCGGCCAGCAGCGCACCCTCGGCCATCGCGGGGATGGCCTGGAGATTCACGAAGCTCGGGTCGCGGTAGTGCACCCGGTACGGGTGGGTGCCACCGTCGGAGACGGCGTGCACACCCAACTCACCGCGCGGGTGCTCGATGCCGACGTAGACCTGGCCGGGCGGCACCCGGAAGCCTTCGGTCACGAGCTTGAAGTGGTGGATCAGCGACTCCATCGACTGACCCATGATCTTGGCGACGTGCTCGAGCGAGTTGCCCATGCCGTCGACGCCCACGGCCAGCTGGGCCGGCCAGGCGATCTTCTTGTCCGCGATCATCACCGGGCCGGGCTTGAGCCGGTCCAGCGCCTGCTCGACGATCTTCAGCGACTCCCGGATCTCCGCCATCCGGACCAGGTAGCGGCCCCAGACGTCGGCGGTGGTCGCGGTCGGCACGTCGAACTCGTAGTTCTCGTAACCGCAGTACGGCATGGTCTTGCGCAGGTCCCAGGCCAGGCCGGCCGAGCGCAGCACCGGGCCGGTGATGCCCAGCGACAGGCAGCCCGTCACGTCGAGGACGGCGACGCCCTGGGTGCGCTCCTGCCAGATGACCTGGCCGGAGAGCATGGCCTCGTATTCCTTGAGCTTCTTGGGCAGGTAGACGAGCAGGTCCCGGATCTTGCGGATCGCCGAGTCCGGCACGTCCTGCGCGACCCCGCCCGGGCGGATGTACGCGTGGTTCATCCGCAGGCCGGAGGTCTCCTCGAAGATGTCGAGGATGTACTCACGCTCGCGGAAGCCGTACAGCATCATCGAGATCGCGCCGAGCTCCATGCCCGTGGTGGCGATCCAGACCAGGTGCGAGGAGATCCGGTTGAGCTCCATGAAGAGCACCCGGATGGTGTTCGCCCGCTCGGTGATCTCGTCGGTGATGCCGAGCAGCTTCTCCACCGCGAGGCAGTAGCCGGTCTCGTTGAACAGCGGCGCCAGGTAGTCCATCCGGGTCACGAAGGTCGTGCCCTGGGTCCAGTTGCGGTACTCGAGGTTCTTCTCGATGCCGGTGTGCAGGTAACCGACGACCGGGCGGACCTGGGTGACGGTCTCGCCCTCGAGCTCCAGCACCAGCCGCAGCACGCCGTGCGTCGACGGGTGCTGCGGGCCCATGTTGACGACGATCTTCTCGTTGCTGAGCGGATCGATGCCACCGGTGATGGTGTCCCAGTCGCCACCGGTGACGTTGAAGACCCGGCCCTCGGTGGTCTCGCGCTCGGTGGCGTACCCGGCTCCGCTGGTCGTCTGGCTTGTCATTGGTAGACCCTCCGCTGGTCCGGCGGCGGAATTTCGGCGCCCTTGTACTCGACGGGCACGCCGCCGAGCGGATAGTCCTTGCGCTGCGGGTGGCCTTCCCAGTCATCCGGCATCAGGATCCGGGTGAGGTTGGGGTGGCCGTCGAAGACGACGCCGAACATGTCGTAGACCTCGCGCTCCTGCCAGTCGGCAGTGGGGTACACGCTGGTCACGCTCGGCAGGCTGACGCCCTCCGCCACGGCCGCCTCCAGGCGGACCCGGCGGCGGTACGTCATGGAGGTGAGCTGGTAGGAGACGTGGAAGCGGCGGTTGTCGCTGCCCAGGTAGTCGACCGCGTCCACCGAGGAGCACAGCTCGAAGCGCAGCGACTCGTCGTCGCGCATGATCTGGCAGACCTCGGCGATCCGCTCGGCCTTGATGTGCAGGGTCAGCTCGCCGCGGTCGACGACGACCTTCTCGATCGCGTCGGCGAAGCCCGGGTAGGCCTCCTCCAGCGCGTCGTGCACCTCGTCGAAGTAGCCGCCGAACGGGCGCGGGGTGTCGGCCGTGGTCGGTCGCCGGCGGGCCAGGCCACCGAAGCCGGACACGTCGCCGGTGCCCTTGACGCCGAACATGCCCTTGTCGGGGCTCGGCGGCGTCTGGGCCGGAGCGTCGAGGTCGGCGCCGACCGGCTGAGTGGCGGGTACGCCGCCGTCGGACTCGTTGGTCACTTGCCACCCTCCCGAAGGTGCGGTTGCAGCTTCATCCAGTTCTCGATGCGCAACTGCTCCTCGCGGCCTTCCTTGACGGCCTGCGTCCACTCGGCGCGACGGACCTTGTCGACCCGGTACGACGACGGCATGGCGCCCGGGGCGACGATCGGCAGCTTGCCCTCGGCCCGGCGGGCCTCGAGCATCTTGCGGCCGTTCGGGCCGAGCGGGGCGGCCATGACCTTCTCGCGCATCTTGAGGATCGCGTCGATCAGCATCTCCGGCCGCGGCGGGCAGCCGGGCAGGTAGATGTCGACCGGGACGATGTGGTCCACGCCCTGCACGATGGCGTAGTTGTTGAACATGCCGCCGGACGAGGCGCACACGCCCATCGAGATGACCGAGCGCGGCTCGGGCATCTGGTCGTAGATCTGGCGCACGACGGGGGCCATCTTCTGGCTCACCCGGCCGGCCACGATCATCAGGTCGGCCTGCCGCGGCGAGGCCCGGAAGACCTCCATGCCCCAGCGGCCGAGGTCGTAGTGCGGTCCGCCGGCGGCCATCATCTCGATGGCGCAGCAGGCGAGGCCGAAGGTGGCGCCCCAGAACGACGACTTGCGGGCCCAGTTGGAGAGCTTCTCCACCGAGGTCAGCAGAATGCCGCTGGGCAGCTTCTCTTCGATTCCCATGTCAATCAGTCCCAGTTCAATCCGCCGCGTCGCCACACGTACGTGTAGGCGATGAAGACAGTGACGATGAAGAGGACCATCTCGACGAAGCCGAACAGGCCGAGCGCCTCGAAGGACACCGCCCACGGGTAGAGGAAAATGGTCTCGATGTCGAAGACGATGAACAGCATCGCGGTCAAGTAGAACTTGACCGGGAAGCGACCGCCACCGATGGGCTGCGGAGCCGGCTCGATGCCGCACTCGTACGCCTCCAGCTTGGCCCGGTTGTAGCGCTTCGGGCCCACGATCGGCGCGATCGACACCGAGAACAGGGCGAAGAGCATACCGAGGATCAGCAGCCCGACGATCGGTACGTAGGGATTGAGCGTCATACCGTCTCCTGCTCGACTGTTAGCCGCTTCACACTATTAATCCGCTTTGGCGTCTCGTCGACCGGGGTCCTGATATTCCTCATACGGCCGGTGCGACCTTCGTGAGTCCGTTGATGATCCGGTCCATGGCGTCGCCGTCCCGGGGGTCCGTCAGGTTCGCCAGCAGCTTGAGCACGAACCGCATCAGGGTCGGGTGCGGCATGCCGTGCTTGGTGGCGATCCGCATGATCTGCGGGTTGCCGATGAGCTTCACGAAGACCCCGCCGAGGCGGTAATACCCCCCGAATCGGATCTTCAACTCCGACGGGTAGGCCTGCAGGGCGCGCTCGCGGTCGGCTCCGGCCGGGCGCGCGAGGGCCTGGACGGCCACCTCCGCGGCCAGCTCACCGGACTCCATCGCGTACGCGATGCCCTCGCCGTTCATGGGGTTGACCATGCCACCGGAGTCGCCGACCAGCATGACGCCGCGCGTGTAGTGCGGCACCCGGTTGAAGCCCATCGGCAGCGCGGCTCCCAGGACCGGGCCGTCGGCGTTGTCCTCGCCGCGCATGCCCCACTCCTCGGGCGTGGTGTTCAGCCAGTCGGTGAGCATGGCGCGGTAGTTGGTCTTGCCGAAGGCGCTGGAGGAGTTGAGGATGCCCAGGCCCACGTTGACCCGGCCGTCACCCAGGCCGAAGATCCAGCCGTAGCCGGGGAGCAGCCGGTCGCGGTCCTGGGCGCTGCGCAGCTCCAGCCAGGACTCCAGGTAGTCGTCGTCGGCGCGTACCGGGGATTGGTAGTAGCGCCGAACGGCCACGCCGAGCGGGCGGTCGTCGCGCTTGGCCAGTCCCATCGCGAGCGGGAACTTGCCGGACACGCCGTCCGCCGCGATCACCAGCGGGGCGCGATACTGGACGGGTTCCTTACCGGGGCCGGCCTTGGCCTCGACACCGATGGCGCGGCCGTCGGCGTCGAGCACCGGGCCGGTGACGTTGACGCCGGTGCGCAGCAGGGCGCCGGCTTCCACCGCGCGCTGGGCCAGCATGTCGTCGAAGTCGAGGCGGGTGCGCACGAGACCGTAGTTGGGGAAGCTCGCCAGCTCCGGCCAGTCGAGCTCCAGGCGGACGCCGCCGCCGATCACCCGCAGGCCGCGGTTGTGCAGCCAGCCGGCCTTCTCGGAGGTGTCCACACCCATCCGGATCAGCTGGCGGGTCGCGCGTGGAGTGAGGCCGTCACCGCAGACCTTCTCGCGCGGGAACTCGGTCTTCTCCAGCAGCAGCACGCGCAGGCCGTGGCGCGCCATGTGGTACGCCGCGGCGGAGCCACCCGGCCCAGCCCCGACCACGATCACGTCGGCCTCGTCGGCGACGGTTCCCCCTGCGACAGCGAGGTCGTTCACGGCTCACCTCCGTCAAGCGCGGGCTCGTGAAACAGTTCACAAGCCAGCCCAGTCGGAGTCTAAGACGGCCATCGAAGCGGATAGGGGTTAGGGAACCCTAACTGTTTCAGAACTGTTCCGGCTTCTCGCGAGAGCCCGCTGCAGGACCTCGCGGGCGACTCCGTCCAGGTGCTCGGAAAACGTACCGCCCATCGCGGCATCGAGCGCGACGATCAGCTCATCCACCAACCGCTGCGCCTGTTCCGGGTCCCGCACGGCCACCAACCGGATACGATGCGCCAGCTCCAGGGCCCGGCGCTCGCCCTCGTCACGGTCGTCGATCGGGACGTCGATGTCCGAGTCGTCGACCAGGCAGTCGATTGTCGTCATGCCCCCGAGTCAAACACCCCGGACCGGCGACAACCGGGCAAACGCTCATTTTTCAGATCTTCGTGGCCCGGTGCAGGGCAACCACCCCACCGGTGAGGTTGCGCCACCCGACCCGCGCCCACGGGCCCGCGCCCACGATGCGGGCGGCCAGCCCGGACTGGTCCGGCCAGGCGCGGATCGACTCGGCCAGATAGACGTACGCCTCCGGGTTGCTCGACACGCCGCGGGCCACAGTGGGCAGGCTGCGCATCAGGTACGACAGGTAGACGGTGCGGAACGCGGCGTTGGTCGGGTGGCTGAACTCGCACACCACCAGGCGCCCACCCGGCCGGGTGACCCGGCCCAGCTCCCGCAGCGCCGCGCCGGTGTCGACGACGTTGCGCAGGGCGAAGGAGATCGTCACGGCGTCGAACGTCCCGTCGGGGAACGGCAGCTTGAGCGCGTCCCCGGCGACGAGCGGCACAGCCCGGCCGGCGGCCCGGCCGGCCCGCAGCATCCCGGTGGAGAGATCGGCACCCACCGCGTACGCCCCCGAGCGGCCCAGCTCCTCGGTCGACACCCCGGTGCCCGCGCCGACGTCCAGGACCCGCTCCCCCGGCCGCAGCCCCAGGGCGGCCCGGGTGGCCCGGCGCCAGCCGCGGTCCTGGCCGAAGGAGAGCACCGTGTTGGTGAGGTCGTACCGCTCGGCCACACCGTCGAACATCTCGGCGACCTCGTGCGGCTGCTTGTCCAAGTCTGCGCGTGTCACGCCTACGTACTCTGCCAGCCCGGCACCTAGAACGGGCGGGATGGTGACCCATCCCGCCCGTGCCTCTTGCGTTATATATACGACCGCCATCGGTCGGGTCCGACCCCGCCGCCGACGGTCATGAGTCGTGGCGACGCTTCAGTGTTGCGGTGTTACGCAGGCAACGTAACCAGCGTGAACGCGCCGGACCAGAGACACACGCGGCTCGTTACCGAGGAGCAATCAGCCCCTCACCGCTTCACCGAGGCGCACCTGGCCGATCGGCCGGTGACCTCGGTCATCCGGCCCATCGACACCCCTCAGCGCGGGGGCCATCAGGTCTCGGGAAGCTATCGGGCCTCGACGAGCGGCAGTTCGGTGCGGCCCGCGCCGCCACCGGGCATCGCGATCGACGAGAAGTGCGACACCACGCGCTCGTCCGTCGGGTCGTCGGCCTCGGTCGCGTGCACCGCGAGGTGCCGGTAGAGGGTGTCGCGCTGGGCCGGGATCCGGCCCGCCGTGCGGATCATCCAGATCAGCTCGTGGAGATTCGACCGGTGCCGGGCACCCGCCGAGGAGATCACGTTCTCCTCCAGCATGATCGAGCCGAGATCGTCGACGCCCAGGTGCAGCGCGAGCTGGCCGACGTCCTTGCCGGTGGTCAGCCAGGACGCCTGCAGGTGGGCGATGTTGTCGAAGAAGAGCCGGGAGACCGCGATGAACCGCAGGTATTCCATCGCGGTGGCCTGGGTGCGGCCCTTGAGGTGGTTGTTCTCCGCCTGGTAGGTCCACGGGATGAACGCGCGGAAGCCGCCCACGCTGCCCTCGGCCTCGACGGCCGAGTCCACGTAGCCGTTCGCCACGGCGAGGTCCTGCACGTCGCGGATCATCCGGATGTGCTCGATGCGCTCGGCGTTGGTCTCGCCGGTGCCCATCATCATCGTGGCCGTGGAGCTCAGGCCGTTGCGGTGCGCGACCGCCATGACCTCCAGCCAGCGCGCGCCGGACTCCTTGAGCGGCGCGATCGCCTTGCGCGGCCGGTCGGGCAGCATCTCGGCGCCGGCACCCGCGATGGAGTCGAGGCCGGCGGCCTTGATCCGGAGCACCGCCTCCTCGATGGAGACGCCGGAGACTTTGGCCATGTGCAGGATCTCGCTGGGGCCGATCGAGTGGATGGCCAGCTGCGGATAGGCCTGCTTGACCGAGGAGAAGAGATTCTCGTAATACTCCACGCCGTAGTCCGGGTGGTGGCCGCCCTGGAGCATGACCTGGGTCGCGCCGAGCTCGACCGCCTCGCCGCACCGGTGCAGGATCTCCTCCATCGGGTGCGACCAGCCCTCGGCGTGCTTCGGCGCCCGGTAGAAGGCGCAGAACTTGCAAGCCGTGACGCAGACGTTGGTGTAGTTGATGTTGCGATCGATCAGGTAGGTGACGATCCCGTCCGGGTAGCGCCGGCGCCGGACCGCGTCAGCCGCCTCGCCGAGGGCGTGGAAGGGCGCTTCGGTGTAGAGCAGCAGCGCCTCCTCGGGCGTGATCCGCCCACCGTCGGCCGCACGCTGCAGGATGCTGTCGATCTCCGGGTTCGCCGTCACGTCCCGAAGCCTACGTCCCGGATCCGGCAGTCGTCAGCGGCGTCGGTCACTGACGGACCGCGCTGCTGCGGCGCTCGATCAGCACACCGAGGCCGTCCAGGACCCGTTCGAGGCCGAACGCGTACGCATGGCCGGGGTCGAAGGCGGCACCCAGCTCGGCGCCCGCCGCGGCGCCGACCCGCACGGCCGTCGGGTAGGCGGCCGGATCGAAGACCTTCGCCAGCAGCGGGCCGTTCTCGGCCCACCACTGCTGGTCGCTGCGGGCGCTGCGCTCGGCCGCGGCCTGCGCGTCCGCGGCGGCCCGGGCGGAGGCCTGCACGAAACCGAGCAGGAACGTCAGGGCGGAGTCGGTCTGCACGTCGTCGAGCCCGGTGCCGTCGAAGGCGCGCAGTTCGTACTCGTACTTCGCCATCAGGCCGGGGCCCAGCGGGGGCCGGCTCTGCGAGATGCCCGCCGCCCACGGGTGCTGCGCGAAGAGCAGCCTGTTGTCCTCCGCCACCGCCGCCAGCCGCTCCCGCCACGACCCGCCCACGGCTTCCTCCCGCGACATCCGCAGATAGACGGCGTCGAGCATGAGGTCCAGCAGAGCGGCTTTGTCCGGCACGTAGGTGTACAGCGTCATCGGCACGACGCCCAGCTCCTGAGCCACCCGCCGCATGCTCACCGCGTCGATCCCCTCGTCGTCGGCGAGCGTGATGGCGGCGTCGACGACCTGGGCGACGGTCAGGCCCTTCTTGCGCCCTCGCCGGCTCGCCGGCTCGTCGAACCAGAGCAGGTCGATGGTGCGTCGCGCCTCGGCCACAGGGTGGCACTCCTTTCTTGTACGGCGTATCTTATACGGCGTCCGACTAAACGGCTCGGAGGGATCCAGTGCACGTTTCGTCATCCAACCACTTCCGCTTCGCCTCGCCGGGGCGCACCTGAGCCACGGGCGGGCTCAGTCGTTAACCTCGACAGGTCGATCGGAATCGGAGTCGCAGTGCTCGTCGTGCATGGCGTGTGGATCGCCGGTGAGTCGGCGCCCGGGAGGCTCGCGCTCTGGGCCGAGGATCCCGCTCTCCCGCTGACCACCTCTTCCCGGGCTCGCCGCCGCCCCCATCCGTTCGCGGTGCCGGCCGGGGGCCTCGCCGCGGCGCTGACCGGCTCGTCGGACGACGTCCGTGACGCGCTGGCCAAGGCCGCCGAGTCGGAGCTGGTCCTGCAGCTGCCCGGCACGGCCAAGGGCCCGCTGCCGTCGCCGGAGGCCGGCAGTGAGGCGCCCGGCCGAGGTCTGCGGCTCGGGCCCTGGGAGACACCGGCGCTGGTGCTGCCGGGCGAGCTGGCCCTGACCGCCCTGGGAGCGCTGGCCGAGCCTGATCCGGACGGCCCCTGGATCGCCGCGGCATCGCTGCGCTACCTGTGCGTGCTGGCCGGGCACGCCTGTGACATGGCTCGCCGCGGGCGGATGCTGCCGCAGCTGGTGGTGGAGTCGGGCACGCCCGCCGGGCGCTGGCGGCCGGTGCTGACCGGCGCCGACGCGGCCGGCTACCGGGACTTCGCGGCGGCCATGCCCCCGGTGTGCCGCTCGGCCGCGGTGGGCGGGTCGTCCGACGACGCCGACAGCAGCGCCACCGGCAGTGTCGGCCGCACGTTGCGGGACGCGCTCGAGGTCCTGGTGGATGCCGCCGCCCGGTCCCTGATGCCGGAGCGGATGCTGCTGGGGCTGCGGCCCGGCCCCAGGACCGCGCTCGCGGAGCGGTGGCTCTTCTCGCTGACCGGGGCTGACCCTTCCCTGCCGGGGGCCAAGCCGGCCGACGTCGCCGAGCTGTCCAAGCCACTGGTCGGCTGGTTGCGGTCGGCGCACGACGCCAACGGCCCGATCCGGGTGAGCTTCCGGCTGACCGAGCCCGCCCCCGGCACCGACGACTGGGCGCTCGACTTCGCCCTGCAGTCGGCCGAGGACCCGAGTCTCTACCTGCCCGCCGACGATCTCTGGAACGGCACGCGCATGCCCGGCCTGCCGGCCAACCCCGACGAGACGCTGCTCGCCGGGCTCGGCCGCGCGGTCCGGCTGTTCCCCGCCCTGCACGAGGCGCTCCTGGATGCCCGGCCGGCGGCCATGGCTCTGAACACGGGTGAGGCGCACGACTTCCTCCGGCAGGCCGCTCCCCTGCTGCAGGCGGCCGGCTTCGGCGTGCAGCTCCCGGCCTGGGCCGGACGCAAGGCGGTCGGGCTCAAGCTGACCACCCGCACCCGCAGCAAGACGCCGTCCGGCAAGGCCGCCGCCGACTCCGGGTTCGGTCTCGAGCAGCTGGTCGACTTCCGCATCGACCTGATCATCGGTGACGGCACGGTCAGCGCGGAGGAGCTGGCCGAGCTGGCCCGGCTCAAGGTGCCGCTGGTCCGGGTCCGGGGGCAGTGGGTCGAGCTGGATGATCGCCAGCTCAAGGCCGCCCTGAAAGCCGTCGGCCGGCGCCGCGAGGGTGCGCTGACCGCCGGCGAGGTGCTGCAGCAGGTGGTCGACGGCGGTGAGGAGGATCTGCCGCTCGTCGAGGTGGACGCGGACGGCGCGCTCGGTGACCTGATCTCCGGGCAGGCGGCCGAGCGGCTCACGCCGGTGCCGACGCCCCCGGGGTTTCAGGGGACGCTGCGGCCGTATCAGGAGCGGGGGCTGTCGTGGCTGCACTTCCTGGCCCGGCTCGGCCTCGGCGGCATCCTCGCGGACGACATGGGCCTCGGCAAGACGGCGCAGACACTGTCGCTCCTGCTCGCCGAGCGCGTGGATCCCGATGTGCCGGTTGCGCCGACTCTGCTCGTCTGTCCTATGTCACTGGTTAGCAACTGGCAGAAGGAAGCCGCCAGGTTCGCGCCTTCGCTGCGGGTGCACGTTCATCACGGCGGGGCACGCAAGCGCGACGACGACTTCCGGTCCGTGGTCGCCGCAGCCGATCTCGTCATCACCACCTACGGCACCGCCCTGCGCGACCTCGGCGCCCTCCGCGAGGTCCAGTGGGGACGGATTGCCTGCGACGAGGCCCAGGCGATCAAGAACAGCGGCACCCGGCAGGCCCAGGCGGTGCGGTCCATCCCGGCCCGGACCAGGCTGGCCCTGACCGGTACGCCGGTGGAGAACCATCTCGCCGAGCTGTGGTCCATCATGGAGTTCTGCAATCCCGGCCTGCTCGGGCCCGCGAAGAGGTTCCGGCGTCGCTTCCAGGAGCCGATCGAGGTGCGCGGCGACGCCGATGCCACCGCCGCACTCAAGCGCGCCACCGGACCGTTCGTCCTGCGCCGCCTCAAGACCGACAAGTCGATCATCTCCGACCTGCCGGAGAAGAACGAGATGAAGGTCTGGTGCACGCTCACCGCCGAGCAGGCGACGCTCTACCAGGCCGTCGTCGAGGACATGATGGCCGTCATCGACAACAGCGAGGGCATCCAGCGGCGGGGCAACGTGATCGCCGCGATGACCAAGCTCAAGCAGGTCTGCAACCACCCGGCCCACCTGCTCAAGGACGGCTCCCGGCTGCCCGGTCGCTCCGGCAAGCTGGCCCGGCTGGAGGAGCTGACCGAGGAGATCATCGAGGACGGCGACAAGGCGCTGGTCTTCACGCAGTATTCGGAGTTCGGGACGATGCTCCAGCCGTACCTGGCCGCGCATCTCGACCGGCCGGTGCTGTGGCTCCACGGTGGACTGTCGAAGGCCCGCCGGGACGAGCTGGTCGAGCGGTTCCAGCACGATACCGAGCCGATGCTGTTCCTGCTCTCGCTCAAGGCGGCCGGCACGGGCCTGAACCTGACGGCCGCCAACCACGTCATCCACGTGGACCGCTGGTGGAACCCGGCAGTCGAGGACCAGGCCACCGACCGCGCATTCCGCATCGGACAGTCGCGCAACGTGCAGGTGCGCAAGTTCATCTGCACCGGCACGCTGGAGGAGAAGATCGACGCGATGATCGAGCGCAAGAAGGCCCTGGCGTCCTCAGTGGTCGGTACGGGTGAGGACTGGGTGACCGACCTCGACACCGATCAGCTGCGCGAGCTGTTCTCCCTCGACCCGGTGGCGGTGAGCTGACCATGCCCGTGGACCCGCAGGGACGCTGGTTCGACAACACCGGGCCGATCCGGGTGGACGGCGGCCTCGCCGTGCGGGCCAAGCGCGGCAAGATCGGCGAGCAGTGGTGGTCACGGCGCTTCGTCGACATCCTGGAACGCACCTGCGACCCCGGACGGCTGGCGCGCGGGCGGGCCTACGCGCGCAAGGGCCAGGTCATCGACTTCGAGCTCACCCCCGGCCGGGTCACGGGGAGGGTGCAAGGATCACGACCGCAGCCGTACGAGGTGACGATCGCGATCCCGGCTTATGACGAAGCACAGTGGACTCGGGTGCTCGCCGCGCTGGGATCACAGGCTCTGTACCGCGCGGCGCTGCTCGCCGGCGAAATCCCGCACGAGCTGGTGGACCTGTTCGACGAGCTGGAGCTGCCGCTGTTCCCGTCCACACTGGAGATGAGTTGCTCGTGCCCGGACTGGGGCACGCCGTGCAAGCACGTGTCCGCGGTCCTCTACGTGCTGGCCGAGGCCTTCGACGACGACCCGTTCCTGGTGCTGGCCTGGCGCGGACGCGGCCGCGACGAGCTGCTGACCGCCCTGCGCGGCCTGCCCGAACCGGTCGAGACCATCGATCCGCTCGCGGTGGAGGAGGTCGAGCTGCAGACGCGCCTGACCGACTTCTACACCCCGGCCATCTCGCTGAGCCGCCTGCGGGAGCGCCCGGGCCGGGTGACGGTGCCGCCGGAGCTGTTGCTGCGGGTGCTGGACGCCCCGCAGATCCGGGTCCGCCACATCCCGCTGGTCGACATCCTCCGCCCGGCTTACCGCGACCTCGCCGACCCACCGTCCACATAGCTCCGGCCCGGCGGCCGGATCCCGGTGGGCCTGCGCCCGCCACGCGGGCCCACCGGATACCGCAACGCGACGGCAGACGGGCCTGCGTATGCCGCGCCGGCCCGTCCGTCACCGCACCGTCAGCTCTTGTGCCACTTCTGGTTCGCCGAGCCCCCGCAGTCCCAGAGCTGGAGACGGCCACCGTCGGCGCCGTTCCAGTCCTTGATGTCGACACAGCGGTTCGCCTGCGGGTTCACCAGGTCGCCCGCGCCCGACAGGACGAACTGCTGGGCCGCCGTACCGTTGCAGGTGTAGAGCTGCACCGGCGTGCCGTTCGCCGTTCCGCCGCCGGCCACGTCCATGCACTTGTTGTTCTGCGCCTGCAGGGCGCCGCCCGCTGACGTCCACTTCTGCGCGTTCGACCCGTTGCAGGTCCACGTCTGCAGCGGCGCGCTGTCGACGAAGTTGGCGCTCGGCACGTCGATGCACTTGCCGTTCCAGTCGCTGATCAGAGCCTGTCCTCCGCCCGTCGGCGGCGGCGTGGTCGGTCCGCCCGCGCCGAACGGGGTCAGGATCAGGCCGGCCGCACGCGGGTCGCCGTCGTGCACCAGCGACTCGAAGGCACCGACGTCGTCGAAGGCGAACGCGTACGCCTTACCATCGGCCATGTTCTGGTGAATGATCTTGGCGTACTGGTTGGTCGGGTTGTTCTGGTAGAACTGCGCCGCGTTGGTGCTCGGCTGGGTGTCGATGGTGCCCAGCGTGCCGCGGTTCAGCGCCGCGCAGAGGGTGCGCGAGATCGGCCCCTTCACCAGGTCGTTCGGCGCCGGCAGGTCGCCGTCGCAGCCCCAGACGCTGGCCGATGAGGGCTTGTTGAACGACGCCACCTGCTGGCCCGCGCTGTTCGTGAAGTTCATGACGTTGCCGGAGGTCCGGCCGAAGTACTTGGTGTTCGGCTGGTCACCGAACGGCACCACGGTCAGCGTCTTGCTCGTGTACGCGTTCCACGCCGACGTGATGTACGAGTCCAGGTAGTTCGCGCTCATCAGCCCGGCCCCGGCGGCCTTGCCCGGCGCCAGCGCACGCAGCACGGTCCCGTCCGACCGGGTGTAGACCGTGTTCGCCCAGCCCGCCTGCGCCTTGATCCCGTTGATGACGTTGTTGCGGCCGTTGTTGAGCAGCTCGCCGGTCTTCTTCGTGGCGCCGGAGGATCCGGTCACCGTCACCGCGTGCGGCACCGCGAACATGTCGACCTGCGAGCTGTTGAGCCACAGGCCGGCGTCGTTGTAGGTGAACTCGCTCCAGTCGAACAGGATGTTGTAGTTGGCGTCACCGCTGGCCCACGGCGCCGGCTGCACCAGGCCGTCCGGGGTGAGGAAGAACTTCAGCTTCTCCCCCAGCGAGAAGTAGACCCGCCCGGAGAAGCCGCGCGGGAAGTTGATCGTCGTGGCGCCGCCGTTGCCGGGACCGCCGATCGCCACGTCAGGGGCGGGCGAGGGCGGGAGCGAGCCGGCCGGCCAGGGGGTGAAGGCGCCGCCCTGGTTGACGTAGCCGAGGCGGTTCGTGCTCAGGTTGATGCCGATCACGTACAGGTAGACGGCTTCGCCGCGGCCGGTGTTGTTGGTGACGGTGACCGGCAGCACAGCCGGGCCGACCGCCTGGGCCGGCGCGGCCGCCGCCACGGCCGCGAGCGGCACAGTGACGGTCAGCGCGGCCAGCGCATGCAGAAGTTTTGAGCGGATACGCACGATGACTCCTCGGGAGACGGACGGCGCAGGGGATGGGGGACGGCTCCTGAGAGCGCTCTCACAGCATCAAATGGTTAACACTGTGTGTCAATAGACAGCAGCTGATGTATTACCAGATTATTTCGGCAACCTCGTCGACATAGGCTCGGATCATGAGTGACATGACCTACCGCCGCCTCGGCACCTCGGGCCTGGTCGTCTCGGTCGTCGGCATCGGCTGCAACAACTTCGGCCGCAAGCTCGACGTCGACGGCACCCGGGCGGTCGTCGACGCGGCGCTCGACGCGGGGATCACCCTGTTCGACACCGCCGACATCTACGGGACCCCGCACGGCAGTTCCGAGGAGTGCCTGGGTGCGGCCCTGAAGGGCCGGCGCGACGAGGTCGTGCTGGCGACCAAGTTCGGCATGGACATGGAAGGTCTCAACGGCGCGGACCACGGCGCCCGCGGCTCCCGGTCGTACATCATCCGGGCGGTTGAGGCCTCGCTGCGCCGGCTCGGCACCGACCACATCGACCTGTACCAGATCCACACCCCCGACGAGGCCACGCCGATCGAGGAGACCCTGTCGGCCCTGGATGACCTGGTCCGCAGCGGCAAGGTCCGCTACCTGGGCAACTCCAACTTCGCGGGCTGGCAGATCGCCGACGCGGACTGGACCGCCCGGACCGCCGGCCTCACCCCGTTCATCAGTGCGCAAAATCAGTACAGCCTGTTGCACCGCGAGGTCGAGGACGAGGTCGTGCCGGCGTGTGAGCAGTTCGGGCTGGGCCTGCTGCCGTTCTTCCCGCTGGACAGCGGCCTGCTGAGCGGCAAGTACCAGCGCGGCACACCGCCGCCCGAGGGCACCCGGCTGGCCCAGGAGCGGTATCAGCGCTGGCTGGACGGGGCCGACTGGGACACCATCGAGGCGCTGACGGCGTACGGCAAGGAGCGCGGGCACAGCCTGCTCGACGTAGCGATCGCCGGCCTCGCCGCGCAGCCGGCGGTGACCAGCGTGATCGCCGGCGCCACCACCCCGGACCAGGTACGGGCGAACGCCGCCGCCGGGCAGTGGCGCCTCACCGCGGACGACGTGGCCGCCCTGGACCGGATCCTGACCCCCGGAGCCTGACGATGCCGGAGGAAGCCGCCCGGGCGATCCTCCCCGCAGCCGTCCACGACTACTACCGGGACGGCTTCGGCGCCCAGGTCACCCGGGACGAGGCCACGGCGGCCTGGCGCGAGTGGCGGTTCGTGCCGCGGCTCTTCCGTGATGTCTCCCGGGTCAGCACCGAGGTCGAGCTGTTCGGCGCCCGGCTCACCGCCCCGGTGCTGGCCGGACCGACCGCCC
This sequence comes from Actinoplanes sp. NPDC004185, assembly GCF_053603475.1. NCBI lineage: Bacteria > Bacillati > Actinomycetota > Actinomycetes > Micromonosporales > Micromonosporaceae > Actinoplanes > Actinoplanes sp. NPDC004185. The sequence continues at coordinate 119,755 of NZ_JBSGFR010000002.1, read as the reverse complement.
TGCACACGCTCGCGCATCCCGAGGGTGAGGCGGCGACCGCCCGGGGCGTCGCGGCGGCCGGCTCGCTGCTGGTGCTCAGCGCCCGCGCGGGCCGGCCGCCGGCCGAGATCCCGATGACCGGGCCCTGGTGGTTCCAGGCCTACGTGCTGCGGGACCGGGACATCACCGAGCATCAGGTACGCGCGGCCGTCGCCGCCGGGGCAGGCGCGATCGTGCTGACCGCCGATGCCCCGTATGTGCACCCGCGGCCGGTGCCGCAGGCCGGCGCGCTGTCCCCGGCGACCCGGCCGGTGGGCCGGGAGCAGGACCCGGCCCTCGATGCCGGCGCGATCGGCTGGCTGGCGGCGATCTCCGGCCGGCCGGTGCTGGTCAAGGGCGTACTCGGGCCGCGGGACGCGATCGCCTGCGTCGAAGCGGGCGCCGCCGGGGTGATCGTGTCGAACCACGGCGGCCGGCAGCTGGACCGGGTGGTCGCCACTGCGCGGGCGCTCGGCCCGGTGGTCGAGGCGGTCGCGGGGCGGGTGCCGGTGCTGGTGGACGGCGGCATCCGGGACGGCGGCGACATGCTGACGGCTCTGGCGCTGGGCGCGCAGGCTGTGCTCATCGGCCGCCCGGTGCTGTGGGCTCTGGCCACCGGCGGCGCGGAAGGCGTCCGCGACTGCCTGGACTATTACCGCACCGACCTGGCCCGGACGATGGCACAAGCCGGCCTACCAACCATCAGCGACATCGACGCCGAGGTGGTTACCCGGCCCTGACCGGCGGGCGACGCCGCGCCCACCCGCCGGCGCGGAAGACAACCGCCCGGGAAAGATCAGACCGGGCGGCAACGGCGGGTCAGCACCAACGCCAACGCACCGGTCAACACCAGCAACATCCCCGCGCCGGCGATCCGCCCCGCCGGCGCACCCGTGATGGGCAGCCCACCGCCGGACCCGCCACCGGATCCACCCGAGCCGCCGCCCGTGGTCAGCTTGACCTCGATCTTGGCCACGTTGTTCGTCGTCTTCTGGTCCTGCACGCCACCGTCGACCGTGATCGAGCCCTCGTCCTCGTTCTCGCCGTCCTCGATCTCGGCGGTGAACGCGAACAGCTGCTGCTCATCCTTGGCCAGCGGCTTGCTCGCCACGCACAGATAGTCGTGGCCGCTGACCTGGCCGGGCTTGTCCCAGCTGGGGTCGCCGTCGCCATTCGGGACGCAGTGCTTGTCCACCTCGGTCAGGGCCAGGCCGGATGGGATGCGCACCTTGGCCGCGTGGATCCACGACGGCGTCCGGCCGAGCACGGTGGCCGGGCCGTCGTTGCGGAAGCCGACCTGCACCGTACGGGTGTCGCCGATCTTGCCCTCGAAACTGTCGCCGATGGCCACGCTGTCCGCCGGGTTGAGCGGCACCTTCACCTGGAACGAGGTGGCGTTGTCCCATTCGTTCAGCTCGCGCCGGCCGGCCGCGAGGCTCGGCGCGGCGGGCACCAGCTGGAGCTTGAGGCCCGGCTTCCGGGCCGCCCTGGTCGCCGCGGCGAGGCCGGCTTCGTCGTCGTCGAGGCCCAGAGCCGCCACGCCGGCGGTGTAACTCGCCGGGCCGGGGGCGGCCGCGTCGGCCGCGACGGTGAGCGGCGTCTCCGGCGACATGCCGAAGGTCGAGCCGGGGGCGAGGACCAGGTCGAAGACGCAGACGACGCCGGGCCGGCCCGCGGTCTTGACGCAGTTGCTGTAGACGTTCGGGTACGAGATGGAGCGGGGACCGGCCAGCGCGAGGGCGACACCCTCGGCGGCCGTGTCGCCGTTGTTGCGGACCGAGATCGGCAGCACGGCCGACTTGCCCGCGGCCAGCTCGAGGTCCGGGATGCGGGCGGTCTCGAGGTCGACCCCGGCCGCTTCGCGCACCACCGTGACGGTGGCCGATTCCTTCCACTCGCTCGCCGCGTCGTGGACCGCCAGGCCGATGGCGGCCCCGGTCGCGGGCAGCGCGGCGGTGGGCGTCACGGTGAAGGACAACGCCTTGCGGGCGCCCGGCGCGAGGTCACCGATCGCACACCCGATCGCGGTGCAGCCCGGCGCGGGCTTGAAGCCGAGGCCCGGGTCCACCGCGGTGCCGGTGAAGGTGAAGTCGAGGATCAGACCGGTCGCCGCGGTCCCGCCCGCGTTGACGACCTCGAACGGGACGGTCTTGGTGGCGCCGCTGGTGGTGACCACCCGCTCGGGCACCGAGATCTCGATCGCCGGCCGTTCGGCCGCGGTCCCGGCGCGCGCCGGGGTGGCCACGCCGACGGCGCTCAGCCCGATCATGGCGAGGGGCAGCGCGAGACGGATCGCGAGGTCGTTCGGTCGGAGGGCCACCTGTCAATGCTCCATTGCGGACCGACCCGGCGCTACCCCCTGTGGAGCAAAGCGGTCTATACCTGGGCGAAGATCGGTCCGTCGGCCGGCAGCGCCGGCGCCTCGCCGCGGGCGGCGGCCCGGCGGGCGAACTCGCGCACCCCGGCGACCTGCTGCTCACCCAGCGAGAAGTCCAGCGCCCGGAAGTACGTGGCCAGCGTCGCGGCGTCGAACGGCTCCCAGCGCGCCGCCGCCTCGGCCACCTCGTCCAGCTCGCCGAGGCACAGATCGCGTGACCGCTGGAACGCCTCGTGCACCTCCTTGACCACGCCCGGGTGGGCGGCGGCGAACTCCTTGCGGACCGCCCAGACGGCGAAGACCATCGGTAGGCCGGTCCACTCCTTCCACGCCTGAGCCAGGTCGATCACCTGCAGGCCGAGCTCCGGGGCCTCGTACATGGCGCGCAGGGCCGGGTCGCCGATCAGCACTGCGGCGTCGGCCTCCAGCAGCATCTGGTTGAGCTCCGGGGGGCACCGGAAGTATTCGGGCTCAGCCCCGTACTGCTCGGCCAGCAGCATCTGGGCCAGCAGCACGCCGGTCCGCGAGGTCGAGCCGAGCGCGACCGGGCGGCCGTCGAGCTCGGCCGGCGGCCGGGTCGAGACCAGGTTGACCGACAGCACCGGCCCGTCGCTGCCGACCGCGAGGTTCGGCAGCAGCAGCAGGTCGTCGGCGTTGCGCAGATACTCGACCAGGGAGATCGGGCCGATGTCCAGGTCACCGGCGACCAGGGCGGCGTTGAGCCGGTCGGGGGTGTCCTTGTGCAGGTCGACGTCGAGCAGCGCGCCTGAGCGCATGAGGCCCCAGTAGATCGGCAGACAGTTGAGGAACTGGATGTGGCCTACCCGGGGTCGCCGGACTACGTCGCTCATGGTCCGACGCTATCTCCGGCGGGTTGCCCATGCCGGGGCTCCACCTGCGGCGAGGGACCTATCTCACGTTCGGCCCGGCGGACGACGGGCAGGCAGACGGCCACCGCGACCAGCCCGGCGAGACCGGCCGCGGCGACCAGCGGCCGCGGCGCGAAGTGGTCGACGAGCGGGCCGCCGACCAGGTAACCCACCATGCCGGCGCCCTGAACAGCGGCGCCCATCGCGGCGAACGCACGTCCGCGGGCCGCCGCCGGCACCCGTTGGGCCATGACCACGCTGGTGAAGACGTTGATCCCGCCGTTGCCCAGGCCGCCGGCGAACCAGAGCGGCACCAGCAGCAGCGCGTGCCAGACACCGGCCCCGCCCAGCACAGCGGCGCAGGTGGCCCCGGCCAGCAGCAGCGAGATCCGTACCAGCCGTGCGGGATGGGTCCAGCGCCGGCCGAGCCGGCCGAACAGCAGTGCGCCGACCAGCATCCCGGCGGTCCAGGTGCCGCTGATCAGGCCGAACACCGTGGTGGAGGCGCCGAGCGTCGCCCGGATGAAGAACACCTCGATGACGTTGATGGCACCGACGCCGGCCACGACGGCCGCGATCGCACCGACCATCACGGCGACCAACCTGTCGTCGCGCAGCCGCCAGGAGACGGGCACGGCCGCGGCGGGCCGGGCCGCGGGCGATCTCCGGGTACGGATGAGCAGCCCGGCCACCACCAGCGACAGGTACGTGACGGCGTCCAGCAGCAGCGGCACCCGTACGCCGAACTGCCCCACCAGCACCCCGGCCAGTGCGGGAGCGATCAGCATGCCGGTCAGTCCCGCCGTCTGGTTGATCCCGCTCGCCTTGGCCAGGTCCTCCCGCCGGACCATGGCCGGCAGCAGCGCGGCGAGGGTCGGCTGGGTGACCGCGAGCCCGCTCGCCAGCACCGCGACCAGCGCGATGATCACCAACGGGTGCTCGGCGAAGGCCAGCGCCGTGCACACTGCCGCCTGCCCGATCCCGGCCACGATCAGCAGCTTGCGGCTGTCCACCCGATCGGCGATCCGGCCGGTCACCGGGGCCAGCACCGCCAGCGGCAGGGCGGCGGCCAGGAGCAGCCCCGAGACGGCCACCCCACCGGCCCCGGCCTGCTGCAACGCGAGCGCCAGGGCGGTGGCGGCGAGGAAGTCACCACAGGCGCTGACGCCGCGGGCGCCGGCGGCCAGGTAGACGTCCCCCCAGCGCGAACCGTCAGATGTGAAGGACATACTTCGAAAATAATCCTTCACATCTGCTCAGCACAAGGGCTACTCCACCGGGAAGACGGCGTAGTGCACCGCAACCGGCCGCGCATCATCAGGCGCGTCCTCCATCCGCTCCCGCCGCCGGTACGGCGCCAGCACCTCCTTGACCCGCCGGTTGACCTCGGCCAACTCCTCGGCGTTGAGCAGCAGCATCGGACTCATCAACGCGCTCGCGTCCTGCCAGGCCTTCGACTCCTCGTGCGCCCGGGCGACCCACTCCCGCAACCGCGCGAAGTCACGGTTCAGATAGACATCGACCAGCGCCCGCTGACTGGCCCGGGTCTCCGGCTCGGCCAGGTCACCGTCGACGTTGAGCCCCGAGGTGGTGCTGCGCCAGACCCGCTCCCGGCCGTCCCCCCGGCTCGGCGCCTGCTCGACAAGCCCGTACTTGGCCAGCTCACGCAGGTGATAGCTGGTGGCGCTGGGCGACAGCCCGACCAGCCCGGCGCACTCGGTGGCGGTGACGACCGCGCCGGTGCTGCCGAGATGCTCGATGATCGCGATCCGGGCCGGGTGCGCGAGAGCCCGCATCACCTTGGGGTCGGTGATCCGTGCGGTGGGTTGCCCGTCAGCCATGCCACCCATGATCCCGCGTCACCCGCGGCACCGACGCACCCGGGCGATCAGCGGCCGCCGGGAACGCGGCACGCCGCCGGCCGACCGGAAGGCGAAAATCGGTGGCCCCGGCCGGCGGGGTTGCGTATCGTACGTGGCCGCTTGACGGCCGCGGTGAGTCGACACCGCAGCGGACGTCTCCGCGCCGGACGACGGCCACCCGTCGCCGGATACGCGAGCGAGCAGCGAGCTACCGCGATAGGAATCAGCGTGCCCGCATCCGAACTCGACCACGAACTCATTTCCGAACGCCGGCACCTCAGCCAGTCCCGCGCCGCGCTGGGGCGGATGCGGGGGCGGGCCGAGTCCCTGTTCGCTTCCGGCGCCGACATCGCCGGGGACGCCTACAGCGCGGAGACGCTCGGGCGGACCCTGTCGCGCCGGGTGGCCGAGCTGGCCGACGATCCCGACACTCCGCTCTTCTTCGGCAAGCTGGACATCGAGCAGACGGCGTACCACATCGGGCGGCGGCACGTCACCGATGATTCCGGTGAGCCGATGGTGCTGGACTGGCGGGCGCCGCTCTCCCAGTCGTTCTACCGGGCCAGCGTGCGGGATCCGCAGGGTGTCGCCACCCGGCGCCGGTTCGGTTTCGTCAAAGGGGAGCTCACCAGCTTCGAGGACGAGCACCTGGACCGCGGCGAGGAGCTCGGCACCAAGAGCCGGATCCTGACCGCCGAGATCGAGCGGCCGCGCGTCGGGCCGATGCGGGACATCGTCGCCACCATCCAGCCCGAGCAGGACGAGCTGGTCCGCGCCGAGCTCGAGGACTCCATCTGTGTGCAGGGCGCGCCCGGCACCGGTAAGACCGCCGTCGGGCTGCACCGGGCCGCGTACCTGCTCTATGTGCACCGGGAGCGGTTGCGTCGCTCCGGGGTGCTGATCGTCGGGCCCAACACCGCGTTCCTGTCCTACATCTCGGCGGTGCTGCCGGCGCTCGGTGAGGTCGAGGTGCAGCAGGCCACGGTCGACGACCTGATCGCGCGGGCACCGGTACGCGGCCAGGACGCCGAAGCCACCGCCCTGCTCAAGCACGATCCGCGGCTGGCCGCCGTGCTGCGCAAGGCACTGTGGAGCCGGCTGGCCAAACCGGTGGAGCCGATCATGGTGTCGGACGGCTCGTACCGCTGGCGGATCGATCCGGGACCGCTGCGCCAGATCGTGGACGAGGCGCGCCGGGAGGAGCTGCCGTACGCGGTCGGCCGTGAACGGGTCCGGGCCCGGGTCGTCGCGCTGCTGCAGCGCCAGTCGGAGTACCGCACCGGGAACTCGCCGAACGAGGGCTGGCTGCGCCGGATGGGCAAGATCCCACCGGTACGCGACTTCCTGGACAACGCCTGGCCCGCGCTGACCCCCGAGGGGCTGGTCGTGGCGCTGCTCAGTGACGCCGGGCTGCTGGCCACCGCGGCCGAGGGCATTCTCACCGAGGCGGAGCAGGAGCTGCTGCTCTGGCCCAAGGCACCGCGCACGGTGAAGGCGGCCAAGTTCAGTGCCGCTGATCTGGTGCTGATCGACGAGGCCGCCGGGCTGCTGGAGCGTGAGCAGAGCTTCGGGCACGTGGTGGTGGACGAGGCTCAGGACCTGTCACCGATGCAGGCGCGGGCGATCGCGCGGCGCAGCGAGCACGGCTCGATCACTCTGCTCGGCGACCTGGCGCAGGGCACCGCGCCGTGGGCCGCCGCCGATTGGCGGGACACGTTGCGGCATCTCGGTAAGCCGGACGCCGTGGTGGTGCCGCTGACGGTCGGTTTCCGCGTACCCGCTGTGGTTGTGGCCCTGGCCAACCGCCTGCTGCCGGCGCTCGGGGTGGACGTGCCGGAGGCCGTCTCGCTGCGCCGCGACGGTGATCTTTCCGTCGTCGGCGTGCCGTCGGCGGCCGAGGTGGATGCCGCGATGCTGGTCGAGGTGACCGCGGCGCTGGAGCACGAGGGTTCGGTCGCGGTCATCGCGGCCGACGCGGCGGTCGACCGGCTGCGGGCGCATCTCGCGGCGGCGGGTCTGCCGGCCGCGACGCCGGACGACGTCGACTCCGAGGCGCGCGTCACGGTCGTGCCGGCCACGATCGTCAAGGGCCTGGAGTACGACCATGTGGTGGTCGTGGAACCGGCCCAGATCGTGGCCGCCGAGCCCCGCGGCCTGCACCGGCTCTACGTCGTGCTGACCCGCGCGGTGTCCCGGCTGTCCGTGGTGCACGCCGAGCCGCTGCCCGCACCGCTCAGAGCGGCTTGATCCAGCGGGACCAGTCCGGCTGGCGGTGGTAGCCCCGGGCGGCCCAGATGGCGTGGGCGCCCGGGTTGTCGTCCAGCACCATCGCGTCGATCCGGGTGCCACCCAGCGCCCGGATGCGGCTCTCCGCCGCCTCGATCAGGGCCCGGCCGATGCCGTTGCGGCGGCGTTGCGGGTCGACCGCGAGGCGGTACAGGTGGCACCGCCAGCCGTCCCAGCCGGCGATGATCGTGCCGACGATCCGGTCCTCCTCGACGGCCACGATGAGCGCGTCCGGGTCCCGCAGATGCAGCGCCGCCAGGGCACCAGGAGTGTCCGGTGGGCGACTGGCGTTCTCGGCGGCCGTCGCCCAGAACGTCAGCACCTCCCCCAGCTCGCGGGAGTCGGCGGCCCGCAGTACGAGATGGCTCACCGCGCGATGCTAAGCGAGCCGCCGAGGTTTATGGCACAAAGTTCTTTGACTTTGTGCGGTAAAGTTCTTTGCATGGAAGCCAGAGATGACGAGCTCTCCCCGCTGGACCCCGCCGAGTCGCTCCGGCTGATCGCCCGGGAGCAGGCCACCACCGCCCGCCGGCTCACGCCCGACCCCCGCCTGCTGCTCTGGCCGTGGGGGCTGGCCTGGCTGATCGGCTTCGGCGTCTTCTTCCTGCGCTTCGGCCCCGATGAACGCGTCCTGGTGGACATGCCGGACTGGGTGCCGCTCACCGTGCTGCTCGGCTCGATGGTCGTGGCGGGCATCATCACCGGCATCGTCGGCGCCCGGGCCGCCCGCCAGGTCAGCGGCCCGTCCTCCCGGCAGGGCGCCATGTACGGCTTCACCTGGTCCGTCGCGTTCATCGGCATGGCCACCCTGTTCAGCCGGATCAGCAACCTGCTGCCCGTGCCGGAGGCCAACCTGCTGTGGGCCGGCGCGATGGTCGCCCTCACCGGCGCCCTGCACATGGCCGGCGGTGCCATCTGGAACGACCGGCTCCTGTTCGTCCTCGGGCTCTCGATCAGCGTCGTCAACGTCATCGGCATCATCATCGGAGCGGGCTGGCACGCGCTGATCGTCGCCGTGTTCGGCGGCGGCGGGATGCTCCTCGCCGGGCTCATCTCCTGGCTGCGGATGCCACGGTGAGCGCCGACCTGCCCGAGCTGGACCCGGTGATCCACGCCCAGGCGCGGCTGCGCGTGGTCTCCGCCCTCGCCACCCTGCGTGAGGCCGACCGGATCGCCTTCCCGCGGCTGCAGGACATCCTGCGCATGACCGCCGGCAACCTCTCCGTGCACCTGCGCAAGCTCGAGGACGCCGGCTACGTCGAGGTCACCAAGACCCATCAGGGCCGGACGCCCACGACACTGGTCCGCCTCACCGGGCGCGGCCGGGTCGCCTTCGAGGACTACACCGCGGCGCTGCACGCGCTGCTCAACGGCACCGCCAACCTGCAGGAGGAGTTGTGATCCTCGCCCGTGCCCTCGGTGTCAGCCGTCGCTACGGCGACGTGCTGGCCCTCGACCGCGTCGACCTCGACGTGCCCGCCGGCGAGCTCGTCGGCCTGCTCGGGCCCAACGGCGCCGGCAAGAGCACCCTGGTCAGCCTCCTCACCGGGGTGCGCCGGCCCACCTCCGGCACCGTGGAGCTGTGCGGCGGCGACCCACGCGACCCGGCGAGCCGGCGGGCGCTGGGCGTGACCCCGCAGGAGACCGGGCTGCCCGGCGCGCTGCGTGTCGGTGAGGTCGTCGACTTCGTCCGCGCGCACTTCCCCGACCCGCTGGGCCGGGCCGAACTGCTCGACCGGTTCGGGCTGACCGACCTGGCCAAGCGGCAGACCGGCGGCCTGTCCGGCGGCCAGAAACGGCGGGTCGCGGTGGCGCTGGCGTTCGTGGGCCGGCCCCGGATCGTGTTCCTCGACGAGCCGACCACCGGGCTGGACGTGGAGGCCCGGCACAGCCTGTGGGACGGCATCCGCGCGTTCCACGCCGACGGCGGCACGGTCGTGCTGACCAGTCATTACCTGGAGGAGGTCGAGGCGCTGGCCGAGCGGGTGGTGGTGATCGGGGCCGGCCGGGTGCTGGCCGACGACACCGTCGCGGCGGTACGCGGACTCGCCGCCATCCGCCGGGTCAGCCTGACTGTGCCCGTACCGCTGCCGGATCTGCCCGGGGTGGTCGGCACCGAACGCGACGGCGACCGCACCCACCTGCTCACCGGCGACGCCGACCGGCTGGTCCGCGATCTCGTCGCCCGCGACGTCCCCTTCACCGAACTGGAGGTACGCCCCACGTCGCTGGAAGAAGCGTTCCTCACCCTCACCTCGGCCTGAACCGGAGGTTCGGATGACATCCCTCGCCCTGACCCATGCCCGCTTCCAGCTCATCGAGACGTTCCGGATCCCGATGGCGCTCATCGGCAGCGCGTTCTTCCCGGCCGCCTCGATGATCTTCTTCGTGGTGCCGTTCGTCGGCGACGACCCGGTGTACGCCACCTACGCCACCGCGTCGATGGTCACCTTCGTGGTCATGACCAGCAATCTCTTCCAGTACGGCATCGGCGTCGCGGAGGACCGGGCCCAACCCTGGGACCCGTACTCACGGACTCTGCCGGCCGGCGCCGCCCCGCGTTTCGCCGGCCGCATCCTGGCCGGGCTGGTGCTGATGAGCGCCTCGCTGGTGCCGGTCGTGGTCATCGCGGCGGTCGCGACCGAGGCGACGATCACCCTGACCGGCTTCCTCCTGGCGGTGGCCGTGGTGGCCGTGATCGCGGTGCCGTTCACGCTGATGGGGCTGGCCATCGGCTACTCGCTGCCGGCCAAGGCCGCGATCGTGCTGGCCCAAGTGCTGTTCTTCCCGCTGGCGTTCGGCGGTGGGCTGATGACCGCGCCGGGCAGTGCGCCGGGATTCGTCGAGACCATCGCTCCGTACCTGCCCACCGGGGCCGCGGTGCGGCTGATGTGGGCGGCCGTCGGTGACTTCCCGGTGCAGTGGGCATCGATAGCCGCCTTGATCACCTGGACAGCCGCCCTGGCTGGGGTGGCCGTATGGGCCTATCGACGCGACGAAGGTCGGCGGTTCAGTTGAACTTCCGACTCAGCGGCCCCGTACCTCGCATCGCGGTGTAACGATCCATCTGTCGTCCGCCGTAACCCCGAGGAGCAGGCATGAACCCACCGACCCCCGGTGTACCGAACTGGGTGGACCTGGGTACCGCCGACCTCGCGGACGCGATCCGCTTCTACACCTCGCTGTTCGGCTGGGAGGCCGAGGTGTCGGGCGAGGAGTACGGCGGCTACACCACCTTCCGGCTCGACGGCCGGGCCACCGCCGGCGCCGGCCCGCTCTACGGCGAGGGCCAGCCGACCGCCTGGAGCACGTACGTGGCCACCGACGACGCCGACGAGATCGCGGCCCGGGTCGAGGCGGCCGGTGGCAAGGTGCTGGTGGCGCCGTTCGACGTCATGTACCAGGGCCGGATGGCCGCGTTCCTGGACCAGGCCGGCGCGCCGTTCAGCGTCTGGCAGGCGGGCACCATGCGCGGGGCCGACATCTTCGACGTGCCCGGCGCGCTGACCTGGAACGAGCTGACCACCCGGGACCTGGAGGGCTCGGCCGCGTTCTACGGCGCGGTCTTCGGCTGGGTGGCCCGGGAGAGCTCGGTGAGCGGCATGGACTACATCGTGTGGGAGCACGAGGGCCGGCAGATCGCGGGCATGCAGGCGATGGACGGTGATCGCTGGCCCGACGACCTGCCGCCACATTGGATGATCTACTTCGCGGTGGCCGACTGTGACGACTCGGCCGCGTACGCCCAGTCGCTGGGCGGCCGGATCGTGCACCCGCCGACCACCCTGCCGATCGGCCGGTACGCGGTGGTGGACGACCCGCAGGGCGGCACGTTCTCCATCCTGCAGGGCATCAACGGCTAACCGCGGACCGGCACGACCAGCGGCCCCTGCCCACCGTCGATGACCTTGACGCGTACGCGGTAGTGCCGGGCCAGCAGCTCCTCGGTGAGCACCTCCCACGCGGTGCCGGACGCCACCACCCGGCCGCCGGCCAGCAGCACCATCCGGTCCGCGTATTCGCCGGCGATCGACAGGTCGTGCATCGTGGCCAGCACCGTGAGGTCGCGTTCGCCGCGCAGCCGGTCGATGAGTTCGAGCACCTCCTGCTGGTGACCGATGTCGAGCGCGCTGGTCGGCTCGTCCAGCAGCAGGATGCGGGCGCCCTGGGCGAGCGCCCGGGCCAGGAAGACCCGTTGCCGTTCGCCGCCGGAGAGCGTGTCGAGCCGTCGGGTGCGCAGCCGTTCCAGGTCGAGCGCGGTCAGCACCTCCTCGACGGCGGCCAGGTCGGAGGCGGACTCCCGGCCCAGCGCCGGGATGTAGGGCGTGCGGCCGAGCAGCACGTAGTCGAGGACCAGCATGCCCGGCGGCACCACGGGCGACTGCGCCACGGTGGCCACGGTCCGGGCCCGCTCGCGCCGGGGCAGCCGGTCCAGCGGGGTGCCACCCAGACCGACCGAGCCACTGAACGGCAGCAGCCCGCCGACGGCGCGCACCACCGTGGACTTGCCCGCGCCGTTCGGGCCGATGATCGTGACCCACTCCCCCGCGGCCACGTCCAGATCGACCCCGTCGACGATGACCGAGCCGCCCAGCCGGACCCGCAGGTCCCGGACGCTGATCATGAGACCCCGCTGCGGCGCAGCACCAGGGCGAAGAACGGCGCGCCCAGGAACGCGGTCACCACGCCGATCGGGATCTCCGCCGGGCTGGCCACCGTCCGCGCGACCAGATCGGTCAGGGCCAGGAACGCGCCGCCGAACAGCACCGACAGCGGCAGGATCGACCGGTAGCTCGGCCCCGCCAGCAACCGCAGGGTGTGGGGCACGATGATCCCCACGAAACCGATCAGCCCCGACACCGACACCGCGGCCGCCGTGCCCAGCGAGGCGGCCGCGATCAGCAGGTAGCGGCTGCGCTGCGGGTGCAGGCCCAGGCTGGTCGCCTCCTCGTCGCCGACGGTCAGCACGTCCAGCTCGCGGCGCTGGGACAGCACGATCGCGGCGGTGATCGCCGCGTACGGCAGCACCAGCAGCACGTCGTGCCAGCCCGCGGTGGCCAGCCGGCCCAGCAGCCAGGAGTACACCTCGCGCAGCGCCTCGATGTGCCGCTGCAGCAGGAACGTCTGAGCCGCAGCCAGGAACGCCGACACGGCCACGCCGGAGAGGATGAGCGTGGCGGGGGTCCGCGACCGGCCGCCGGCGCCGCCGAGCACCCAGGTCAGGGCGACGGCGGCCGTGGCGCCCACGAAGGCCGCGAGCGGCACCCCGATCGGAAGCTCCGCGGTGGCATCACCGGCGGCCGGCCGGAACGCGATGACCACCGTCACCCCGAGCCCGGCGCCGGCCGCGACCCCGAGCAGGTGCGGATCGGCCAGCGGATTGCGGAAGACGCCCTGGTACGCGGCTCCGGCCAGAGCGAGCAGGGCGCCGACGAGCAGGCCCAGGACGACCCGGGGCAGGCGGAGCTCGGTGACGATCGCCGTCTCGCGCAGGCTCAGGCCGCTGTGGATCCGTACCCCCGGGATGAGGTCGAGCAACGCGGCCGCGACTCCGGCCGGCGGCAGCGCGACCGGCCCGAAGGCCACCCCCGCGACCAGCGCGACCAGCACCGCGAGCACCCCACCGGCCAGCCAGCCGGGCCGCAGCCCGGCCGGCCGCGGCCCTTCGGTCATGCGGTGCCGACTTTCTGCATGCAGTCGCTCACGCGGAGACCTTGGCCACCGCATCGGCGACCGCCCGGACCAGGTCGACCACCCGGGGACCCCACCGCGAGGCGACGTCGTCGTCCAGGGCCACGATCCGGTCCTGCCGCACCGCGGTGATCTGCGACCAGCCCTTGCGCTGCTTCACCGTCGCGGCGGACTGGCCACAGCACTTGGTGTCGGCCAGGAAGATCAGGTCCGGGTCGGCCGCGACCAGCGCCTCCGGGGAGAGCTGGGGATAGCCGTTCTTGCTGCCGTCGGGATCGGCGGCGTCCGCGACGTTGGTGAGCCCGAACGGCGCGAGCAGCGAGCCGATGAAGGTCTTGGAGGTCGCGGAGTAGAACGTCTGGTCGATCTCGTAGTAATAGCTGAGCGGCTCCGTCCGGGGCGGCACCTCTTTGACGATCTTGTCGATCTCCGTGCGCATCCGCTGCACCAGCGCGGCCGACTCGTCCCGGTGCCCGGTCAGGGCGCCGAGCTGGTCGATCTGCCGGTAGGAGTCGTCGATCACCTTGGCCGCGGGCGCGAGCAGCACCGGGATCTTGAGCTTGCCCAGCTGGTCGACGATCTTCTCCAGGTCGTCGGAGACCACCACCAGGTCGGGATTCCGCGCGGCGATCGCCTCGGCGTTCGGCTTGAAGCCGGACAGGTCGGTGCGGGGCGCCTCGGCCGGATAGGTCGACTGGTCGTCGACCGCCACCACCTGCGGGCCGGCGCCGATGGCGAAGAGCATCTCGGTCGCGGTCGGGGCGAGCGAGACGATCCGGGCGGGCCGCTCGGCCAGGGTCACCGAACCGACCGTGACCGGGAAGGCTGCGCTCGAAGCCGCCGGTCTCCCCTCGTCCTCGGCACCGCCCCCGCAGCCGGCGAGCAGCAAGGCGGTGACCGCGATCGCGGCCGTCACAAGTCGTCTCATCTGGTCCTCCTGTCGGCCGAGGCTGCGGTGCTTCGCCGACCGGAGGAACAGGCCCGGTCCGCGAGGCGCCCCTCCCCGGGAGCGCTGAATCGCGACCGGCGCCCAGGCGACCTGGCTTCACCCGCGCCGCGCGGGCGAGGGCTCACAGTTGCGGGACAGCGCCGGAATCCCACCGGCTTCGCTGTGACGCGGTCCTGTCGAAACTAGCCCAGGCGCCCGGGCGGCACGAACAGACCCGTCAGCTCAGCGGCCAGATCCGGGCCAGGAAGCGGCCGTCCACGGAGTCCTGCGGGATCGTGCCCAGCTGACGGGAGTCCTGGGAAACGATTCGGTGGTCGCCGAGCACGAACAGCTCGCCCGCCGGCACCGTGACCGGTGCGCCGCAGTCGTCGGTGGCGGCGGGGCCCTCCAGATAAGGCTCGTCCAGGACGGCGCCGTCTCGGTACACCCGGCCCTCCCGGCATTCGATGGTGTCGCCGGGCAGGCCGATCACCCGCTTGAGCATGGGTGCGCCCGGCGTGAGCGGGCTGTCGAACTCGACGATGTCGCCGTGCCGGATGCCGGTCAGCCGGAAGCTCACCTTGTCGACCACGACGCGGTCCTGGACCCGTACGGTCGGCTCCATCGAGCCGCTCGGTATGTATCGGGGGGCGAGCACGAACTGGTTGACGACGACTGCCGCCGGGATCATCAGCAGGGCCGCGATGACGGCCGCACGCTGGATGCGTACCCGGGCCGGCAGGGTCCTGATCCGCGCCCGGCGCTCGTGCCACACCGCGCGCAGGCCGCCCGCGGCCCAGCGCACCGCCTCCCAGCTGCCGGTGGTCTGGTCCAACTCGGCCAGAGCCGCCTCGCCCCACGGACCGCCCCGGGCGCGGCGCCCCCGTACCGCCGCGACCAGGACCGCCCGCGCCGCCCGGCGCATCACGCTTTCCTCGGCACGAAGGCCGCGGCCGGGCCGGGCTTCTTGCGCGCCGCGGCCGCCAGGCGCTCCTGGGCCAGGACGACGCCGTCCGTGGTCAGCCGGTAGGTGTGCCGCGGCGGCCGGCCGGGCTCGTCGGAGGCCTCCCAGCCGGTGTCGAGCAGCTGCTGGGCCGAGAGCCGCATCAGGATCGGGTAGAGGGTGCCGGACGCCAGCCCGGTCTCGCGGCTCAGGTCGTAGCCGTAGCGCCAGCGGGCCGGCTCGGCGAGCAGCGCCTCGAAGAGCCGCAGCGTCTGCGGCGAGGCGTGGGAAGGTCGGGGCATGGCGGAAAGTCTACATAACTCGACTTACTCCGGCCACCTGCCCAGCCGTGCGGCCGGGAAGGTGGCCGGACCGCGGAACCGGTCAGCAGTACGTGGACTGCTTGCCGATCACCTTGTACGGGCAGTCAGCCGCCTCGGCCAGCAGCAGCGCGGCCTCCTTGTTACGGCTGGTCTCCCGAGTGATGACGCTGGCGGGCGGGTAGAAGCCACCGGCCGACGAACTGGTCGGATACATCTCGAAGGTGTACGCGAAGATCTTGTGGGTGCCCCACATCCAGTCGAGCGAGTCCCCGTCGGTGATGTAGAGATCGCTGGACTGCTCCGGCGTGTACCCGTTGGTCGCCGCCATCTGCCGGCCCAGCGTCGCGAACGTGCTGTTCTGGTCCGCCGTCATCCCGGTGGTGGTGTTCGCCGTGGTGTGCCCGAACGGCCAGAGCACCAGCTCGGAGTAGGTGTGGAAGTCCATGGCGGCCTTGATCTGCTGGACCCCGCCGACGACCCGGCTGTTGACGAAGTCGCGGACCGCCCGGGTCTCGGGCGCCGAGAACGCCGACGGACCCCGGTACGTGTCCGACGAGGTGCTGCCGGACGAGCCGCCGCAGCAGCCCCACTTGTAGCCGTAGTTGCGGTTCAGGTCCGTGCCGACGTACGAGGAACCGGAGTTGGGCTGGCGGTTCTTGCGCCACGAGCGGTAACTGCCGGTGGCGACGTCGTACTCGGCGCCGTCCGGATTGACCGACGGGACGATCCAGATCTCCCGGCTGTTCACCACGTTGCGGATCCGGGTGTCGCTCGCGTAGTTGTCCGCGTACAGGTGCAGCAGGTAGATCGCCATCTCCACGGTGAGGTGCTCACGGGCGTGGTGGTTGGCGTCGTACAGCACCTCGGGCTCGGCCTCGTCGGTGCCGACGTTGTCGGACAGCTTGACCGCCACGATGTCGCGGCCCTCGTAGGTCTTGCCCAGCACGCGCTTGCTGGCGATGGCCGGATACCGCGCCACGATGGCGTTCACCTCGGCGACCATCTCGGCGTAGTTGTGGTACGCCGCGTCCCGGGACGGGAAGTCGAAGGTGGACACGCCACTTCCGGGCGTTTCGACAGCGGCGGGCTTGACCGTGAAGCCGAGCGCCCGCAGCGCCTTGACCTCGCGGCCGGTGGCGGTGATCTCGACGATCGAGTGTTCCATGCCGCCGATCGCTGCGCCGGTGCCCGCGATGGCATTGCGCTGGGCGAGCGTGCGCACGTCGTAGACCTCGTACGGGGCCGCGGTGTCCGCCGCGCGCGGCACCGCGGTGGCGGCCGGGGCGATGGCGGGGGAAGCGGCGATCAGGGCCAGGCCGGCGGTGACCGCGGCGACCAGGCCGGTGACGCGTCGTCGTCTCATGAACGACCTCCGGGGGGTGTCAGAGGGGGTTCGGGCCCCGTCACTGCACCATCCGGCATCGACATTTGGCAATGGAGCCGAGCGCCGGGAGACCATGCCAATGTGCCCCCTACGTCGACGTGATGACCGCATCACTGTCGCGCACCCCGACCGCGCGGGGTGCCCGATCCGCGGAAATCGCCGGCTTCGGGTCAGGAAGCCTTGGCCTCCCCAGTGGAGGATGCTTCACCGGGCGCCGCGCGGTCGCCGGCGGCAGCTGCGGCCTCGTCGCCGGCCAGAGCCGCGCGCAACCGGGCCTTCTCCGCCTGGCGGCGCTCGGCCACCGTGCCGAGCTGCTCGGCCATCTCGTTGCGCCACTTCGCCAGCAGGAAGTAGGAGAACCCGGCCGACGCGAGCAGCGCGATCATCGCCTTGACCAGGAAGGCCAGCGGGACCGGCAGAAGCAGCGCGAAGACGAGCACGAACAGGCCCAGACGGCCGAGCGTGTATTTGACGGCGGGACTCATGACAACTCCTGTCAGCCCGCGCGGTGGCTGAGCCACCGCAGGCCGTAGAACCAGACCAGGCAGTAGACGACCGTCAGGCCGAGCGCACCCACCGCGCCACTGACCAGCGGCGGGAACGTCGCGGCGGCCAGACCGGCGAGGGTCATGCCGACCGCGATGCCGAAGCCGGCCGCGAGGGCCGCCACCACGATCCGGTACGCGCCGTAGCCGGCCGCGCGGAACTCCTCGGTGAACAGCCAGACCGGCAGGATCAGCGCGAGCCAGCCGCTGGAGTCGCCGAACTCGAACGCCCGGGCCAGCGACATGACGGCCTCGAACAGCAGCAGCACCACGACCCCGGTGACCAGGCCGGCGAGAGCGACACCCAGCAGATCACCGACGGTCACCAGGCGTCCGTCGGCGTCGCGACGCGGGCGGCGCTCACTCTTGGTTTCGGCCATGACAACAACGAGGGTACGCCGGGAGGGTCCCGCCGCTACGCCCAGACCTGCTGCGGCTCGCTACGGCGCTCGGCCAGTGACACCGGGCGGTCGTACTCGCGGACGATCTCGTACCGGGTGTTGCGCTCGACCGGCTGGAAACCCGCGTCCCAGATGATGTTCAGCAGGTCGTCACGGTGCATCGTGGTCGGTGTGCCGTACGAGTCGGCGTCGTGGGTGATCTTGTATTCGACCACCGAGCCGTCCAGGTCGTCGGCGCCGAAGTTCAGCGACAGCTGAGCGACCGACAGGCCGTGCATGACCCAGAAGTTCTTCAAGTGCGGCACGTTGTCGAACATCAGCCGGGACACCGCGAACGTGCGCAGCGACTCGGCCGGCGCCGCCATCGTGGTGCGAGCCTGGATCCGGTTGCGGATCTTGCCGTCCGCCGAGTCGACGAAGTCGTGCTGGTAGCGCAACGGGATGAAGACGGCGAAGCCCCCCGTCTCGTCCTGCAGCTCGCGCAGGCGCATGACGTGGTCGACCCGGTGCCGCGGCTCCTCGATGTGGCCGTACAGCATGGTCGCCGGGGTCTTCATGCCCTTCTCGTGCGCCAGCCGGTGGATCCGCGACCAGTCCTCCCAGTGGCAGTTGTGGTCGACGATGTGCTGGCGGACCTCCCAGTCGAAGATCTCCGCGCCGCCGCCGGTGAGGGACTCCAGGCCGGCGTCCATCAGCTCGTCGAGGATCTCACTGGCCGGCAGGCCGCTGATCTTCTCGAACCACTGGACCTCGGTCGCCGTGAAGCACTTGAGCTTGACGCCGGGCAGCGCCGCCTTCAGCTCGCGCAGCACCTTGGGGTAGTACCGCCAGGGCAGGGTCGGGTGCAGGCCGTTGACGATGTGCAGCTCGGTGAGCCCCTCGCCCTCCATCTCCTTGGCCTTGCGCACGGCCTCGTCGATGCGCATCGTGTACGCGTCCTTCTCGCCCGGCTTGCGCTGGAAGGAGCAGTACGCACAGCTGGCGGAGCAGACGTTGGTGAGATTGAGGTGCCGGTTGACGTTGAACATCACCCGGTCGCCGTTGAGCTCGGTGCGCTTGTGGTGGGCCAGCCGGCCCAGCCAGGCGAGATCGTCGGACTCGTAGAGCGCGACACCGTCCTCGCGGGTCAGCCGCTCACCCGCGTAGACCTTGGCCTCCAGCTCGCGCTTCAGCCCCACGTCCATCTGCGGCATGTCCGCCCCCTTCACCGTCACTTCGTGGTCGAGCGTACGTCCTCATTTCGGCGGATCGACGTCCGGCGGCTTCGGGGCGGCGCGGATCACGTCGCCGGACTTACGATTCACAGCGTCCTGTCATGTCCAATCAATCGACATCGGTGCACTGATTGAGGTAAGACCTTAGAGGGACGACAAGCGGTGGTGGGGCGACTACCCCAGCGACCACCGAAATCGGGGAGCGCATGTCGATGAGTGGGCAGCACAGAAGCGGACGAACGCGACGGATACGCCCATGGTGGCGACCGTTGGCGTACTCCGCCGCGACTGCCGCCGCCATCGCCGCTCTGTTCAACCCGCTGCCCGCCTCCGCCGCCCCGCCGGCCGCACCCCCGGCGCCCGCGGTTCCCGACGCCGGTTCCCGGCCCCTGGCCCAGGGTGCCCTCGTGCTGCCCGGCCAGCAGGTCACCACGACGCCGACGACGACGGCACCGATCGTCACCCCCGGCGTGGCCCTGACGCCGGTGATGGCCAAGATCGAGAAGGGTCGCACGGAACTCGCGTCCCTCGGCGAGCGGCTCACCAAGGCCAAGGACGAGGTCGACCTCACGACCCAGCAGGCCGCCGCCGCGGACCAGAAGGTGACCCAGTCCTCCGCCGCGGTCTCCCAGGCCCGGACCGAGGTCGCCAACGCCGCGGCCGCCGCGGTCCGGGACGCGGCCGCCCTGCCGCCCGGCTCGATCGGCTCCGGCCTGTCGGACCTCGACTCGCTCGCCCGGATCAACCGCGGCGACTCCGCGACCCAGCAGGCCGCCAGCCGCCAGCTCACCATCGCCGAGACCATCTACAACGCCGCGCTCGCCGAGCAGCAGGCCGCGCAGGCACGGCTCACCACGTTCACGGCAGACCGCGACAAGCTTCAGAAGGAGGTCGACAAGAAGTCGGCCGCCCAGCAGAAGCTCGAGCAGGACAACGCCGCCGCGATCTCCGCGGCCGACACCGCTCAGGCCGCCCAGGACGCCCAGGCCGGCGCCGGCTACCTGGCCGGGGAGAACGCCGGCCGCGGCGCCGACCCGCGCGCCATGGCGGCGCTGCGCTTCGCCCTGGCCCAGCGCGGCGACCCGTACGTGTGGTCCGAGGAAGGCCCGGACGAGTACGACTGCTCCGGCCTGATGTGGGCCGCCTACCGTGCCCCGGGCGCCGGTGACTTCAAGCTGACCCGGGTGTCCCGCGACCAGTACTTCCAGACCCGCGAGCGCGTGGTCGACCGCTACTCCCTGCTCCCCGGTGACCTGCTCTTCTTCAGCTCGTCCAGCAGCTGGCAGCAGATCCACCACGTAGCGATGTACGCGGGCAACGGCATGATGGTCGAGGCCCCGCGCACAGGCCTCAACGTGCGCCTGGTCCCGGTCCGCTGGACCCGGCTCTTCAGCGCGACCCGCATCTACGGCTCCATCGAAGGCACCGTGCAGGGCCCCAACCTGGGCTCGCCGGACCCGGAGAAGCCGAGCGACCACAACCCCAAGCCGACCACCAAGCCCACGACGAAGCCGACCACTCCGTCGACCAAGCCCACAACGCCCTCGACCAAGCCCACGACGCCGTCGACCAAGCCGACCACGCCGTCGGCCAAGCCCACGACGCCGTCGGCCAAGCCGACCACTCCGTCGGCCACCCCGACCACCGACAAGCCGACGACCACGCCGCCCACCACAGCCGCGCCGGTCACCACGGCTCCGTCAGCGGAGGACAAGCCGTCCGCACCGGCCAGCACGGCGGAGAACTCACCGACGAAGGCCGACAGCCCCTCGGCGACCAAGGCGAGCTCCGCCTCGGCCACCAAGTCGACCCCCGCCTCGGCCGCCACGGGGGAAGCGTCGAAGTCGTCCGGCTCCTAGCGCATCCGGGTCCCGCCAGTCATGATCTTCAAGCGGCGACCGGCCGACGCCGGGTGCGCTTATGAGCGCTGATGTGGCACGGTAGTTACCAAGCGCCCGGCAATCGGTCTGCCCGGCGTCCGGCACGTGGCGTCGGCACGCGGGTGACGGCGATCGGGAGGACCCATGGACGAGCAGCAGGCGAAACCGGACAGCGACGGCAGGACGCCGCCCGCTGCGCGGCCGCCCGCGAGCAGCGCCGGGCCGAAGAGCGACCAGGGGTACGAGCTGCCCCCGCCGCCGGCACCGGGCGCGCTGTGGGCCCCGGCGTCCGGCACCGACGCGGCCAAGTCGCCGTCCTCGGGCACTCCCTCGACTGCTCGGGCCTCGGCGTCCGCGCCGGTCAGCGCAGCTCCGGTCAGTGGATCCAGCAGCGGGCGGGCCTCGGTGTCCGGTTCGGCCTCCGTCTCCGGCAGCCCGGACGGGTCCGGCGGCGCTGAGGGCCCGGCCTCCGCATCCGCTCGTCCGGTGAGTCCGGGCAGTGTCTCGGCGGCCGTGCGGCCGGCTGGTTCCGTCTTCGGTTCCAGCAGCTCGAACGGCTCGGCTGCCGCGTCAAGCTCTTCTACCGGCGCTCCGGCCAGCCCGGCCAGCTCTTCGGCCGGTTCGGGCTCCGCCGCCGCCGCTTCTTCCGGCGCTCCGGCCAGCTCGGCCGGTTCAGCCTCTGCCGCCGCCGCTTCTTCCGGCGCTCCGGCCGGCCCGGCCGGGTCGGGCTCTGCCGCCGTGCCGACCAGCTCCGCCGGCGGCCTCGGCGGCGCCACGCGGCCCGTGTCCGTCGCGCCGAGCGCCAACGCCGCACGGGCCACCGTGCCCGGCGCCATCGACCCGGCCGGCGCCCGGGCCACCACCTGGCCCAGCGGACAGGCCAAGATCTACGGCCGCACCGCGGAGAAGCCGAGCACCACCGCCACGGACGACTCCGGCGCACCGGACAAGCCGGACGCCGCTGCCCTGTCGAGCACGACCGACAAGCAGAGCAGCGCCGCCGGGCCGGACGCTGTCTCCAAGCCGGATCTTGCCGACAAGGTCGCTTCTCCCGAGGCCGGCGAGAAAAAGGCCGGCGCGGTCAGCTGGATGAGCGTCGGGGACCGCCCCCACCAGCCCACATCGCCCGACACCGACCGCTCCGCCACCGGCGCCGAGCCCGCCGCGAAGCCGCAGAGCGCAGCCCCCGGCACGGACAAGCCCGACGCGGGCCTCTCCAGCCCGGCCTCCGCCAGCCCGGCGTCGGCCAGCCCGGCCCTGTCCAGCCCGGCGTCGGCCAGCCCGGCCCTGTCCAGCCCGGCGTCGGCCAGCCCCGATCCTTCGAGCCCGGACCCCACCCTGCCGGAGCCGTCGACCCCGGAGCCGGTCAAGCCCGCACCGGCCAAGCCCGAGCCCACCCGGCCCGAGCCGGCCCCGCTGCCGACCCCGCACCCGGCTCCCACCCCGAGCCCGGCCCCGCAGCCGGGTCCCGCACCGGAGCCGGGTCCGGCACCGAGCCCCACCCCCGGTCCGGCACCCAGCCCCACGCCGCCCGGCCCCGTACCGCCGGGCCCCGGTCCCAGCCCGATCCCGCCCGGCCCTGGCCCGAGCCCCATCCCGCCCGGCCCCGGTCCCAGCCCGGTCCCGCCGGGTCCCGGCCCGAGCCCCGTACCGCCGGGTCCCGGCCCGTCGCCGGTCCCGGGCCCGCCGCCGGCACCCTTCCCCGGACCGCCGATGATCTCCAATACGGCACCCGGCGCTCTCCCGGCCTACACGATGCCGGCCGCCGCTCCTCCCGGTCAGTACGGCAAC
The DNA here is from genome assembly GCF_053603475.1 of Actinoplanes sp. NPDC004185. NCBI lineage: Bacteria > Bacillati > Actinomycetota > Actinomycetes > Micromonosporales > Micromonosporaceae > Actinoplanes > Actinoplanes sp. NPDC004185. Next base: position 97,243 of record NZ_JBSGFR010000002.1, on the reverse strand, counting down.
CCGGCACCCGCCGCCCCCGGCTCGACCTCGTACGGGGTAGGCGCATCGGGCGGTGCCCGGCAGCCGTTCGGCGGACCGGCGGCTCCGGTGAGCACCCCGGTGACGTACGGCTCAGGTTCCGCCGCGTCGGGATCCGGACAGTCCACCGCCGTGCCGCAGCAGCGGGGTCAGGGCACCGTCTACGGCGGTCTGGCGGACTACGCGCCGGCTGACATGACAATGCCGGTGAACATCAACCCGGTGGAGAACTCCGGTTCCCTGACCGGCCACATCCTGGCTCAGGGCTGGCGGGACGGCCCCGACAACCAGCGGCGCAGCAACGTCAAAGTGGCTGTGGCGATGCTGATCGTGCTGCTCGTCCTGGTCGGCGTGAGCATCCTTTTCCTCTTCACCGTGGGCGACGCGTTCAGCGACATGATCGGTGGCGTTTTCAAGCAATGAGTTGTCGTCGGCGACGGATGCCCCTAAGCTGGCGAGGTTGCGCCGAAGGGTGAGCCTGCCCACTACCGGCGCGGAATGCGGGCAGTGTCAAAGACGTTGACCCGTACACTGATGGAAGTAATTAACCTGGCGTGCCCTCAAGGCGCACGCCTCGGGCGTTCTTGCGGTCATTTCAGCGGCTGGTCGTTCTTAGCTGCGGCGGGCCATACGCGAGCATGCGCCCCCGTAGAGAGGTTCTCTTGACCACTTTCGCTGATCCCAGCACGTTCCCGTCCGTTGAAGAAGTTCTCGCCGAGTCCGGCGGCACCCCCAGCACCGACGCCACCGATGCCGCCCAGGTCACCCCTGAGGCCGCGGTGGCGCTGACCGAGACCCACGAGGTCGAGGTCGTCGAGACCCCCGCCCCCGCCGTGCCGACCTTCGCCGAGCTGGGCATCCCCGCCGAGCTCGTCCGGGTGCTGAGCCGCGAGGGCATCATCGCCCCGTTCGAGATCCAGGCCGCGACCATGCCCGACGCCCTCGCGGGCCGGGACGTGCTCGGCCGTGGCCAGACCGGCTCCGGCAAGACGCTGGCGTTCGGCCTGCCGCTGCTCGCCCGCATCGCCAAGAGTGGCCGGGCGCTGCCGCACCAGCCCAAGGCCCTGATCCTGGTGCCGACCCGTGAGCTGGCCATGCAGGTGGCCGACGCGTTGACGCCGCTGGGCCGCTCGGTCGGCGTCTTCCTCAAGACCGCTGTCGGCGGCGTGCCGTACGACCGCCAGATGGACGCGCTGCGGCGCGGCGTCGAGGTCATCGTCGCGACCCCGGGACGCCTCGGCGACCTGATCGAGCGGGGCGCGTGCCGGCTCGACGCGGTCGAGGTCACCGTCCTGGACGAGGCCGACCAGATGGCCGACATGGGCTTCCTGCCCGAGGTCACCGAGCTGCTGTCCAAGACCCCGGCGGACGCGCAGCGCCTGCTGTTCTCGGCGACGCTCGACGGTGACGTCGACGCGCTGGTCAAGCGGTTCATGCACGACCCGGTGACGCACTCCACCAACCCGGCGGAGGCCAGCGTCTCCACGATGGAGCACCACATGCTCCTGATCCCGCCGCACGACAAGTTCCCGATCACGGCCTCGATCGCCAACCGGGACGGCAAGACCATCGTCTTCGCCCGCACCCAGATGGGCGTCGACCGGCTGGTCGACCAGCTCGCGGCGGTCGGCGTGCGCGCCGGCGCGCTGCACGGCGGCAAGACCCAGCGGGTACGCACCCGCACGCTGGCCGAGTTCAAGGAAGGCCGGACGAACGTGCTGGTCGCCACGGACGTCGCGGCGCGCGGCATCCACGTCGACGGCATCTCGCTGGTCATGCACGTGGACCCGCCCAAGGACCCGAAGGACTACCTGCACCGCGCGGGTCGCACCGCCCGGGCCGGCGAGTCCGGCGCGGTCGTGACGCTGGTGCTGCCCAAGCAGCGCCGCACCACGGCGTCGATGATGCTGAAGGCGGGCGTCACGCCGGCCGAGCTGCGGGTCCGCCTCGGCGACGAGCAGCTGGCCAAGGTCACCGGGGCTCGCGAGCCCAGCGGCGTCCCGGTCAAGATCGAGCCCGAGCCGCGCGAGCGTGGCGACCGGCCGCGTCGTTTCGGTGACCGGCCGCAGCGTGGTGGCAGCAGCTACGGCGACCGTTCCCGCGGTGGCAGCAGCTACGGCGACCGGCCGCGCACCGGTGGCGGGGACCGTTCGTTCGGCGACCGTCCGCGGGGCAGCTTCAGCGGCGGCAGCGGCAGCGGCAGCGGCGACCGCACCTACGGCGACCGGCCGCGCGGTGGCGAGCAGCGCTCGTTCAGCGACCGTCCCCGGGGCGAGCAGCGCACCTACGGCGACCGCCCGGCGGGCGACCGTTCCTACGCCGACCGGCCGGCGACCGGCGGCGACCGGCCGACGGGTGACCGCCCGTCGTTCGCCGACCGCCAGCGCGGCTTCGGCGACCGGACGGCGCGCAACCTGAGCGAGCGTCCCGGCGGATTCCGCCGCGAGCCCGCTCGCAACGACCGGCGGGAGACCGGCAACGGCCGCTTCTCGACCGGCCGTCCGGCGCACACTCACTGATCCATCGCACGTAGAAGAAGGCCCCGGCGCTCCACGCGCCGGGGCCTTCTTCTACGTGGCGGGGGTCCGCGCCGGGCCCGGAAGCGGATGGCAAGGTCAGAGCAGGCCACAAACCGGGCGGCGGACATCGAGCCGGACCACCAACCGCGTGGTGGGGTTCATGGCGGGGCGGGAACGGGTAGTCGGTGACTATGGCCGTTCTGCCGGGTTCACTTTTCTGGGATCGCCGCGACACGTCCGGTGCTGAGCACGCACTGGTGGAGACGCACGCCGGGTTGCACGCTCGAGGCACCGCCTTGGCCGTCGATCCGATCGCCTACAGCGCCCGCTACGAGCTGCGTACCGGCCCCGACTGGGTCACCACCGCGCTCGAGGTGAGCACCGAGGGTGCCGGGTGGAGTCGTAGCTTGCGCCTGGATGCCGAGGGTGGGCGGTGGCGGACCTCGACCACCGAGCGGGGTGATCTGGATGCGGCGCTGACCGCCGGCGGCCACCCCGGAGCCGGTCTGCCCGGCACCGAGGACCCGGACCTGCTGTTCGGGGCGTTCGACGTCGACCTGACCGGTTCGCCGCTGACCAACACGTTGCCGATCCGGCGGCTGGGGCTGCTCAAGGCCGAGGCGGGGGTGGCCCACCGGGTCAGCGTCGCGTGGGTGCTGCTGCCCAGCCTGGAGATCGTGCAGGCGGACCAGATCTACACCGCGCTGGGCGACGGGCAGGTGCGCTTCGCCACCGAGACCTTCAGTGCGGACCTGGTCGTCGATGACGAGGGCTTCGTCGTGGACTATCCCGGGCTGGCCCGGCGGGTGCGTTAGACCTTGTCGCGGATCCAGGTCAGGCAGGTCTTGTCGACCGTCGTGAACGGCTGGCCGAACGCCTCCCGGGACGCCGGGTCGAGGTCGCGGTTCTCCCTCAGGTAGAGCCGGACGAAGGTGAAGAGCGCGCCCTGGCCGTACTTGCGGGCGAGGCAGTCGGCGGTGAAGTGGCCGAAGCCGTAGAAGGCGTCGCTGGTGTCGGGGCTGGCGTTGTCGCCGGGGGCCTTCGCGGCGATCGACTTCGGGCGTTTGCTGCCGGCCAGCAGGGAGCGCACCGCCGAGCGGCGCCAGCTGTCCGTGGCGGATCTCGGATACCAGCCGATGTACTCGGCGATGCCCTCCTCCAGCCACATGTCGTCGCTGCCGCCCGTCCGGTACGCACCACCGAGCGTGACGACGTGAGCGAGCTCGTGCTGGAGCGTGGTGGCGAGCACGTCGCTGTCCGTACGGACGGCGGAGATGTTGAGGACCACGTCGCTGCCGGAGTCGCTGAGCGGGATCGCGTAACCGATGACCCATTTGTCGGTGATGCCGCCGTACCAGGTCTTCCACTGTTTGGCCCCGGCGACGTAGACGCGGTATCTGCGCTGAGGGTTGCCGACCAGGCCGGCGAAGCGGTCGTTGACGACGGCGGCCTTCTCGGCGGCAGCCAGCACCTGCTTGAAGTATCTGCGCTCGGTGCGGTTGCCGATCACGGTGACCCGCTCGCCGGAGAGGAAGCTGAGGTCGCCGGACTCCCACGGGGTCGGCTGCTGGCGGCTGCGGCTCTTCTTCTCGGTGACCTTCGCGATCACGTACCGGCCGCTGACCTTTTTGAAGGTCAGGACCTGGCTGATCGTCGGCGGGCCGTCCGATGCGTTGTCTTTCTCCTCCGGACACTTGTCGGTGCTGAAGCAGTACGCGACCTCGGCCGTCACCTGGACCGTGCCGCTCTTGGCATCGACAGGGTCGGCGGACGTCTGATAGTCGAAGTGGCTGACGCCCAGCCCGCGCAGCGAGCGGAACATCGAGCTGTACCGTGCGCGGAGTTTGGACTGGCCCGGGTCGACGGCGGCCAGCCAGGCCTTCTCGTTGTTGGCCAGCAGGGCGGCCGCCTGGGCCCTGAGCGCCGCGACGGCGGCCTCGCCGGGCGTCAGCGGGGTGCGCGCGGCAGTGGGCTCCGGGCCGGCCGCCGCGGCGCTCTCGTTGAGCGAGAGCGGCGCGCGGTTGACGTAGACGACACCGGCACCGACGGCGAGCATGGCGGCCAGGGCCAGCGCGGCACCGACCAGCAGGCCACGACCCCGGCGAGACGGCGGCGCGGGAAAAGGCACTGGGACGATGCCGGGCGGCAGGTCACCGACCTCGATCGGCGACTGCACCAGAGGGTGGGTCAGCGGGTGAGTCGAGGGAAAGAACTCGCTGGCCTGCGGGGGCCGCTGGCCGGGAATCTGGGCGAACCCGGCCGGCGGCGAAGACCAAGGCCCGGACGGCATGGGAGGAGCGGCGGGTACTTCCTCGGCGTCGTGCACTGCGCTCCTCGAACCCGAAACCCGTCACAGGCCTCAGATCCTCCCAGGTCCACCGCCGCAGCGCTGCCCCCAATTCAGGCAGGCTTCCAGACACCCGTGGCCAGGAACGTGTCAATCGCCGCCAGGTGTGGTTCGAGGGTGATGCCCTGCTCGCTGACCCAGGCGTCCGAGTAGTACGTGTCCGCGTACCGCTCGCCGCCGTCGCAGATCAGGGTGACCACCGACCCGCGGTGGCCCGCCGCCCGCATCTCCGCGATGAGGCCGAAGGCCCCGCACAGGTTCGTGCCCGTCGAGCCGCCGACCCGGCGCCCGAGCACCGCCGAGCCGGCCCGCATCGCCGCCAGCGAGGCCGCGTCCGGCACCTGCACCATCCGGTCGACCACCGCGGGCTGGAAGGAGGCCTCCACGCGGGGGCGGCCGATGCCCTCGATCCGTGAGCCGCGGCCGGTGGACACCGTCCAGTCGCCGGAGACGTAGGCCGGCCAGAACGCCGACCCTTCCGGGTCGACCACGCACAGCTTGGTGTTCAGCTGCCGGTAGCGGGCGTACCGGCCGATGGTCGCGCTGGTGCCGCCGGTGCCGGCCCCGACCACGATCCACGCCGGTACGGGATGCCGCTCCAGCGCCAGCTGCAGGTAGATGGACTCGGCGATGTTGTTGTTGCCGCGCCAGTCGGTGGCCCGTTCGGCGTGGGTGAACTGGTCCATGAAGTGGCCGCCGAGGTCGGCCGCGAGCGTACGGGCCGCCGCGACGACCGCCGTCGGGTCGGTGACGAGGTGGCACTTGCCGCCCTGGAACTCGATCAGCGAGATCTTCTCGGGCGACGTGCTCGCCGGCATCACCGCGATGAACTCGAGCCCGAGCATCCGGGCGAAGTACGCCTCGCTGACCGCGGTCGAGCCGGAGGACGCCTCGACGACCGGGGTGTGCGGGCCGATCCAGCCGTTGCAGAGGGCGTACAGGAAGAGTGAGCGGGCCAGCCGGTGCTTGAGCGAACCGGTGGGGTGCGACGACTCGTCCTTGAGGTAGAGGTCGATGCCCCAGGAGCGGGGCAGCGGGAACGGCAGCAGGTGAGTGTCGGCCGAGCGGTTCGCGTCCGCCTCCACGAGCGCGATCGCCTCGCGGGCCCACTCCCGGGCGGTGTCGTCACAGCGGTCGTGCTGGTCCATGGCTCAACCTGCCGTCGGGTCGAGGCCGGGCTGGGGGCGGTTCTCCCACTTCGTGGACAGCGCGATGGCCGTCCTGGTCGACGCTACGCCGCGCGTCCGGTTGATGCGGACGATCAGCTGCTCCAGCTCGGCGATCGTGCCCACCCGGACGGTGAGCTGGTACGACTCCACGCCCGCCATGAAGTAGCACGACTCGATCTCGGGCATCACCCGCAGCGCGGACAGCACGTCGTCGGTGTCCGCGCCGGAGTCCTCGACGATGCCGATCAGGGCGGTGACACCCAGCCCGATGGCCTCGTGCTCGACCTCGGCGCGGTACGCCCGGATCGTGCCGGCGGCTTCCAGCTTGCCCACCCGCTCGTGCACGGCGGGCGCGGAGAGCCCCACCTGCCGGGCCAGCTCCGCGTACGAGGAGCGGGCGTTGTCCCGCAACAGGTCGATCAGGCGCAGGTCGATGGCGTCCATGGCTTCAGAGGTTAGTGCGACACGTCCTGCTACCTCACGCCCGGTAGCGGGCTCGGACCGCCGGACGCAGCAAGGATAATGGTCAACGTCGCAATCGGGGCTTTTTCCGCATTTCAGCGACTTGCTGTTTTTGGCGATGCTCTAATGGCACTACGTCCCGATCGAGCACGCCGACACGCACTGTGACCAACGGCGCTCCAACACGACGCGAGGAGAGGGCCGTGGACACAGGAGATCGACTGCTGACGCCCGGGGAGGTGGCCGCGCTGTTCCGGGTGGACCCGAAGACGGTCACGCGCTGGGCAGCCGCCGGACGTATCGGCAGCATCCGTACTCCGGGTGGCCACCGCCGGTTCCGCGAGTCCGAGGTGCGCGCGCTGCTCGAGGGCGACGGTGTCGTCGAGGAGATGCGCGAGGACGACGCGGCCAACCGCCCGCGCAACGGCGGACCCACCAATCCGGGGCAGAGCTACGGCCCGCCCAACGGACTGCGCTGATTCAGTTCTCCCGCCCATCGCGTGAAGAGCTGATGGGGTACGCCCAGAGCGTCCAGCACCTTGCCGGCCACGAAGTCCACCAACTGGCCGGCGGTCGCCTGCGCGCCCGAGCCGTAGAAGCCGGGGCTGGCCGGTAGGACCACCGCCCCGGCGTCGTGCAGGGCGATCAGGTGCTCCAGGTGGCTGCGGGTCACCGGGGTCTCGCGGGGCACGACCACCGTACGGCGGCGCTCCTTGAGGTTCACCTCGGCGGCCCGCTGGAGCAGGTCCTTGGACAGCCCGATCGCGATGCCGGCACACGCGGCCGTGCTGGCGGGCACGACCGCCATCCCCTTCGCCGGGTAGGAGCCGCTGCTCGGACCGGCGGCCAGGTCACCGGCGGGCCAGTAGTTCAGGTCACGGAGGTCCCGGCCGAGCCACTGCTGCACGTCGTCTTTCCAGTGCGCGTCCCGTACGGTCGCACCGGTCTCGTCGAGCAGCGTCAACCTGGCCGCCTTGGAGACGACCAGGTCGACTGCTTCGCCGGCGTCGAGGAGCCCGTTCAGAACGGCCTTCGCGTAGGGCGTGCCGGAAGCTCCGGAGACACCGACGATCCACGGGGTACGCATGCTTCCAGCATGCCCCAGGCGATGATCAGCTGACGGCCTCGGTGGCCGCGAACCAGGTCGACTCGTCCTTCGGGTCGGCGAACTTCACGTCCTTGAGCATCTTGATCATCTCGGTGTTGCCGATGAAGCCGCCCCCGTTGAGCTCGACGAAGAACTTCTTGTCGGCGGTGTAGCGGTAGCAGAGGCCTTCCTGCGGGCAGTAGGGAGCGTTCCCCGGCGCCTGGTACTTCTGCTCCCTCGCCGGGTAGACCTGCAGCGACAGGATGGGCAGCTGGGTGTCCCCCACGATGAACGGGTCGCCGACCGGGCCGGTGAGCTTCTTGTACGGGAAGTCGCCCTTGATCAGGCGCAGGTAGGACGTGCCGTCGAAGGTGGCCCCGAGGTAGTCCGACGTCGTCCCGGCCGCACCGAGCTCGAAGCCCGCGGGCACGTAGCCCAGCTTGAGGCCGACCTTCACCGGCTGCTCGGGACCTCCGGTGAGGCCCTGGGCGATCGACTCCAGCTTCGTCGCCGGGTACTTGAGCCTGCCCTGCACGATGACCTGCGCCCAGGCGTCGTCGGCGTACTTCCAGGTGTAGGTCGACTCGGCGTACGGGGCCGGGAGGCCGGGCTTGATGGCCTCCTTCTTCTCACCGGCGTGGAACCAGCCGGCGCCCGCCTTGGGGTCCTTCTTCGCCTTGGCCGGGTCGAAGGCGCCCTTGGCGTACGTCACCACGTGCCCGATGACGTTCGGCGTGTAGTACCGCCCACCGTTCTCGTCCTCGTACGCCTGGCCCTTGCCCGGCGCGGTGATCGAGGCGACCTGGTAGCCCGGGGTCACCAGCACGGCGCCGTCGACGGTGAGCTCTCCCACCTTGTACTCGGTGAACGTGCCGGAGAACTCGGTGGACGGGTAGGCGAACGCCTTCTTGGCCGGCTTCTCGGCCTTCGGGGCGGCCGCTCCGGAGTTCACCGTCGCGGACTTGTTGTTGCCGTCGGGCAGCAGCTGGGGCACGGCGACCGCCCCGGCGACGGCGAGCACGACGGCGGCTGATCCGGTGCCGGCCCACAGCGCACGCCGGCGCTGCTGCCGCTTGCGCCCGGCCGTCAGTGCGTCCTGCACGCTGTAGCGCGGGGGCGGGGCATCCGACTTGGCTTCCTGCAACATGTCAGACAGCTCGTGCGGCACGGTAATTCTCCCTGTTGACGAACACCTCGGCGCCCATGGCGGTGCGCAGGGCCTCCAGGCCCCGCGAGGTGTAGCTCTTGACGGTTCCTTCCGGGCACCCCAGGGCCTCTGCGGTCTCCTGGATGCTCAAGCCCTCCAGGTAGCGCAGAGTCAGCACGGCACGCAGCCGCGCGGGGATCTTCTGCAGTGCGTCACGGATCCGCAGCCGTTCGTCGACGGCGTTCGTGTCGTCACGCAGGTTGGGCCGGTCGGGCATGGCATTGCTCTGCGCGCGCTCCCGCCGCCACCACGGGCGGCGGGTCTCGTCGATCGCCGCACGGACCACGGCGGTGCGCGCGTACGCGCCCGGGTTGTCGATGCGCCGCCACTTCACGTACAACTTTGCCAGCGCGATGAGGACCGCGTCCTCAGCCGCCTGCCAGTCGCCGCAGGTGAGATAGGCGAGCCCGCGCAGCGGCTCCATCTGCGCGGCTACGAAGGCGCTGAACTCCCTGTCTCTGTCACTCACAGCTAGTAGACGGAAGTCGGCGGCCGGAAAGTTACAGCAGAATCAGATCGAGGACGGCGAAGACGAACAGGGCTATGCCCACGAAGCCGTTGGCCGTGAAGAACGCCCGGTTGACCTTGGAGAGGTCGGTGGGGGTGACCACGACGTGCTGGTAGGCGAAGGCGGCCGCGGTCAGGGCCAGGCCGATCCACCACAGCCAGCCGAGCCCGACGAGCTGGCCGAACCACACGAACAGCGCGAAGGTCAGCACGTGGGTGGCGGTGGAGATGTGCAGCGCGGTGCGGACGCCGAAGCGGGCCGGCGTGGAGTGCACGCCGATCCGCCGGTCGACCTCGACGTCCTGGCAGGCGTAGATGATGTCGAAGCCGCCGATCCACAGCCCGACCGCGACGCCGAGCACCCAGGCCGGGCCCGAGCCGTCGAACGTGCCGGTGATCGCCAGCCACGCCCCGACCGGCGCGACGGCCTGCGCCAGGGCCAGCACGTAGTGCGGGAAGTTGGTGAACCTCTTCGCGTACGGGTAGATCACCAGCGGGATCACCGCGAGCGGCGACAGGATCAGGCAGAGCGGGTTGAGCAGGGCCGCGGCGGCGAAGAGCACGACCAGGGACACGGCGGCGCCGGTCCAGGCCGTGCGCACGCTGACGGCCCCGGTGACCAGCTCGCGATTGCGGGTACGCGGATTCTGCGCGTCGATCTTGCGGTCCAGGATCCGGTTGGCCGCCATGGCGAAGGTGCGCCCGGAGACCATGGCGATCGTGACCAGCAGCAGGTCGACCCAGCGCACGCCGGTGCCGGCGCGGTCCATGGCGACCAGGGCGGACAGGTAGGCGAACGGGAGCGCGAAGACCGAGTGCTCGATCGCCACCAGCTTCAGGAAAGACCTGATCTTGCCTGGCTGCTCCGGCGCCGCGGCGACCGCTGTCATATGCCGTATTCCTTCCACCGCTTGTCGACCAGCGAGACGACCTCGTCCGCCATGGTCATCTCCTCCGGCCAGCCCCGGGTGTAGCCCTCGCCGGGCAGCTTACGGGTCGCGTCCAGCCCCGCCTTGCCACCCCAGAACTGCTGGTAGGAGGCGTGATCGAGGTGGTCCACCGGGCCCTGGGTGATGAGCAGGTCGTGGTCGTAGTCGACGTTGCCGAAGGCCCGGAACGCCACCTCGTTGTAGTCGTGCACGTCGCAGTCCTCGTCGACGATCACGATGAGCTTGGACAGCGACATCAGGTGGGCACCCCAGACCGCACTCATGATCTTCTGCGCGTGCTTCGGGTAGCGCTTGCGGATCGAGACGATCACGCAGTTGTGGAACACCCCGGCGGCCGGCATGTCGTAGTCGACGATGTCCGGGATCAGCATCTTCAGCAACGGCAGGAAGATCCGCTCGGTGGCCTTGCCGAGGCCGTGGTCCTCTTGCGGCGGCTTCGACGTGACGATCGAGTGGTAGACGGGCTGCTTGCGCATGGTCATGCACTCGATGTGCAGCACCGGGAACGGCTCGACGGGTGTGTAGAAACCGGTGTGGTCGCCGAACGGGCCCTCGGGCGCACGCTCCCCCGGCTCCAGGTAGCCCTCGAGGACGATCTGCGCCTGCGCGGGCACCTGCAACGGCACGGTCAGGCAGTCGACCATCTCCACACGCTCGCCGCGCAAGAAGCCGGCGAACAGGTATTCGTCGATGTCGCCGGGCAGCGGGGCGCTGGCCGCATAGCTGACCACCGGGTCGCAGCCGATCGCGACGGCCACCGGCAGCCGTTCGCCCCGGCGCTCGGCGACCGCGTGGTGGGCGGTGCTGTCCTTGTGGATCTGCCAGTGCATGCCGAGCGTGTTCTTCGAGTGCTGCTGCAGCCGGTAGAGGCCGAGGTTGCGCTTGCCGGTCTCCGGGTGCTTGGTGTGGGTCAGCCCGTAGTTGTGGAAGATGCCGCCGTCGCCGGGCCAGACCTGCAGGCCGGGCAGCTTGCCCAGGTCGACCTCGTCGCCCTTGAGCACGACCTCCTGACAGGGGGCGCTCTTGACCTTCTTGGGCGGGACCGACTTGAGCTGCAGCACCTTGCCGATGCCCTCGCGGATGCCGGACCAGCCGACCGGCAGCTCCGGCTGGATCAGCGAGCCGATCCGGTTGCCGACGTCGTCGAGGCTGTCCACGCCCAGCGCCATCGCCATCCGCTTCTCCGTACCGAAGAGGTTGACGACGATCGGCATGTCACCGCGGGTCGGGCGCTCGAAGAGCAGGGCCGGGCCGCCGGCCCGGACGGTGCGGGTGACGATCTCGCTGATCTCCAGCGTCGGATCGACCGGTACGCGGACCCGGCGCAGCTCACCGGCCGCTTCCAGGGCCGCGATGAAGCTCTGCAGATCGTGGTACGGGAAGCCCTTGGCAGCCATGTTCCCAGTCTTGCACCACGGGACGGCAAGTGATCGGCGGGCGGGAACCGTCACCGGGGGATCTCGTCCGGCGTTGAGCCAGAGATGTGGTTTCCGCGCTGGTCAGGGGCGAGGTGGGCAGCTTGAAATTCCGGTCCGTGGCGCGCTGGTGCGCCCTGGGTGGCCTGGTCACGGCGCTGATGACGGCGGCTCCGGCCGCCTCGCACCGCAACCACCGGCTCCCCGCCTGCGCGGGCGGTGAGGCGTCTGTCACAGCGCCGACCGAGCCGGCCGGCCGGAGCGCCCGGAAGGCCTGCCGGGCCACCGGACCGATCCTGGAGTCCGGCGTCCGGCTCGACCGGATGCGCGAGCGGGCCACCCCGAGCGGCTATCACCACCTCGGCGCCGGCACCGGCGGCGAGTGGGGCGGGGTCTCCGGCCGCATCGAGATCGTCGACGGCGCGGTCCGGCGCAACACGTACGACTTCGTGGCCGGCCGCTTCATGGTCAAGCGCGACATGGGCGCCGGATCCATCGCCTGGCTGGAGGCGGGGTGGGCCGAGACGGGCTGGGCCGGTGGCGGCCGCCAGCACATCTACACGTTCAACACCAACACCAAGACCTGGCAGTTCTACGACCAGTATCAGCTCAAGCCGGGCGACAAGATCTGGCTGGACCTGCACACGGACGCGAACAACGTCTGGCAGGCGTGGCTGTGGTGGAACAACCGGTGGAACCTGTTGACCGCACAGCAGCTGCCCGTCGGCTCTCGGGCGTACGTCGAGCAGTATGTCGAGGTCCACGTCGACCCGAGCCGCCCGGCCCGGGTGGTGGTTCCTCCGGTGACCGTGGACAACGTCCAGCTCCGCCCGCCGGACGGCGGCTCGGCCCGGTACTGGCGCGACGACGTCGACACCCAGATCGGCGACCAGGCCCAGCAGCGGGCCGGCGGCTTCTGCCTGGACTGGGTGACCCGCTACGACACCTGGACGGCCGGCGACTGCGCGGGTGGTGTGGGGGCCGGCTCCCCGACCGGCGTCACGCCCTCGGCCGAGGAACGCCCATAGCGATCGCTCCCGACCGGGAGACGCCGCAGCGTCGGGCACCCGACACGCGGTACTTGACCTCAGGAAAATATCCGCAACGGTCTCACCTCGAACCCGGCTCGTTACCCACCGTAGCGCTGCGCCGCGCGCCGCCCCGGACGTCCACCAGGCCGGAAAGGCGGCGGCCCGCGGCCGACAAATATCGATCGCGACAGATCAAAAGAGCCCGGGTAATGAATGGACCCGACCCGTCGGAACGTCGGCCGGGTCAATTTCTCCACCTTCGCCGTGGCAGCTCAGCACATCTCGTGCCGATAACGAACACCCTGGAGAGCGCTCCCTGCCTTTGTGGCCGCCGACGGACCCATTTCGGCGGCCCCGGACCACGTAAAGACATTCGTTTACACCCGGACGGGCGAGACCACGGAAACGATCATTCCCGGAATGGATCTTCGCGGGCCGGCCGACAAAGATCATCGTGCGGATGAATGCCCTGGTGAGCGCCTTGAATGGACCGGGCCCACCGTACGGTGGCACCGGCAGCACCGGCGACCACCGGGGACCAGCGCCCGGCCCGGTCCAGGATCCGGGGCCTCGCCAGCGCTTTCGGCCGCCGCTGTGGAGATCGCGGGTGCCGGCCGGTATGGTGGCCACCGCGGAAGTCAGCGCATTTCCGCTCGATGGTGCGTCTGATTGGTCTCGGGCCGGCATCGAATGAGCAGGACCCGGAAAGCAGTTGTCGTGGCAGCTTCCGGAAGTGATCAAGGGGTCGGCGCAACTTCGCTCCGGCCCCTTTTTCATTCCACCGCTGACACTACCGGAGGGTAGGCCCTTTTCCCCCGCAGGTCACGGCCGGCCGATGACCTATCAAGCCCCCGCACAACAGCGACGCTGCGTGCTGGAATACGTCGGCGCCCTGGTGCACAATCAAGCACGGCGGGGGTTTCGCCCACGAACGGGACCCCGCGCCTTCCTTGAGCTATGGCCCGAGACCAATTCCATTGACGACTCATCACCCCAAGGAGCAAGTGCAGTGACAGTCAGTTACATCGCGGCCGGAGGACGGACGTGATGACCGGCGCGGTGCAGGAACCCGGGGAACCGAACGAGGGCCGGCACCGCGCCGACTTCGCCACCTTCCGCCGGCCGTCCAGCGAAGCCCTGGCGCTGGAGCACGAAGCGGCCCGTATGCGGGCCAAACTGATGGACCCGGAAACCGCACTCCGTGAGCTGGCCGAACGCCTGACCTTCGCCCATGTGAACGCGGGCAAGCCGTCGCTGGGCGTGCTCAGCGAAGCCGTCCACTACAGCAAGGGCACCCTGTCCAAGGTGTTCGCCGGCAAGATGGTGCCGTCCTGGCCTCTGGTCGAAGGGCTCGCCGCCGAGCTCGGGGTGCCGACGCAGACCGTCGTCCGGGAATGGTTCCACCTCTGGACCGCGGCGAACACGTTGCGGCGCAGGCCGGGCGGGATGCGCGAGCGGACCGCGACCGAGCCGGCCCCCACCGCGGCGCCGAGTGTGGCCCCGGCCTTCACGGGTTCGGGCCACACCTGCCCGGCCTGCGGCAGCTGGGTGGTCGACCCGGCGTTGCACGCCCAGTGGCACCGCCAGGCCGGGGAGGTCGGCCGGGGAGGGCCTGCCTCCGGGGCGCTCGGCGGGTGGGGCGCACAGGCCGGGACGATCGGGCTGAACCGCGAGACGCTCGGCCGGTGAGCTCGTCCCCCCGCCCCGGGTGGCGGGGCGGGGGACGAGTTCAGCGGTAGGCGCACTCCTGCAGGGCGTAGAGATCCCCATCCCGGTGTCGACCACCCTTGCGGCCCGGTCCTGGAACTGCGCCAGCGTCCGCAAGCGGGCCCGCGGCCGCCCGTTGGTGGTTCAGCGCGGCGGGCGCAACGGCTTACATCCCGCCGGCGTTGGCGTACGAGTGCAGGCCCTCGAAGAACAGGTTGACGCCGAACAGGTTCATCAGCATCGTCACGAAGCCCAGCAGGGCGATCCAGGTCGCGGTGGTGCGCTTGACGCTCGGGGTCGCGCGGGCGTGCAGGTACGCCGCGTAGACGACCCAGGAGATGAACGCCCAGACCTCCTTGGGGTCCCAGGCCCAGTAGCGCCCCCACGACGCCTCGGCCCACAGCGGTCCGGCGATCAGCGCACCGAAGGTGAACAGCGGGAAGGCGAACGCGTGCAGCCGGAACGTGAGCCGCTCCAGCAGCTCCGCCGCCGGCACCTTCGCCCCCAGCGTGTACGGGAAGTTCCGCTTGCCCCGGTCGTAGCCGTCCCGGACCAGGAACATCGCGGCCGGTACCGCCCCGATCAGCAGGATGCCGGAGGCGATGATGATCGTCGAGACGTGCACGACGTACCAGTACGAGTTCAGCGCCGGCACCAGCGGGCTGACCGGCGTGTACGCGATCAGCCCGGCCGCGCCGAGCAGCACGACCAGCGCGAGCGCGGTGAACAGGCCGAGGTGGCGCACGGCCGGCTTGCGGGTGATCACACCGAGCCAGACCGCCGAGCCGACGAGGGTCACCGCGAGGATGAACTCGTACATGTTGCCCCACGGCATGCGGTGCGCCGCGACGCCGCGGGTGACCACCGTGCCCAGGTGCAGCGCGAAGGCGAGCCAGGTGAGCCCGACGCCGATCAGGCCGAGCAGGGCACCGCGGTCCCGGGGCGGCGCCGGCGGCACGACGTCGTCCGCGGGCGGCACCTCCACCTCGCCCGGTCCGCCGGAGCCGACGAGCTGGCGGGCCGGCCGGGTCGCCGCGCGGCCGATGTGGCTGCGGTTGCCGAACGCGTACTCCGCCGCGTAACAGACCATCGCGGCCAGGTACGCCAGCACGGTGAAGGCCATCAACTGGTCAGACAACTCCGCCATCACGGCGTCCTCTCCTCCGGCGTCCGGCGCGCCGCCGCCACGACCTGCTCGAACTCCTCGTGGAAGCCCGGATAGTCGGTGCGCGGCAGACCACCGGCCTCCATCAAACTACCGCCGGTGCCCGACTCGGACCCGGCCGGGGGCGAAACCCGGAACCACACCCGGCGGCGGTGCCCGGACAGCGACAGCATCAGCCCGAGCAGACCCAGCACCGCACCGCCCAGCACCAGCGGCTGGGTCGGGTCGTAGCGCACCGCGAGGGTGGCGAACTGCCGGGTGCCGACGAACTCCAGCTTGGTGCCGTCGTCCAGGGTCCAGGTCTGGCCCGGCGTCAGCCGCTGCGGCCGTTCGCCGCTGACCTGCTTGAGCTGGCCGTTGGCCAGCTGGCTCCGGTCCAGCGCGTAGACCGAGCCGGGCAGGCCGGCGTCGACCCCGAGATTGCCCCGGTACGCCGTCAGGAACAGCGCCGGCTCCCGTTCGGCCGGGAAGATCGAGGTCGGGCCGCCCTTCGGATCGACCGTGGGCAGATAGACACCCTCGAAGGCGACCTGCAGGTCCTCGTCGCGCTGGTTGGTCTTCGGGTCGATGTTGACGTCGGGGAACTGCGCGACGCCCTCGCTGGTGAGCATCTGGTCGCGCGGCAGGAACGGCACGATCCGGGTCTGCTGCTGGCCGAAACGATCGGTGAACCGCAGGATCGGCGCGTAGCCGTGGCCGAGCAGGTGCACGTTGGCCTGCGACAGGCGCAGGGGGTGGTTGACCGTGAACTCGGTCGGGCGCCACGGCCCGTCCTGCTCGGTCTGCACGGTGGCCTGCGCGCCGAACGACTTGGGCTGGCCGTTGCTCTGGTACGTCGCCTCGAAGTCGGTCAGCCGCAGGCAGAAGAACGGCAGGTCGGCCGCGTCCAGGCGGGGGCCGAGGGAGGACTCGTCGTACTGCGTCACCGAGTTGCAGAAGCCCAGGTCGTCGCCCTGCACCAGGAGGCGGTTGCCGTGCCAGCCGTACCAGTGCCCGAAGCCCACCCCGATCAGCACCGCCAGCAGTGCGAAGTGGAACAGCAGGTTGCCGGTCTCCTTGAGCAGGCCCTTCTCGGCCGAGACCGTCCACGTGCCGTCCGGCCGCTCGCGCACGACCGTGCGGAAGCGGTGCCGGCGCAAGCCCGCGGCGACGGCAGCGGCCGCGGCGGCCGGATCGTCCGGTCGCGGCTCGGCCGCCGCATGCTGCGGCAGCCGCTCCAGCCGGCGAGGAGCATCCGGGGGTACGGTGCGCAGCGCCCGCACGTGGTCGAGCAGCCGCGGTATCACGCAGCCGACCAGCGAGGTGAACAGCAGCAGGTAGATGGACGCGAACCAGGGCGAGGCGTAGACGCCGAAGCCGCCCAGCCGGCTCAGCACCGGGGCCAGGTCGGGATGTTCCCGGAAGTAGGTGGCGACGTTCTCCGGGTTGATCGCGCGCTGCGGCAGCACCGAGCCCGGAATCGCGGCCACGGCCAGCAGGAAGAGCAGCACCAGGGCCGTGCGCATGCTGGTCAGCTGCCGCCAGGAGTTGCGCAGCAGCGCCCACAGCCGGTTGGGCCGGCGCGGCGGTGGCTCGGCCGCGGGCGCGGGGCGCTGCTCGACAGCGGTCACAGCAGGGTCCCGGCGTCGAAGTTGAAGGTCGTGACCAGCCAGATCAGGAAACTGTTCCAGCCGCCGGTGACCAGGGCCAGCCCGACCAGCACCAGCAGCACGCCACCGATCCGGGTGACCCACCGGCTGTTGCGGCGCACGGCCTTGAAGACCCCGAGCAGCCGGCGGAAGAAGAGCCCGAACAGCACGAACGGCACGCCCAGCCCGAGGCTGTAGGCCAGGGCCAGCACGACGGCCCGGTCGGTCTGCCCGCTGGTGGTGGCCAGGCCGAGGACCGCGCCCAGGGTGGGGCCGGTGCAGGGCAGCCAGGAGAGCCCGAACAGCGCCCCGAGGACCGGCGCCCCGGCCAGGCCGGCGTTGGGCAGCCAGTTGATCCGGGCCTGGCCCTGCATACCGGGGACCAGGCCGATGAACATCAGGCCGAGCACGATGATCAGCACCCCGAGCACGATGTTGAGCGTGCGCTCGTGCGTCTTGAGGGCCAGGCCGATGTTGGCCACCAGCGTGGCCAGCAGCATGAACACCACGGAGAAGCCGACGACGAACAGCACCGTCCCGGCCAGCACCCGGCCGCGCCCGGCGGTCCGCACCCGCGGCTTCGTGGCCACGGCGACGGACCCGCCCGGCTCCGGTCCCGGCTCAGGCTGGGACTTGGGCGGCACCCCCAGCGCGGCGTCGAGATCCGCACCGGCGAGCCCGGTGACGTACGACAGGTAGCCGGGCATGAGCGGCAGCACGCACGGCGACAGGAAGCTGACCAGCCCGGCTATCGCGGCAGCCCCGATGGCCAGCAGCAACGGACCACTGCTGGCGACGTCGGCGAAGGTCTCCCCCATGTCAGCCCGGGCCTTCGACGGCGATCCGCTCCACCACCGGCTGCAGCACACCGATCGTGGTGGCCCCGCGGATGCCCGCGGCGATCCGGCCCTGCCGATCGAGGATCAGCGTGGCCGGAGTGGTGACCTGGGTGACGTCGAACTTGAGGGCGACGCTGCCGTCCCGGTCGTAGATGCTCGGATAGGTCACGCCGAAGCCGCGCTCGAACGCCTTCGCCGGATCCTTCTCGTCACGCGAGTTGACCCCCACGAACGTCACGTTCTTGGCCTTGGTGGCCTGGTACGTGCGCTCCAGGTCGTCGGCCTCGGCCCGGCACGGGTTGCACCACGAGCCCCAGAAGTTGACGACGACCACCTTGCCGCGGTCCTGCGTGACGTCGTACGTGCCGCCGGCCAGCAGCTCACCGGTGACCGCGCGGGCCTCCGGACGCTGGTCCGGGGTGCACTCGATCACCCGGTCGGCGTTCGTCGCGCACTTCTTCTCCCAGCTCTGCTCCCCGCAACCGGCCAGCGCACCGGCCGTGACGACGGCGGTGAGGGCGACTGCGGTGAGCCGGCGCACGGTCATGCCCCCTTGGCCGTCCGGGCGCCCGGGGACATGGCCACCAGAGCGGCGGCGGGCTCGGCGTACTCGATGCCGACGACCTTCGCGTCCTCGAAGACGAACGAGGTGAGGCTGGCCAGGCCGCACTGGCGGCGGCGCGGGTCGTGCCAGAGGCGCTTCTTCTCGACGTACCGGCGCAGGGTCCAGATCGGCAGCTGGTGCGAGACGCAGACCGCCTCGTGCCCCTCGGCGGCGACCCGGGCGGCCTGCACGGCGGCGAACATCCGCTGGGCGATCTGCAGATAGGCCTCGCCCCACGACGGGGTGATCGGGTCGCGCAGCACCCACCAGTTGCGCGGGTTGCTGAACGCGCCGTCGCCGACCGACACCTTCTTGCCCTCGAAGAAGTTGGCGCTCTCGATCAGCCGGGTGTCGGTGGCCGTCTCGAGCTTGAAGTGGGCCGCGAAGGGCTCGGCCGTCTCCTGCGCACGTTCCAGCGGGCTGGCCACGACGTGCGTGACGTCACGGTCGGCGAGCGCCTCGGTGGCCGCCTTGGCCATCTGCCGGCCCAGCTCGGAGAGGTGGAAATCGGGCAGGCGGCCGTACAGGATCTTGCCTGGGTTGTGGACCTCGCCGTGCCGCAGCACGTGCACCGTGGTCTTGGTCGGGCTCAAGATTGTGCTCCCCCCGCTGCCGCGGCGGCCCGCGCCGCCGCCGGCAGTGCCGCGCTGATCTGCTCCAAGGCGGCGTCGTCGAGCGCCGTCGACACGAACCACGACTCGAACGCGCTCGGCGGCAGGTAGACACCGCGGGAGAGCATCGCGTGGAAGAACGCCCGGAACGCGGCCACGTCCTGGGTCTTCGCCGAGTCGTAGTCGACCACCTCGGCGTCGGTGAAGAAGACGGAGAACATGTTGCCGGCGGAGGACAGCCGGTGCGGGACGCCCGCGGTGCTCAGGGCGTCCGAGGCGAGCGCGCCGATCGTGGCGGCGACCTCGTCGAGCCGCTTGTAGACGGCGTCGTCGGCCAGCCGCAGGCTGGTCAGCCCGGCCGCGCAGGCCAGCGGGTTACCGGAGAGCGTGCCGGCCTGATAGACCGGCCCGGCCGGGGCCAGCCGGGACATGATCTCGGTGCGGCCGCCGAAGGCCGCGGCGGGCAGGCCACCGCCCATGACCTTGCCGTACGTGAAGAGGTCGGCGTCCACGGGGTCGAGCCCGGCCCAGCCGCCCGGTGACACCCGGAAGCCGGTCATCACCTCGTCGACGATGAGCAGGGCCCCGGCGGCGTGGGCGAGCTCGGCGAGCCGCTGGTTGAAGCCGGGCCGCGGCGCGATCACGCCCATGTTGCCGGCGGCGGCCTCGGTGATGATCGCGGCGATGTCGTCGTTGTCCCGGAACACGGCCTCGACCGCGGCGACGTCGTTGTACGGCAGCACGATGGTCTCGCTGGCGGCCGCGCCGGTGACCCCCGGCGAATCGGGCAGGCCCAGCGTGGCGACCCCGGATCCGGCCGCGGCCAGCAGCGCGTCGACGTGGCCGTGGTAGCAGCCGGCGAACTTGACGATCTTGCTGCGGCCGGTGAAACCGCGGGCCAGCCGGATCGCCGTCATGGTCGCCTCAGTGCCCGAGCTGACCAGGCGGACCTGCTCGACGGGGGTGCGCCGGACGATCTCCTCGGCCAGCTCCACCTCGCCCTGCGTCGGGGTGCCGAAGCTGGTGCCGAGCGCGGCGGCGGCCTGCACGGCGGCGACGATCGCCGGGTGCGCGTGCCCGTGGATCAGCGGACCCCACGAGCAGACCAGGTCCACGTAGCGGCGCCCGTCGGCGTCGACCATCCACGGCCCCTCGCCGCGGGTCATGAACCGGGGCGTGCCGCCCACGGAGTTGAACGCACGCACGGGTGAATTGACCCCGCCGGGCACGATGCCCTTGGCGCGGTCGAACAGGGCCTGGGAGACCGGGGCCTCGTCCGGGTACGGACTGCCCGCGGCGTGGTTTGAGGTGGTCACGGCGAATCCCATTCTGTCAGCGCCGGGCCGCGGCCGCCTTAGCAGCCCCGGGGGCAGGTTGTACAGGTCACGATCGGTGGGTCGGTGCGGGGCGGATGAACCGTGCCAACAGGCTGGATTCCACCGCTCGCGATAGGCTGACCCGGTGGAGCGACCGGAGCTGTCCATCGCGGTTGAGCGAGCCCCCGACGAGGTTGTCTTCCACCTCGCCGGTGAGATCGACGTGCTCACGGTGGCCAAATTGTCGGCCATGGTGAACGAGACCCTGCTGGAACCGGAACCACCTTCCCGGATCGTGCTCGACATGTCCGGCGTGACCTTCTGCGACTCGCAGGGCCTGGGCACCCTGGTGGTGCTCAGCCGTAAAGCCCAGCATGCCCGCGCGGTGCTGGCTCTGACCAACGTCGGCGACTTCCTGCTCCGCGTCCTGGACATCACCGGCCTGCGCAGCGCCCTGATGATCTCGAGCGCTACCTGATAGGTTCCTGTCGAGCCCCGGATGGGCCGACACGGAGGGAAAGCTGTTCGGCCATCCTCCGTGGGCTCATCCACCCTGGGTGGCTGCTCTCCGTGACAGGGATCGAGCAGTAGGGACGACATTGAGCGCGACGTTCAACCACACCATCATCGCCGCGAAGGACCGCACCGTCTCGGCCGCCTTCTACCGTGACGTGCTGGAAGCAGCCGACGCCCCGTCCTGGGGCTTCTTCACCAACCTGCAGCTGGACGGCGGCGTGCTGCTCCAGTTCGCCGAGCCGCCGGTCGAGATCCAGATGCAGCACTACGCCTTTCTGGTGGACGACGAGCACTTCGACCGGGCGTACGCGCTGCTCCAGGAGCGCGGCATCGAGCACTGGGCGGACCCGCAGATGCAGCGCTCGGGCGAGACCAACACCGAGCACGACGGCCGCGGCGTGTACTTCAAGGACCCGGCCGGCCACGCCCTGGAGCTGATCACCCGGCCGTACCTACGCTCCCCGCAGTAGCCGGAACGCCGCTCCCGGGACGACGACACCGTCCCGGGGGCGGCACCACGCTGAGACCATGACGTTTCGATTCGGCGTGGTGGCCGCAACAGCGCGTACCGGCGCGGAGTGGACCACCACCGCGCGGCAGGCGGAGGAACTCGGCTACGACACCCTGCTCGTCCCGGACACCGTGCACACGCTGTCACCGTTCGCGGCGCTGGCCGCCGCTGCGACGTGCACCGAGAGGCTGCGGGTCGGCACCTATGTGCTCAGCGCCCCGAACCGCACGCCCGGATCGGTGGCCTGGGAGACCAGCACTCTGCAGCTCCTGAGTGGTGGCCGCTTCGAACTGGGCATCGGGGGCGGGCGGCCGGGCGCCGAGCGCGACGCCGCGACGCTGGGCATGGAGTTCGGGACACCGGGCGAGCGGCTGCGGCGAGTGGCGGACACGATCCGGGCCGTCCGCGAACTCCCCGGCGGCGGCCCGCCGGTGATGGTGGCGGCGAGCAAGCCGGGGATGCTGCGGCTGGCCGCTGAGCAGGCCGACATCGTGGCCCTCGGCCTGCCCCCGCAGTCGTCGGAGGAGGAGCTGGCCGAGACGGTGGGCCGGGTCCGCGGCTTCGGTGGGGCGCCGGAACTGCACGTCAACGTGGCGGCGGTGGCGGAGACGGCCGAGGCGGTGCCGGAGTGGGTGGACCGGATGGTCGGCGGCGAGGCCCGGCGGATGGCGGCGGCCGGCGGCATCGCGTTCCTGCTCGGCGGCCCGGACGAGATCGCCGCGACGCTCCACCGGCGCCGCGCCGAGCT
The DNA here is from genome assembly GCF_053603475.1 of Actinoplanes sp. NPDC004185. Classification (NCBI taxonomy): domain Bacteria; kingdom Bacillati; phylum Actinomycetota; class Actinomycetes; order Micromonosporales; family Micromonosporaceae; genus Actinoplanes; species Actinoplanes sp. NPDC004185. The sequence continues at coordinate 74,886 of NZ_JBSGFR010000002.1, read as the reverse complement.
GGGCATCTCCTACGTCGGAGTGAGCGCCATGTTCATGCACCAGTTCGCTCCGGTGATCGCCGAGCTCCGCGGAACTCACGCGGAGTGATCGCGATCGCTTCGCCTGTCGCGGAGACGGTGGGCGCCGCGGGCGGCCGCGGCGACGAAATTGATGAGGCCGGTGCCGAAACTCAACACCACGGTGGCTGCGGGGAGCCACTCCAGCAACGCTCTGGTCATGAGTCCAAGGTCGCTGTCCGGGCCCGCGTCCGGCGATCTTCCCGGACGGACTCCGGACAGACACGCGGCAGCGCGGTGCGGCCGGTCTACTGTTCCTGAGTGGACAGCCCGCATCGGCCAGCGCTGACGGGTTTCGCCGCGCGGTTACGCGATCTTCGCCGGCGGGCCGGGGAGCCGTCGCTGCGGGAGCTGGAACGCCTCACCCGCCGGACCGGCCGCCCCTATCCCCGCGCGACCATCGACGACAAGCTTCACGGCCGTACGCTGCCGGACTGGGAGTTCGTGGCCGCGTTCGTCGACGTCTGTCACCGCCACGCCGGGTGGCCGGGCCGGCCCGACCTCGACGGGTGGCGGGCGGAGCACCGCCGGGTGCTCGCCGAGCTGGCCGGGCAGCGGGCCGGTCAGCGACGCGTCACCGGGGCGGCCGAGGCCCTGGCGGGCGCCGCGGATCCGCTGGCCGTCACCGTCAAGCTGGCCGACGTCAGCTACCTGCTGGTCCGCGGCCCGGACGGGGTGCACGAGGTGCCCGCCGCCGGGCACCGCGTGCGCCTGATCATCGAGGCTCCCCTGCCGCCGGCGGTCGTGCTGACCGACCTGCGCCCGGTGGTGCTGGGCCGCCGGCCGGCCGCGGGCGACCTCGTCCCGCACCACGGTGTCGTGCCGGTCCGGCCGTTCGCCGTGCACCTCGACGAGGATCCGCCCCGCCTGGAGCGGCTCGGCGACAGCGACTTCCCGTTCAAGGTCACACCGGACGACCCCGAGGTCCTCGACCTGACCGTGCACACCGCCACGGCCGACGTCCGGTGGGTGCTGGAGCTCGACTGGACCTGCGCCGGGCGCAGCGGCACGCGCCGCGTGGACCTCGGCGGACAGCCGTTCCGGACGATGGCCCCGCCGGGCTGAAGGATCCGTTCACCGCACGAAGGAGCACAGCCGTGGCCCCCACCGGAAGCGGACCGCCGGACGACCCCGGCGTCCAGCTGTACGCCGCCCAGATCCTCACCAGACCGGTGGCGCCCACCGAGCCGGTGGCCGCGCCCTTCACCGTCGAGCTGAGCACCCGGTCGCACATCACGCTCGTGCGCTCGCCGAGCTCCGAGGTCGGCCCGGCGCCCGTGCACATCCCGGTGACCGGGCACAACGTCCTCCTCGACCTCACCGCCGGCCCGGACAGCGACATCACCCTCGACCGGCTACGGGCGCGGCGGACCGGGCGTGAGTCGCTGACCGCGGACGGCGTCAGCCTGGCGCTGCCCCGGCAACCGGACCTGGTCCTCAGCGCGGATCTCGAGGAACCGGGACGGCGGGCGGTCGCCGCCTTCGAGCCGCTGGAGGTTCCGCACTACGAGGTGGTCCTCGATGCCGATCCGCCGCTGGTGCGACCGGCCCGCGACGCCTACGGACGTCCGCCCCGGTGGGTGCCGGACGGACCGCCGCTGGTGCCCGCGGGCGGAAGCGCCCGCGTGGTCCTGGCCGCGCTGACCGGGGACCCGGTGCTCGTGCGGTGGCGGCTGCTGGCCGACGTGGCCCAGGACGGCCGTACGTGGACGTTCGCCTGGGATCTGTCGGTCACCGCCACCTCCGGGATGGTGCACTACGAACCCGGAGGCGACGGCCCGATCACTACGCCGGTCCAGGAGCTCTTTCCGCAGCACTGGACCTTGCGCTAGTTGCCCCAGCGGGCCTTCTCCAGCAGCTCCAGGGCATCGCCGGCGGCCTCGTCGCCGCCGGCGCGCAGGGCTCGCGCGGCCTCGTCCACCAGGTCGGTCAGGCGCTGCCATTGCGCCTCCCGCTCCCGGCTGGCCTCGGCCTGGGCCTTGAGCTGCTGGGTCTTGGTCCACAGCTCGACGAAGATGGAGACCTTGGCCCGCAGCACCCACGGGTCGAACGGCTTCGTCAGGTAGTCGACCGCGCCGACCGCGTAGCCGCGCAGCGCGAGCTGGGCGTCGCGGTCCGCCGCCGTCAAAAACAGGATGGGTACGTGCCGGGTGCGTTCGCGGCGCTTGATGTGGCCGGCCGTCTCGAAGCCGTCCATGTTGGGCATCTGCGCGTCCAGCAAAATCACCGCGAAGTCGTCCGTGAGCAGCTGCTTCAGCGCCGCCTCGCCGCTCTCCACCGCGACCGCCTGCACCGGCAGGCCCTGCAGGATCGCCTCCAGCGCCAGCAGGTTGTCGCGCCGGTCGTCGACCAGCAGCGCCTTGGCCCGCTCAGCCATCCCGTCCGACCTCCCCGCCGCCACCCTTGACCGGACTAAAGGCCATGCTCGTTCTCCGTCCCCGCGTTGTCGGACGCGTTCACCCAGCGGGCCATCAGCTCGATGAGCTCGTCCAGGTCGACGGGCTTGGTGATGTAGTCGCTCGCCCCCGCCGCCAGCGCCGATTCCCGGTCGCCGGGCATCGCCTTCGCTGTCAGGAAGACTACCGGTAGGTCCGCGAAGCGCTGGTTGCGGCGGATTCCGCGGGTGGTCTCGTAGCCGTCCTGCTCCGGCATCATCGCGTCCATCAGCACGATGTCGACCTCGGGGTGCTCGGCCAGCAGCCGGACCCCGTCGACGCCGTTGTCGGAGTAGAGCACGTTGAGCCCGTGCATCTCCAGTGCGCTGGTCAGGGCGAAGACGTTGCGCACGTCGTCGTCGACGATCAGCACGGTGGCGCCGTCGAGCTGGCGGCTGGCCGGGCTGACCGTGTGCGTCTCCAGCTCCGGGCGGGGCGTGATCAACGGCAGGTCCAGCGACGACAGGGAGCGGCGCGGCTCGCCGGCCGAGGTCGACGCCGGCAGCTGCGGCAGGGACGGCGTCGGGATCGCGTCGCCGATCAGGACGTCCGGCATGTAGAGCGTGAACGTCGAGCCCTCCCCGGGGGCCGAGGAGACGACGATCGTGCCGCCGAGCAGGGCGGCGAACTCCCGGCTGATCGACAGGCCCAGGCCGGTGCCGCCGTACTTGCGGCTGGTCGTGCCGTCGGCCTGCTGGAACGCCTCGAAGATCAGGCTGAGCTTCTCGTCGGAGATGCCGATGCCGGTGTCGCTGACCGCGAAGGCGACCACCTGGCGGGCCGAGGCCAGCCCGGGGATGTCGAAGTCGAGGTCATCGGGTGCCGGGTAGATGCTCAGGGTCACCGAGCCGTGGGCGGTGAACTTGACCGCGTTGGAGAGCAGGTTGCGCAGGATCTGCTGGAGCCGCTGGGCGTCGGTGACGATCGACTCGGGCAGCTCCGGCGACACCTCCACCCGCAGCTGCAGGCCCTTCTCCTCGGCCTGCGGGATGAAGGCCTGCTCGACGTAGCTGCGGACGCCGTCGAAGTCGACCTGGTCCGGCTCGACGTCCATCCGGCCGGCCTCGATCTTGCTGAGGTCGAGGATGTCGTCGATCAGCGAGAGCAGGTCGGAGCCGGCGCTGTGGATGGTGCGGGCGAACTCGATCTGCTTCTCGGTCAGGTTGTGCTCGGGGTTGTCGGCCAGCAGCCGGGCCAGCAGCAGCAGGGAATTCAGCGGCGTCCGCAGCTCGTGGCTCATGTTGGCCAGGAACTCGGTCTTGTACGCCGACGCCCGGGACAGCTGCTGCGCCTTCTCCTCGAGGCCGAGGCGGGCCAGCTCGATCTCCCGGTTCTTCGTCTCGATGTTGCCCTTCTGCTCGCTGAGCAGCTGCGCCTTGTCCTCCAGCTCGGCGTTGGTGCGCTGCAGCTCGGCCGACTGGTCCTGCATCTCGCGGGCCAGGCGCTGGGACTGGGCCAGCAGCTCCTCGGTCCGCCGGTTGGCCTGGATGGTGTTGAGCGCGACGCCGATGGCCGCCACCAGGCGCTCCAGGAAGGTCAGGTGCAGACCGGAGAACGCGGCCACCGAGGCGAACTCGATCACGCCGAGCATCTCGCCCTCGAACAGGACCGGCAGCACGACCAGGTCGTTCGGCGGCATCGACATGAGACCCGAGCGCATCGTCAGGACGCCGTCGTGGGTCGCCCGGACCCGGATCGTACGGCGGGAGACCGCGGCCTGGCCGACGAGTCCCTCACCCGGCCCGAAGGTGACCTCATGGTTGCGGGCGACGTAGCCGTACGAGGCGGCCAGCCGCAGCCGCATCACGGCCTCCTCGTGGTCGACCATGAAGAACGCGCCGAGCTGGGCGTCCACCAGCGGCGTCACCTCAGTCATGATCATGCGGCAGACCTCGCCGAGGTCGCGCTGGCCCTGCAGCAGGCCACCGATGCGGGCCAGGTTGGAGTCCAGCCAGCCCTGCTCCGCGTTCGCCTTGGTGGTCTCGCGCAGCGTCACGATCATCTGGTTGATGTTGTCCTTGAGCTCGGCCACCTCGCCCTGAGCCTCGACGGCCACGCTCTGGGTCAGGTCACCCCGGGTCACCGACGTGGACACCTCGGCGATGGCGCGCAGCTGGGTGGTCAGCGTGGAGGCGAGCTGGTTGACGTTGTCGGTGAGGTCGCGCCACGTACCGGAAACGCCCTTGACCTCGGCCTGACCGCCCAGCTTGCCCTCGATGCCGACCTCGCGGCCGACCCGGGTGACCTCGTTGGCGAACGAGGAGAGCTGGTCGACCATCGTGTTGACGGTGTCCTTGAGCTCCAGGATCTCGCCGCGCGCGTCGACCGTGATCTTCTGCGACAGGTCACCCTTGGCCACGGCCGTGGTGACCGAGGCGATGTTGCGGACCTGGGCGGTCAGGTTGGACGCCATGTAGTTCACGTTGTCGGTCAGGTCGCGCCAGGTGCCGGCCACGCCCCGCACCTGGGCCTGACCACCGAGCTTGCCCTCCGAGCCCACCTCACGGGCGACTCGGGTGACCTCGTCGGCGAAGGACGAGAGCTGGTCGACCATCGTGTTGACCGTCGACTTCAGCTCCAGGATCTCGCCCTGGGCGTCGACCGTGATCTTCTGCGACAGGTCACCGCGGGCGACGGCGGTGGAGACCTGGGCGATGTTGCGGACCTGGGCCGTCAGGTTGGACGCCATCGAGTTCACGTTGTCGGTCAGGTCACGCCAGGTGCCGGCCACGCCCCGCACCTGGGCCTGACCACCGAGCTTGCCCTCCGAGCCCACCTCACGAGCGACTCGGGTGACCTCGTCGGCGAACGACGACAGCTGGTCCACCATCGTATTGACCGTCGACTTCAGCTCCAGGATCTCGCCGCGGGCGTCGACCGTGATCTTCTGCGACAGGTCGCCCTTGGCCACCGCGGTCGTGACCGAGGCGATGTTGCGGACCTGGCTGGTCAGGTTGGAGGCCATGTAGTTCACGTTGTCGGTCAGGTCGCGCCACGTACCGGAAACGCCCTTGACCTCGGCCTGGCCGCCCAGCTTGCCCTCCGAGCCCACCTCGCGGGCCACCCGGGTCACCTCGTCGGCGAACGACGACAGCTGGTCGACCATCGTGTTCATGGTGTTCTTCAGCTCGGCGATCTCACCGCGGGCGTCGACCGTGATCTTCTGCGACAGGTCACCCTTGGCCACCGCCGTCGAGACCTGGGAGATGTTGCGGACCTGGTCGGTGAGGTTGGCGGCGAGCTGGTTGACGTTCTCGGTGAGGTCTCGCCACGTACCGGAGACGCCGCGGACCTGGGCCTGACCGCCCAGCCGGCCCTCGGTGCCGACCTCGCGAGCCACTCGGGTCACCTCGTCGGCGAACGACGACAGCTGGTCCACCATCGTGTTGACGGTGTCCTTGAGCTCGAGGATCTCGCCCTGCGCGGCCACCGTGATCTTCTGCGACAGGTCGCCCTTGGCGACCGCGGTGGAGACCTGGGCGATGTTGCGGACCTGGCTGGTCAGGTTCGAGGCCATCGAGTTCACCGAGTCGGTGAGGTCCTTCCAGGTGCCGGCGACATTGGGTACGTCGGCCTGGCCACCCAGCTTGCCCTCGGTGCCCACCTCGCGGGCCACGCGGGTGACCTGCTCGGCGAAGAGCCGCAGGGTGTCGGTCACGCCGTTCATGGTGTCGGCCAGCTCGGCGACCTCGCCGCGGGCCGTCACGGTGATCTTCTGCGACAGGTCGCCCCGGGCCATGGCCGTCGCCACCTGGGAGATCGAGCGCACCTGGTGGGTCAGGTTCGACGCCATCGTGTTGACCGAGTCGGTCAGGTCCTTCCAGGTGCCGGCCACGCCGCGGACGTCGGCCTGGCCGCCGAGCTCGCCCTCGGTGCCGACCTCGCGGGCCACCCGGGTCACCTCGTCGGCGAACGACGACAGCTGGTCCACCATCGTGTTGACCACCCGGCCGATGCGCAGGAATTCACCCCGCAGGGGTCGCCCGTCCATCTCGAGTGCCATGTGCTGCGAGAGGTCACCGTCCGCGACGGCCACGATGACCCGGGAGATCTCCGTGGTCGGCCGGCCCAGATCGTCGATCAGCGAGTTCACCGAGCGGGCGCTCTCGGCCCAGGCGCCGTCGAGGCCCTCCTCGTCCAGCCGCTCGGTCAGCCGGCCGTCCCGGCCGACGATCCGGCTGATCCGGCGCACCTCGCGATTCTGCCGTTCCTGCAGCGCCACGACCTCGTTGAAGGCATCCGCGGCCTCACCGGCGACACCGCTGCGCCGGGGCAGGCGAACCTTGAAATCGCCACGGCTCACCCGGCGTAGGGCTTCCGCGAGCTCGACGAGCACGGCAGTCTCGTCGGGCACGCCGACATTGACCTGTTGGGTCGCAGTCATGCTGTCCTCATTCGCTGTCCAACGGCTGGGGCGCTCCATCATCCCTCGCCGGGACAGTCCGGCGCGAGGTGCAGCTTTGTGTGAAGCCGGTCGGCGGGAGAGGATGCAGTCGTGTCGGTAGAGGCGGGACGTATCGCGGCAGCTCTCGTGCGCCGGGTCCGGCTGCCCAACGACCGGCGTACGCCCGCGGCGGCGCGCGCCCTGGTCCGCTCGGTGCTCGAGGATGCCGGGCTGGACTCCCTGGTCAACGAGGCCCTGCTGCTGACCACCGAGCTGTCCACCAACGCGGTGGTGCATGCCGGCACGGAAGTGGACATCGAGGTCGACGCCGACCCGGCCGGGCTCACCGTCACGGTGACCGACTTCGCCCCCGGGCCCGTCGAGCAGCTCGCGATCGGCCCCCGCAACGAGCAGTCGGACATCGGCGAGGTCGCCGAACGCGGCCGCGGGCTGCTGCTCGTGGACCACTTCGCCAGCCGCTGGGGCACCGTGCACGAGGGCGTCGGCAAGGGCGTCTGGTTCCGCCTGGAGAGCAAGGACCCGGCGCGTGAGGGCACCCTCGGGGCCGCCGCCGGCGACGAGGTCGCCCCGTCCGTCGGCGAGCTGACCACACTGCTGCAGATCAGCCCCGAACGGCTCACCGACGAGAGCCTGGCCGAGTTCGGCACCGAGCTGCTCTCCCGCCTCGCCCGGCTCACCGGCGCCACCGGCGGGGTGGTCCGGCTCGACCGGGGCGACGGCGGCGGACGCCAGCTGCTGGCCCGGCACGGCCGCGCGCCCCGCGACGACGCCGAGACCATCCGGGTGCCGCTCACCGTGCAGCGCCCGTACGCGGGGGAGCTGGAGCTGGACGCCTCCCCGGCCGGATACGCCCAGCCGCTGGCCACGATCGTCGCCGAGCGCTTCTCCCTGCACCTGGAGAACGACCGGTTGCGCCGGGCCGACCTGCGCCGGCAGACCTGGCTGACCTTCCTGGCCGAGGCCAGCGAGCTGCTCGCCCAGTCCCTGGACGTCAACCTGACCATGGCGCTGATCCCGCAGCTGGTGGTTCCCCGGCTCGGCCAGTGGTGCGCGGTGCACACCACGGACGCCTGGGGCCGGCTGCAGCTCGCCGCGGCCACCCACGCCGACGAGGCCGCCGTGCCACAGCTGCACGCGACGCTCGCCGAGACCGGCCCGGACTCGATCCTGGCCCGGCTCGAGGAGGCGTCCCGGCTCGGTCAGCAGGTCATGTTCGGCACCCCGCCGGAAGGCTTCGCGGTGCCGCTGGTCGCCCGCGGGCAGCGGCTGGGCACCCTCGCGGTGGGCCGCCACCAGCGGCACCGGCACGACGGCGACGAGGTCGCGGTCCTGGAGGACGTGGCCCGCCGGGCGGCGCTGGCCATCGACAACGCCCGCATCCACGACGAACGCCGCAAGGTCGCCCGGACCCTGCAGGCCTCGCTGCTGCCGCCGGCCCTGCCGCACGTCACCGGCATCGGCTTCGCCGCCGAGTACGTCCCCACGGGCTCCGAGGTGGGCGGCGACTTCTACGACGTCGTCCCGGCCGGCGACGACCGCTGGGTGGTCGTGGTGGGCGACGTGTCCGGCAAGGGCGTCCAGGCCGCGACGGTGACCGGCCTGGTCCGCGACGTGATCCGGATCCTGGTGGACGACGGCAAGCCGATGACCGAGATCCTCTGCCGGGTCAACCGCACCCTGGTCCAGCGCGGCGGCGGACGCTACTGCACGCTGGCCATGGCCACGGTGACCCGGGCGGGCACGGACCTGGAGGTCTGCCTGCACCTGGCCGGTCACGACCGGTCGGTCCTGGTCCGTGCGGACGGCAGGACATCCTTCGTGGGCGAGGGCGGCACGGCGCTCGGCCTGCTGGAAACGATCACCTCCCCGGACGTGAACGTGACCCTGCACGCCGGCGACTCCTTGATCTTCTACACCGACGGCGTGACGGAACGGCGGCGCGGCCGGGAGCTTTTCGGCACGTCCCGGCTGCGGGACGCGGCGACGCCGCTGGCCGGCTACCCGGCGGATGTGATGGCGGCCCGGCTGCGCTCGACGACGATCAACTTCTCGGTCGAGGAGCCACGGGACGACATCGCGATCCTCGTCCTGCGCAACGACGCCCTCTAGCCCGCTTTTTGTCGTACCGCTGCGGCAAGCTGAACGCCGTGCCGAAGACACAGTTCTACACCGCGACGAGCATCGACGGATTCATCGCCGATGCCGACAATTCGCTCGACTGGCTGTTCGAGGTCGGCGAGGGCCCGGACAATCCGTTCGGCGCGTTCTTCTCCGGCGTGGGCGCCTTCGCCATGGGCGCCACCACCTACGAGTGGGTCCTGGAGCACGAAGGTCTGCTGGACAAGCCACAGAAGTGGGCGGAGTACTACGGCGACACCCCGGCGTGGGTGTTCAGCCACCGGTCGCTGCCACCGATCCCGGGCGCCGATCTGCGGTTCGTGCAGGGCGACGTCCGGCCGGTGCATGCCGCGATGACCGAGGCGGCCCAGGGCCGGAACATCTGGATCGTCGGCGGGGGGTGAGCTGGCGGGTGCCTTCGCGGACGCCGGGCTGCTCGACGAGATCATTCTCGGGGTGGCGCCGGTGACGCTGGGGGCCGGTGCGCCTCTGCTGCCACGGAAGTTGAGTTCCTCGCGGCTCGAGCTGACCGGGATGCGGCAGGTGGGCCAGTTCGCGTACCTGACGTATCGGGTGGGTCCGCCGGCCTGACCCGCTACGCCCGAATCGGCGTTTTTGTCGGCTACGCCATGGCATCGTGATGGGGTGGCAAAGACGCAGTACTACACCGCGACCAGCATCGACGGCTTCACCGCCGATCTGGACAATTCGCTCGACTGGCTGTTCGAGGTCGACGAGGGCACGGACAACCCGTTCGGCGCGTTCTTCTCCGGCGTGGGCGCCTTCGCGATGGGCGCCGCCACCTACGAATGGGTGCTGAAGAACGACAACGTGCTCGAGGAGCCGGAGAACTGGCACGAGATGTACGGCGACGTACCGTGCTGGGTCTTCACCCACCGCGAGCTCCCGCCGGTGCCGGACGCCAACGTCTTCATGGTCAGCGGCGACGTCCAGCGGGTCCACGAAGCCATGATGGTCGCCGCCCAGGGCCGCAACGTCTGGCTGGCCGGCGGCGGCGACCTGGTCAGCGAGTTTGCGGACGCGGGCCTGCTCGACGAGATCATCCTGGCCATGGCCCCGGCCATGCTGGGCGCGGGCACACCGCTGCTGCCCCGCCGGCTGACTTCCCAGCAGCTGGCGCTGACCCACGTCGCCCAGATGGGACAGTTCGCGTATCTGACCTATGCGGTGGGCTCCCTGGCCAAGCTGGGCCGCCACCTGGCGGCGGACGCCCTGGCTCGCGAACCCGCCTACCGCTGAACCGGCCGGCCGGACCACCGACACCATGGCCGGGCCAGGCGGCCCGGCCGCATCCCGCCGCCGCGCCGGAGCTGCCCGGTCGGCGAGCCGTCAGAAGAGGTCGCGTCGCCCGGCCATGGCCACCGTCGTGCTGATCGGTGGTGGGGCCGCGACCACCACGCACCGCCCCCCGCGGGCCAGCAGCACCCCCCGGACCGCGTCCAGGATCCCCTCGACCCGCTCCGGCGCCAGACTCCCCGGCAGCACCGCGTGCACCGTCCCCATACCGGCCGATCCGCGCACCGGCACCGCCATCCCCGCCACGTCGCGCAGCGCGTAGACCGCCGCATGCAGGTCCGCGATCGGCACAGCGATCCGCAGCGCCACATCCTCGCGCCCGAACGGATATCTGCCCCACCACCGCGGCGCCGTCGGCGTCACCACAGCCGCGCTGCCCAGGACCGTCGCCAGGCGCCGGGCGCGTTCGCTCGCCTCTGCCGCGTCCCCTTCCAGCAACACCGCCAGCGCTCCCGCAGACTGCGTCGCTGTGCGGCTGCCGGCCGGGACCGGCAGGTCGACCTCGATCGCGCTCGGGGCCAGGCGCTGCGCCAGCGTCGCCTCGACCACGTCGTGGACCTGCAGCGGCGTTGCGACCGGCACGTTCACCCAGCGGCGGGCGGCCGGCAGCGGCTGCAGGCGGACGGCGGACGAGACGATCACGCCGGCCACCTCGGCGATGCCGGGCCGGCCGTCTTCGCCGTCCGATTCCGCCGGCATCCCCTCGATGTCCACGTAACTGATCCGGTCGACCTGGGCCGCCGGGTTGCCGTACCGGTGGCGCAGCGGGCCCGATTCGTTGACCGCGAGCATGCCGCCGATCGTCGCCTCCCTGGTCGGCGGGTCGACCGCCAGGCGCTGGCCGCGCAGCGCCAGCGCGGCCTGGACCGCCCGCACCGGCGTGCCCGTGCCGATCTGGGCCGTCATCGCCTCGGCGTCGTGGTCCCAGATGCCGTCCAGGCGGCGGGTGTCCAGCAGCAGGTCGATGCCCTGCGGCGGCGCACCCCAGTCGATTTTGGAACCGCTGCCCCGGGGCACCACCGCCAGGCCGCGTTCGGCGGCCAGGCGCATCGTGTCCATCACCGCGCGGGTCGTGGCCGGCGCCGCGACGAAGCTGGCCAGGTGGCCGGCCACCATGTCCGGCGCGGCTGCCTCGCGGGCGAAGTCGGGGCCACATATGTCGATCAGCGCGCGCAGCAGCGGCTCACGCCCGGGAAGCGCGGTCACCATCAGCCCTCCCCGAAGGTTGCACAGCCCGAAGATCCCACAGCTCGAAGATCGTCCACTCTGGCATATCGTACACATGTTCGAATGGCGAGGGGAGACGTGCGTGTGACCGCCCCGGACAGTGGCCTCCCGGTAACGTGGTTCAGCGTGACCACCGACATGCCCACGACCCCGCCCGCGGTCCGTCAGGTGCCCGCCGAGCGCACCTTCCACGGCGACACTGTCACGGATGAGTTCTCCTGGCTCGCTCAGAAGGACAACCCGGACACCATCGCCTACCTCGAGGCGGAGAACGCCTGGACCAAGGCGGCCACAGCGCACCTCACCGACCTGCAGGACACGATCTTCAACGAGATCAAGGGCCGTACCCAGGAGACGGATCTGTCGGTGCCGAGCCGCAAGGGCGGCTTCTGGTATTACACCCGCACGGTCGAGGGCAAGCAGTACGGCATCCAGTGCCGCGTCGCCGCCGCCCCCGATGCCGTCGACCCGCCGGCCACCGGTGCCGGCGCCCCGCTGCCGGGCGAGGAGGTGCTGCTCGACGGCAACGAACTCGCCGAGGGCAAGCAGTTCTTCGCGCTCGGCACCTTCGACGTCAGCCCGTCCGGTGACCGCCTCGCCTACTCGGTCGACTTCGACGGCGACGAGCGCTTCCTGCTCAAGGTCAAGGATCTGCGCACCGGCGAGGTGCTCGGTGACGAGGTGCCCGACACGTTCTACGGCAGCGCCTGGTCGGCCGACGGGTCCACGCTCTTCTACATCACCGTCGATGACGCCTGGCGGCCCAACAAGGTGTGGCGGCACATCGTCGGGCAGGCCGCCGCGGACGACGTGGTCGTCTACGAGGAGGCCGACGAGCGCTTCTGGGTCGGCGTGGAGCTCACCCGCAGCGAGAAGTTCATCGTCATCGACGCCAACAGCAAGGTCACCAGCGAGGTACGCGTCATCGACGCGGCCCGCCCGACCGCCGAGCCCGCCGTCATCCGCGAGCGGGTCCAGGGCGTCGAGTATTCCGTAGAGCACCACGGTCACCGTTTCCTGATCCTGCACAACGAGAACGCCGAGGACTTCGCGCTGGCGTACACCTCGGTGGACAACCCGGGCGACTGGGTCGAGCTGATCGCGCACCAGCCCGGCACCCGGCTGGAGTCCGTCGACGCGTTCCAGCGGCACCTGGTCGTCTCGCAGCGCCGGGACGGGCTCACCGGCCTGCGCGTGCTGGCCGACGGCAGCACCGACAGCTACGACATGGAGTTCCCGGAGCCGATCTACAGCGTCGGGCTCGCCGGCAACCCCGAGTACGACACGAACATCGTGCGGATCAGCTACACCTCGATGGTCACGCCGGAGTCGGTCTACGACGTCGACCTGATCACCCGGGCGATGGTGCTGCGCAAGCAGAAGCCGGTGCTGGGCGGCTACGACCCGGCCGACTACGAGCAGTTCCGCGAGTGGGCGGTCGCCGACGACGGCACCAAGGTGCCGATCTCCGTCGTCGCCCGCAAGGGCACGCCGCGCAACGGCACGGCTCCGCTGCTGCTGTACGGCTACGGCTCGTATGAGCTGAGCATGGACCCGTACTTCTCCATCCCGCGCCTGTCGCTGCTGGACCGCGGCGTCGTCTACGCCATCGCACACATCCGCGGCGGCGGTGAGATGGGCCGGCGCTGGTACGAAGAGGGCAAGATGCTGGCGAAGAAGAACACGTTCACCGACTTCGTGGCGTGCGCGCGGGCGCTCGTGGCGTCGTCGTGGACCACGCCGGAGCGGCTCGTGGCGCGCGGCGGCTCGGCGGGTGGCCTGCTGATGGGCGCGGTGGCCAACATCGCGCCGGAGGCCTTCGCCGGCATCGTCGCGCAGGTGCCCTTCGTGGACCCGCTGACGTCCATCCTGGACCCGTCGCTTCCGCTGACGGTGACGGAGTGGGAGGAGTGGGGCAACCCGCTCGAGGACGCCGACGTGTACGCGTACATGAAGTCCTACAGCCCCTACGAGAACGTCGCGAAGCTGGCGTACCCGAAGATCCTGGCCGTGACCAGCCTGAACGACACCCGGGTGCTCTATCACGAGCCGGCCAAGTGGATCGCGCGGCTGCGGTCGGTCGCGCCCGACGGCTCGTACCTGTTGAAGACCGAGATGGGCGCCGGGCACGGCGGTCCCAGCGGCCGCTACGACTCGTGGAAGGAAGAGGCGTTCGTGAACGCCTGGACCCTGGACGTCCTCGGCCTCGCCTGACCGGGGTGGCCCGGCCCGCGTGGCCGGGCCACCCCCTCAGGCGATCCGCAGTTCGTCCAGGTCGGTGCTGCGCCGCAGCAGCAGCAGACCCACCCCGACGACCAGGAGCATGACGGCGACGGCGCCGCCGCCGAGCACCAGCAGATCGACCAGGGGTACGGGCACCGCCTTGGTCACCGCCGGGTACTCCACCCAGTTCGGCGATCCTTCGTAGCAGCCACCCGGTCCGCCGGAGCAGGTCGCGCCGCCACCGCCGGTGGCCTCGGTGGCGACCGCCCGCAGCAGGCTCACCCCGACCGTGAGGGCCACCAGGACGGCCGGCACCAGCGGGGCCAGCGTCTGCCAGGCGATGGAGGCGCCCAGCACCTTGCGCGGCACCCCGGCGGCGATCAGCCCGGCATAGGTGCGGCGCCGGGCGACGATGCTCTCGGCCAGCGCGATCATGATTCCGGCCGCCGCGACCAGCGCACCCACGACGACGGCGATCCGCACCAGGTCCACTGCGTTCAGGAAGAAGCGCTCCTGGGAGGAGTCCGCCACTATGTCCTCGCGACCGGCCTGAGCCTCGTTCGTCGCGGCGAACTCGGTCGCCATGTAGGCGCGGAAGGCCAGCACGCCGGCCCCGACCACCAGCGCGGCCAGCAGCGCCGACAGGGTGCGGCTGCCGTTCCAGGGATCCGCCATCAGGTTGCGCCCGGCCAGCAGCATCGCCGGCCGGCGCCCGAAGCGGTGCAGCAGCCGGCCGGCGGTGTAGGCGATCCAGCCCGTACCGATGATCACGCCGGCCACGGCCAGCAGCACGCCCACGAAAGCGACAGCGAGGATCAGGTCCCCGCCGTTGTCGAGGCGGGCCAGGAACTCGCCGAGCGGCCGGATCACCAGCGGCGCGAACACCCCGACGAGGATGAGCACCCCGGGCCAGAGCCGCGGCGACCGCGACCGGACCCGGCGGACCACGCCCAGCGGCGTGATGATCACCCGGCGCAGCAAAAAGGCGCCGATCAGGGCGGCGACCACCGGCACCAGCACCAGCACCCCGGTGAAGGCGAGCGGGGACGGCAGCACGTCGGTCGGCAGGGGCAGCCGGCCGTCCCCCGTACGCCGGTGCAGCAGGAGCCGGAGCAGCAGGAACGCGCCGACGCCGAGGATCGAGCCGAGCAGCGCGGCGGCCGCCGTCTCGGCGGCGGCGATCAGGACCGCCTGACCCGGCGTCGCGCCGGCCAGCCGCATCGCGGCCAGCCGCCGGTCCCGGGCCGGGCTGCCGAAACGGATGCTCTGGCCGGCCAGGAAGAGCACCGGTACGGCCAGCATCAGCAGGGTGAACACCACTCCGGGCCGCAGCCCCGGCTCGCTGAGCAGGGAGCTGCTGTACACCTCGTTCCAGCCGTCGGAGCCGTCCGCCGAGGTCCCCAGCTCGGGCACGGCGACCACGGCCGCCGCGGCCAGCAGCACCACGGCGGCCAGCGACGAGCTGACCGCCGTGAACGTCATCCGGAACTTGTCGGTGCGGCTTCCGGCGACGGCCAGCTGAGCCAGCGTCGCCGGTTTCACGAGCCGATTCCCAGGCCGAGGCCGCTGTGGTCGACCATGCCGTCCCGCAGGGCGATCTCGCGATCCGCGTACGCGGCGACCTTCGCGTCGTGGGTCACCAGCAGGACGGAGGTGCCCTGCCCGCGGGTGACGTGCACGATCTCGGTGAGCACCTGCTCGCCGGTCAGCACGTCGAGCGCACCGGTCGGCTCGTCGGCGAACAGCACCTTGGGCTCGGTGACCAGCGCCCGGGCCACCGCACAGCGCTGCTGCTGCCCGCCGGACATCTTGCCGGGCAGCTGGTCGGCCAGGTCGCCGACGCCGAAGCGGCCGAGCCACAGAGTCGCCGCCTTCCGTGCCTCTCGCCGCCCCGAGCCGGCGAGAAGCAACGGAAGAGCGACGTTCTCGGCGGCCGTCAGCTCGGGCACCAGCTGGCCGAACTGGAACAGCACCCCGAATTCGGTCCGCCGCAGCCTGGACCGGCTCGCCTCGCTCAGCAGGCCGAGGTCCTGGTCGCGGTAGCGCACCTCACCGGCGTCGACCCGGAGGATCCCGGCCAGGCAGTGCAGCAGGGTGGACTTGCCGCAGCCGCTCGGGCCCGTGACGGCGACGATCTCGCCCTCGCCGATCTCGAGGTCGATGCCCCGCAGCGCCGGGGTGGGGCCGTACGAGCGCTGCAGTCCGCTTCCCTGGAGCAGGGCGGTCATGCGGTCACCTCTCGGTGCAGATCGGTGATGCGCAGCAGCGTGGCCTGCAGCCAGCGCAGATCCGCATCGAGGTGGGCGATGGCGTAGTCGGCGGCGACGACGTCCCCGGCGGTCGAATCCCGGGTGGTCTTGACCGCGGTCAGCTCGCGCATCCGGGTGGTGTGGGCGGCGCGCTGGGCGACGAGGTAGTCGGTCGCCGCGGTCGCCCCGCTGGCGAGCAGGCTGACGACAACCTTCGCGAAGAGGACGCTGTTCACGTACGGGGCCGGCGGCTCGACGGCGGCGAGCCACTCGCCGAGCTTCTCGCGCCCGGCGTCGGTGATCGCGTACGTGGTGCGGTCGGGGCCACCGTCGCGGTCCTGTCCGGCCTGCTCGACGAGTCCGTCCCGCCCCAGCCGCCCGAGGGTCGCGTAGACCTGCCCGAAGGCCAGCGGTTTGGCCTGTGGCAGCCGTTCGTCATGGGCACGCTTGAGGTCGTAGCCGTGCTGCGGCCCTACGGAGAGCAACCCCAACAGCAAGTGGGACGTGGACATGAGGCGACTATTCACAGAGTGAATAGTCGCCGTCAAGTCACCGTAATGAGCAATACGTCAGGAAAAGCTACGAAGCGCTACGGCGCAGCGCGACGACCGCGATGTCGTCGGCCTGTTCTCCTGCCCCGGCCAGGCTCACCAGGAGCCGCTGGCAGAAAGCGTCCAGGTTCGGCTCCACCCGGGTGGCGCAGCTCACCAGGGCGGTCAACCCCACGTCGATGTCCGCGTCCCGGCGCTCGATCAGGCCGTCGGTGTAGAGCACCAGCGTGCCGCCGGGCGGCAGGACGAACTCCAGGTCGGCCGGGCGGGGCGCGTTGATGCCGAGCAGCGGGCCGCGGGGCTCGAGGAAGTGGGCTGCGCCCGCCACGTGCAGCAGCGGGGGCAGGTGGCCCGCGCTGGCCAGGCGGATCCGGCCGGTGTCCGGCTCGAGGGTGAGCAGGCACAGCGTCGCCGACTCGGCCGGCAGCACAGTACGCATGAAACGGTTGACCAGCTCCAGCACCGCGCCCGGCGGGTGGCCCTCCACCGCGTACGCGCGGACGGCGTGCCGCACCTCGGCCATCACTGTCGCCGCGTGCAGCGAGTGACCGGCCACGTCACCGATCGCCACCAGCAGCCGGCCGTCCAGCATGGTCAGTTCGTAGAAGTCGCCGCCCACCTCGGTCTGCGCGCCGGCCGGCTCGTAGCGGACCGCCAGCTCCAGCCCCGGCACGTCGGGCAACCGGGACTGCAGCAGGCTGCGTTGCAGGGTGACGGCGATCCGGTGCTCCTCGTCGTACGAGCGCTGTGCCTCCACCGCGGCTGCCACCGCCTGCGCGAGCTGGCGCAGCACCGGGAAGCCCGGGCTCTGCGTGCTCGCCGGGACGGCCACGTAGACCGGCGTGCGGTCGTTGCGCAGCCGGGCCGCCGCCACCGCGACCGACTCCCCTTCCGGCCACGGGCCGGCGCCGCTCCACGCGGCCGTGTCGTCGGTGCGCAGGGTGGATCCGACGGCGATCTCGTGGTCCTCGACCGACCACGGCCGCACCGTCGCGGGGGCGCCGTTCGCCACCGCGGCCACGCCGTCGCCGTCGGACGTCTCGGCCACGACCACGATCGGTCCGCCGAAGATCTCGTGGGCCCCGTCGGCCGCCGCCTGGAGCAGGCCGGGCAGCGTCGAGGCCGAGTTGATGGCCAGCGTCGTCTCGGCCAGCCGGACCATCCGGGCGGCCAGCGTCTCAGCGCGCTGCCGGGCCCGGTAGTAGCGCAGGACGGCCTGGGCCGTGGCGATGAGCTCGTCCGGCTCGATCGGCTCGACCAGGTACGCGTCCGCGCCCCGGTTCAGGCCCTGGGTGCGGTCCACCACGTCGACCGCGTGCGCCGACACGTGGATGACCGGCAGGACGCCGTACTCGGGATCGGTCTTGATCCGCTCGCAGACCTCGAAGCCGTTCATGTCGGGCAGCTTGACGTCGAGCACGACCAGGTCGATGTCCGCCTCGGTGAGCCGGTGCAGAGCCTCGCCGCCGGTCTCGGCCTCGACCACCGAGAACCCGGCCCGCGACAGCCAGCTCACCAGCAGGTAGCGCTTGGTCGCGCTGTCGTCGACGACCAGCACGGTCGCCGGGGTCATGGCGACACCGGCAGGGAGACCGTGAAGGTACTGCCCTTCCCCGGCTCCGAGCTCACCCGCAGCGCGCCGCCCAGGATGCCGACCAGCCGGCGGGCGTACGGCAGCCCCAGCCCGGTGCCCTTGCCGCTCAGCGCGTGGCTGCCGGGCACCTGGTAGAACTCCTCGAAGATGCGTTCCTGCAGCTCGGGCGGGATGCCGGCACCGGTGTCGGCCACGGTGAACTCGATCTCGTCGCCGGCCCGGGTGGCGGCCAGCCGCACCGCGCCCTCGGCGGTGAACTTGATCGCGTTGGTGAGCAGGTTGCGCAGCACCTGGGCGAGCAGCACCTCGTCGGAGCGCAGCCGGGCCACGGCGGGCTCCTCCACGACGAAGTCGACCTCGGGCCGGGTGGCCAGGGGGCGCAGGGTGCCGCGGAGCTGACCGAAGACCGCCTTGAGGTCGACGTCGCTCCAGTTCGGCTCTATCCGGCCGGCCTCCGCCTTGGCCAGGTCCAGCAGGTCGTTGACCAGCGACAGCAGATCGGCGGCGGAGCCGCGGATGAGCTCCACCTGGCGCTCCTGCTCGGAGGTGAGCGGGTCGGAGGCGTCGTCGCTGAGCAACCGGCCCAGGCCGATGATCGCGGTCACCGGCGCCCGCAGCTCGTGGCTGACGTTGGCCAGGAAGCGGCTCTTGGCCTCGCTCGCCGCGCGCAGCTGCACGGACTTCTCGTCGAGCTCGTTGTAGAGCGCGACGACGCCGCGGTTGGTCTCCTCCAGCTCGTCGGAGAGCTGGTGGTAGAGCGCCATCACGCCCCGGTTGGTCTCCTCCAGTTCGGCGTTCAGCCGGGCCAGGTCGTCGCGTTGCGCGCGGACCTCGTCCAGCGTCGCGATGAGCTGCTGGTTCTGCACCGCGAGCTCGTCGAACGGCGTTCCTGGCGCGTGACCGGCGAGTTCGGTACGAATGTCATCCATACGGTCGGGACTCAGGACCGGCGCGTTCGGCGGGAGTCGACGAGACATCCGCACGACCGTTCCGATCTCCCCATCCCTTACCTCCATCGAGTCGACCAGGCGTCCGACCTGGGCCAGCTGGGCGGCGAGCCGGTCCGCGTCCCCGTGCGCGGTGTGTTCCAGCTTCACCGTCAGTGCAGGTACCCCGTCCGGGCTCGCCGCGAACACCACCTCGGTCTCGCGGCCCGTGGCGACCAGCAACCGGCCCACCTCGCTGAGGGCGGTGGCCAGCCGGATCTGGTCCTGGGCCTCCAGGCCGACCAGCCGGCCCACCTCGCGGCCCAGCTGCCGGACCGCGAAGACATCCTGCTCCGCCCGGAGCCGCGTGCGCACCAGGGGATCAGGGCTGGTCATGACCCACGCGCCACGAGGACGCCGGCGTCGTCGCGGCGGGTGCCGGCGTCGCGCAGCACGGTCGCCGCGATCAGCTGCGGTGAGTGCGAGAGCAGGCCCGGGTAGTCGGCGGCCTTCCAGCGGTCGACCACACCGTCGGAGTGCATCAGCACGATGCCGCCGGCGGGCAGCGGGTAGTCGTACTCGCGGATCTGCCGGCGCTGGTGCCCGGCGATGCCGGGCAGCGAGACCATGCCGCGCCGGCTGCCGTCCGGGTTGAGCACCGTGCCCGCGATGTTGCCCAGGCCGGCATAGCGGACCAGGCCGGCGTCCGGGTCGAGCTCCGCGACGGCGAGCGCGGCGCCCCGGGTGTGGCTGAGTTTGCGGTGCAGCGCCTCCACGACCGCGGCCGGTGGTGCGGCCGGGGCGTCGGCGAAGACCCGTACCGCTTCCTGGGTGGCCGCGTGGGCCAGCCGACCGTGCCCGAGCCCGTCGCAGAGCAGCACCTGGCGACGGCCGTCGGCCTCACGGGCGGCGAAACCGTCACCGCTGACCGGCTCGCCGGTCAGCGCGCGGATCAGCCCGGCCGCCCAGGCCTGCGGCGGAGTCTCACCGGCCCACACCTGCAGGGCCATGACCGTGCCCCGGCCCGGCACCGAGTGCAGGTCGGACCAGCTCGACTGGCGCACGATGGCGCCGAGACCGATGCCCAGGGTGCCGGCCGTGGAGTGCCCGTCGCCGATGGCGCGGGTGACGTCGGCCATGCCGGGACCCCGGTCCAGCGCGATGATCTCCACCCCGGCCCGGCCCGGTACGCGCACCGCGCGCAGCAGCAGGGTCCCCTCGTCGGCGTGCTTGACCAGGTTGCTGGCGGTCTCCGTGGCGACGATGGCGAGGTCGGCGATGCGGGCCGGGGGCATGCCCAGCTCGGTGGCGAGCCGCTCGGCGGCCCGGCGGACGGCGGCGGCCGTACCGGCGGCTTCCACCCGGAACCAGACCCCGGCGTCGAGGAGTCCCTCGGGTAGTGACGCCACCGCGCCTCCGCTCATCGGCACCACTTGATCACGCTGATCGTCGTACCTTGACCGACTGCGGTGTCGATGTCGAACTCGTCGACCAGCCGGCGCGCCCCGCTGAGGCCCAGACCCAGGCCGCCGCCGGTGGTGTAGCCGTCGGTCAGCGCCAGATCGAGGTCGGGTATGCCCGGTCCTTGATCGGTGAAAACGATCCGGATGCCGCTGCGGCGGCCGTTGTCGACCCGGCCGGCCTCTACGGTGCCACCACCACCGTAGACCAGGGTGTTGCGCGCGAGCTCGCTGGCCGCCGTGACCAGCTTGGTCTGGTCGACCAGGGAGAGCTTGACCGACACGGCGAGGGTACGGACCAGCTGACGGACCCGGACGACATCCTGGTCGGAACTGATGGTGAGGCTCTCCATCGCGGTGATGTCGTCCCCGGCCGTCACGACGCGGCTACGACGGCCTCGTCGGCGTCGTCCTCGTCGTCATCGTCGTCGAACTCGTCGTCCCGTTCCCGGGCGAGCATCTCCATGCCGAGCTCGACGTTCAGCGCGGTGCGGATGCCGGGCAACGACAGGCCCAGTTCGACCAGGGTGATGGCCACCGCAGGACGCATGCCGACGACGACAGTCTCGGCGTCCAGCACCCGGGAGATCGAGGCGATGGTAGCCAGCGTGCGGCCGACGAAGGAGTCGACGATGTCCAGGGCGCTGATGTCGATGATCACGCCGTGGCAGCCGGTCGCCACGATCCGGTCGGCCAGATCCTCCTGCAGCTGCAGGGCGGTCTGGTCCTCCATGTCGATCTGGATCGACACCAACAGGATGTCGCCGATCTTCAGGACCGGTACGCGTTCCACGGGTTCAGCTCTCCCGGCGTCCGGCACCGCGCCGGCCGGCGTTGGCGTCCGTCTTGCGCAGCACGTGACGCAGGGCGTCGGCCAGGCTCGCCTTGGTGGCGATGTCACCGAACTCGATGCCCAGCGCCACGATGGTCTGGGCGATCTGGGGCCGGATGCCGGAGATGATGCAGTCGGCGCCCATCAGCCGGGCGGCCACCACCGTCTTGAGGATGTGCTGGGCGACCTGGGTATCCACGGCCGGGACCCCGGTGATGTCGATGATCGCGTACGGCGAGCCGGTGTCGACCAGGGTCTGGAGCAGGCGCTCCATCACCACCTGGGCCCGGGCGGAGTCGAGGGTGCCGACCAGCGGGACGGCGACGACGCCCTCCCACAGCTTCACCACCGGGGTGGAGAGCTCCAGCAACTGCTCGGCCTGGTCGGAGATGAGCTCCTCGCGCGCGCGCACGTAGCTGTCGAAGGTGAACAGCCCGGCCCGGTCGACAAAGGCCGAGAAGGCGACATAGTCACGCAACGTAGCTGTATCGATGTCGCCGCTCTGGCCGAGGACGGTCAGCATGGCCTCCTTGAGGGCGAAGACGCTGACCGCCGTCTCGGTGGCACTGAAGCCCTGCCGGGCGCGGGTGTTGGACAGCTCGCTCAGCAGCGCGCGCAACTCCCCCGCGGCGTCGGCCTGCAGGTCACCGGCTCCGCCCGAGAGCGCCGACTGGAAGCCTTTCTGCAGCTCCGCGATCTGCCGGTGCAGCTCGGCGTGGCTGAGCCGGCCCCGCAGCAGGGTCGCCACCGCATCGGTCCAGGCGGTGGTCAGCGCGTCGCCGTCGCTCTCCAGCAGTCCGGCGAAGCGTCCTACCTCCTCGGTGCTCAGCGCCACCGCCGCCTCCCTGTAGTCATCATTCCTGGGAGCGGCTCCGCGGGTCGCGGGCAGTCGTCACCGAGGGACGGCCGGACTTTACCACCGCGTCCGCGGTTACTTGCTGTAGGCCAATTAAAATCTCGGCACCAACTCGGTCCCCGTTCTGCGCACCTGTCCCGCCGTGGAGTAGCGTTCGGGACATAACTGGAGGTCCTGAATGTCCTTGACGGTACAAACGGAACAGCGCGGCGAAATGGTCGTCGTGTCGGTCGCCGGCGAACTCGACATGGCCACCGCGCCGCAGCTCCAGGACCAGATCAGCGACCTGCTGGAGAAGGGGCGCACCCGTCTGGTCTTCGACCTCGCGGAGGTGTCGTTCTGCGACTCCACCGGGCTGTCGGTCTTCGTGCGCGCGAAGAACAGCACCGACGACGCCGGCGGGGTCGTGCGCCTGGCCGCCCCGCAGCGCGGCGTCCTGCGCATCCTCGAGGTCAGCGGCCTGGTCGAGGTGCTGCACACCTACCCGACGGTGGACGAGGCCGTGACGGCCGAGGAGCCCGCGCTCGACTGAGTGGATCAGCCTGGTTTGTCGCCCACCAGGCATGGGAAACTGCTGCCCGGCGAACCCTCGCCTCACGCGCAGGAGTGACTCTTGTCCATGCTCAAAGGCTTCAAAGACTTCATCATGCGGGGCAACGTCGTTGACCTCGCGGTCGGCATCGTCATCGGCGCCGCCTTCACCGCGGTCGTCACGGCGTTCACCAACGCGTTCCTCAAGCCGCTGATCCAGCTTCTGGGCGGCGGCTCGGGCGCGACAGCGGGCACCTGGGACGTCGACGGGGTGAAGTTCGACTACGCCAGCTTCGTCAACGCGGTCATCACCTTCCTGCTGACCGCGGCGGTGCTCTACTTCCTGGTCGTCTTCCCGCTCAACAAGCTGGCCGAGCGTCGCAAGCGCGGCGAGGAGCCCCCGCCGGAGGCGCCCAGCGAAGAGGTCAAGCTGCTCACCGAGATCCGCGACGCGCTGGTCCGCCAGCAGGTCGCGCCGGGCGCGGTCAACGACATCCTGGGCCGGCACCAGCAGCAGGACCCGACACAGCGCTGATTCCGCGAAAAGATCAACCCACCCGGCACTGTTCGAACAGATGTTCGATACAGTGCCGGGATGGAACAGCGTAAGCACTGGTGGAACGGCAGATGGGGCCGCATCGCCCGCAAGGACGTCTACCTGCGGACGAGCGGTGACCAGTGGTACGTCGAGCAGCGCGCCGGTGGCTCGGACGGCGTCTCCCACTTCTTCGAGTACGACAGCGAGGACGCCGCCCTGGACATGGTGCGCGCGCTGCTGGTCGGCCCGGACGAGTGGCGCGAGCTGTCGGTCCGCCCGCCCGCACGCTAGGCAGCGCGGCGTCGTTCCGCCTCCCGGCCCGGCACCGGCGCGGCCGCGGTGAGCGGTCCCCGGGGCACCAGGCGCAGCTTCGGCAGGGCCGGCTCGGGCGCTTGCTCTTCTTCGACGAAGTGCCAGCCGTTGCCCCCGCCCACCCGGTCACCGGGAGGCCGTGCGGAGTCGCCGGCGACCCGGGACAGCGCCACCACGATCAGGTAGCCGAGGAGTACGAAA
The DNA here is from genome assembly GCF_053603475.1 of Actinoplanes sp. NPDC004185. Lineage (NCBI taxonomy): Bacteria > Bacillati > Actinomycetota > Actinomycetes > Micromonosporales > Micromonosporaceae > Actinoplanes > Actinoplanes sp. NPDC004185. The sequence continues at coordinate 51,054 of NZ_JBSGFR010000002.1, read as the reverse complement.
CCGTGGCTGACCAGCCGCGTCGTGTCGACCCGGGCCGCCGACAGGTCGTTGACCGAGAGCAGCAGCAGCATCCCCACGAAGGCGGTCAGCATCGGCACCAGGCCGGTGGACCGGCTGCGGCGCAGCGCGATGAAGAGGAAGCCCGCCCCGACGGCCACGTTCCAGGCCGCCGACTCGTGCCACAGGTGCCCGGGCGTCGCGTCCAGCCCGGTGTGCACGTGGGCGCTGCTGGCCCCGCCACCGACCTGCGCCAGCCCCAGGATGAGCTGCACCGCGCCGACCGCCGCGAGGGCCACGAAGAGCGACCCGGAGCTGAGCCGCCGGCGGCGGGCCGGCGGGGACGGCAGGGCAGCCAGGATGGCCGCGCTGAGGTCGGGCACGTCCGGGACGAGACCCGTACGCGTCAGCCGGTTGACCGTGGCCGCCCGCTCCAGCCACTCCCGGCAGCCGGCACAGCCGGCCAGATGCTGCTCGACCCGCGGCCGATCGGCCGGGTCGTCCTCGCCGTCCAGCTGCGCGGACACCAACTCGCGCCACCGCTCACACGCCATATACCCATAGTCGCCCGCCGAGGGCTCCTGGTTCCCGTGGGTTCAGTGCAGGTCGGGTCGCTGCACGCTGGGGCCGCCGAGCTGGTTGCCGGAGTTGCCCATCAACCGCTTGCGTTCCCGGAACGCCCGCAGGTTCGCCGTGTTTCCGCAGGTGCTGACGTCGTGCCAGACGCCGCTGTTGTTGCGCGAGGTGTCGAAGAACGCCGCCCGGCAGTCGACGTTGTGGCAGAGCTTGAGCCGCGGCCAGAGCCCGGCCTGCTGGGCGAGCAGGGCCTCGGCCCACAGAGCCGAGGCGAGCCACCGGGTGCCGCGGCCGCTGGGCACCATCCGCACCCAGCCGTCCGCGTCGGGCACCAGGCTGACCGGCACGTCGGCGGGGGGCAGGGCGCCGTCCGGCTCGGGATTGCGCCCACCGGCCAGGATGACGTTCTCGAAGGTGGTGCGCAGCCGGCGCAGCGAGCGCATGTCGGTCGAGGACAGCAGGATCACCGGCGCCGGCAGACCGGCCACGCGGGACCACGTGCCGAGCGCGTCGGTCAGCCAGCGCTGCGCGTCGTCGGGGCCGGCCAGCAGGTCCGGAGCGTAGGACATGCTGCCGCGGGTGTTCACCAGATCCTGCAGGAGGGCGAGGCCGGCCGGCGCCTCGCGTACGCCGTGCCGGGCACTCGCCTTCCATGACATAGGCGAAGAGTACTTGATTCTTTTTCACACCCGCATCCACCAGTCGCCTGAGCCCGGCAACCGCAGCATTGGAACTTAATTTAACTATTAGGGCTCTTAACCTTGTGGACGCAGGCATAGATGACTGAAGATGTCAGCAGCGGCCGCCCGTCCTGCACAATCCCCTGCTTCCCCCCAAGGACACATCACGTGGCTAGGAAACTGCTCAGACGCGCTTTCGCCGCCGCCCTCTCCCTCCTCACCGCCACCACCGCGGGCCTCGCGCTGCGCCCCGCCGACGCAGCCGCGGCCACGCCGTTCAAGGTCCTGGCGTTCTACAACGGCACTTGGGACGCGGCGCACATCGACTTCGACAAGGAAGCCCGCGACTGGTTCCCCCGGGCCGGCGCGCAGTACGGCTTCACCTGGGAGGCGACCACCGACTGGAGCCGCCTCAACGCCGGTGAGCTGGCCCAGTACAAGGTCATCATGTTCCTCGACGACGCACCGCCGGCCGACCGGCGCGCGGCGTTCCAGCAGTACATGCAGAACGGCGGGGCCTGGATGGGCTTCCACGTCAGCGCGTTCACGACCGACGCCAACTCGTGGAGCTGGTACTACAACTCGTTCCTGGGCTCGGGGAACTTCGCCACCAACACGTGGGGACCGACCGCCGAGACGCTGCGGATCGAGGACCGCGCGCATCCGTCCACCGCCGGCCTGCCGGCCACGATCCCGTCCGCGGTCAGCGAGTGGTACTCGTGGAGCCGGGACCTGCGGCAGAACCCGGACATCGACATCCTGGCCTCGATCGACGCCGGCAGCTTCCCGGTCGGCACCGACCCGAACCAGCAGTGGCGCAGCGGCTTCTATCCGCTGATCTGGACCAACCGCAACTACAAGATGCTCTACACCAACTTCGGTCACAACGACATGAACTACGCGACCAACACCCGGACGTCGTCGACCTTCGCGAGCGCCCAGCAGAACCAGTGGCTGATCAACGGCCTGCTCTGGCTCGGCGGCGCGACCGGCACCCCGCCGACCGACCCGCCGGCCGACCCGGCGATCAACCCGGCCGCCTGGTACTCCGTGGCCAACAAGAACAGCGGCAAGTGCGTCGACGCCCGCGCGGCCGGCACCACCAGCGGCACCGCGATCCAGCAGTACGCCTGCAACACCAGCACCGCGCAGCAGTACCAGTTCGTGCCGACCACCGGGACCTACGTGCGGATCAACAACCGCGGCAACAGCGCGCAGGCGCTGGACGTGACCAACGTGTCGACGGCCGACAACGCCCCGATCCAGACCTGGGCGTACGGGGGCGGCGCGAACCAGCAGTGGCAGCCGGTGGCCGAGGCCGACGGCTCGTACCACTTCGTCAACCGCAACAGCGGCAAGTGCCTGGACGTCCCCGCCGCCTCGACAGGCGACAGCGTCCAGCTGGTGCAGTACGCCTGCAACGGCACAGCAGCGCAGAGCTTCCGGCTCACCGCCCGTTGACCCGTCCCTGATCGCGCGGGCCGTCCCACCCCTCGGCGGGACGGCCCGCGCCTCTCACAACGCCTGCTCGATCAGGTCGACAGCCGCTTGCGGATCGTCGACCTCGAGAACCAGCCGGGCGTATTCCTCGTCGTCGAGCTGGATGACGATCGCCTTGCGGGCGTCGCGCACGTCCCAGAAGATCCGCTCGCCGTCGGAGTGGAACGTCCCGGCCACGATGACGCCGGGCAGGTGGGTGCCGGGCGAGCGCAGGCCCTTGGGCTCGCGCACGATGCCCGGATCGACGGTGGCGCCCCGCACGTTGCTCAGCGGGACGGTGATTCTGCTCTTGAGCGCCCACACCTTGTTGAGCCCCTCGATCTCGACGATCAGCTCGCCGCCCTCGATGCGTACGTGTGCCATGACGTCACTCCCCCACGAATTCCGGCGCGGGCCCGGTGGCCCGCGTCCGCAGCAGCAGGCCCAGCGCCTGGTCCAGCTCGGCCCGGGCGTCCCGCAGCCGGGCCAGGGCCCGGGTCGTCTCGGCGGCCACCTCGGGGTCGACGTGCGCCCGCTCGACCAGGGCCAGCAACAGCAGCCCCAGATCCGGCCCCCCGACGGCGATCCGGCGCACCGCCTCATCGACGTCCTTCGCCGCCGCGAAGACCTCCGCGGCCGCGGTGACGTCCCGGTCGACGTGCTGCCGCAGCGCGGCCAGATAGAGGCCCCGCTTGCTGCCGAACGTCTTGTAGAGACTGCCGCGGTGCACGCCGAGGTGGCTGACCAGGTCGTCGACGCTGGTGCCGGCGAAGCTCTGCCGCCCGAACAGCGTGACGGCCGCACGCACGACCTCGTCCTCGTCGAATCCGCGCGGCCGGCCCATGCCCGTACTCTAAGCCTTTTGAGAACGATCAGTCAAGAACGATCGTTCTCAAACTTCAGGGCTCCAATCGAGGCCACGCTTGACGGCGCGCTGGCCGCCCTGCGAAGTTTTGGCGCGTGACCATGCGACGAGCTCTCACGTACGCGACGACGGTGGCCGCCCTCGTCACGCTGGCGGCCGGCTGCGACTCCGGCGGCTCCGAGCAGGCCGCCGTGCCCGCGTCCCCGCCCGCCACCGCGCCGTCATCGGCCGCGCCGGCATCGACCGCGCCGGCCGGCCCGGCCACTCCGAGCACCAGCTCGAGCCCGAAGCCCACCGCCCCGCCGAAGCCGCAGAAGCTGAAGACCGGCGTCAAGGGCGCCCGCGTCGTGGCGCTGCAGCAGCGCCTCACCGACCTCGGTTACTGGAACGGCAAGGCCGACGGCACCTTCGGCGGGCAGACCCAGCAGGCGGTCTACGCGCTGCAGAAAGCGGCCGGTCTCCACCGCGACGGCGTCGTCGGGCCCAAGACCCAGAAAGCTCTGGAGCAGGGCGTACGGCCCAAGGCGAGGAGCAAGAGCGGCCGGGTCATCGAGATCAACCTCAAGCGCCAGCTGCTGATGCTGGTCGACAACGGCACCATCAGCCACGTCTTCAACACGTCGACCGGCTCGATGGAGCACTACGAGCAGAACGGCGCGACGTTCCTGGCCGACACCCCCAGCGGCAGGTTCCGGGTGTCGCGGCAGATCGACGGCTGGCGGCACGCCCCGCTGGGTCTGCTCTGGCGGCCGAAGTACTTCAACGGCGGCATCGCCGTGCACGGGGCGAACAGCGTGCCGCCGTACCCGGCGTCGCACGGCTGCGCGCGGGTGTCCATCGCCGCGATGAACTGGCTGTGGACCAACGACAAGATCCCGATCGACACCCGCGTCTGGGTCTATTAGCCGTCGATCCGGGTGATGTTGCGGATCTTGTTGCTGGCGTCCAGGGCCGCCACCTTGTACGCCTCCGACAGCGTCGGATAGTTGAACACCGCGTCGACCAGGTAGTCCACCGTGCCACCGCAGCCCATCACGGCCTGGCCGATGTGCACGATGTCGGTGGCCGCCGTGCCGAAGACGTGCACGCCCAGCAGCCGGCCGTCGTCCGGGGAGACGAGCAGCTTCAGCATCCCGTACGAGTCGCCGACGATCTGCCCGCGGGCCAGCTCGCGATAGCGGGCGATGCCCACCTCGAACGGGGTCGCGCTGTCGGTCAGCTCGTCCTCGGTCTTCCCGACGAAGCTGATCTCCGGGATCGTGTAGATGCCGATCGGCTGCAACTCGTGCATCTCGCGGGCCGGCTCGCCGCACGCGTGCTGGGCCGCGAGCCGCCCCTGCTCCATCGACGTCGAGGCGAGCGCCGGGAAGCCGATGACGTCCCCGACCGCATAGATGTTGTCGACCGCGGTGCGGTAGTTGGTGTCGACGTCGATGCGGCCGCGCTTGTCCGCGCTGAGCCCGGCCGCCTCGAGGGCCAGGTCGTCGGTCTGCCCCTGGCGGCCGGCCGAATACATCACCGTGTCGGCGACGATCTTCTTGCCGCTCTTGAGGATGCACAGGGCGGCGGTCTGGTGGCGCTCGACGGCGGCGACCTCCTCGCCGAACCGGAACGTCACCGACAGGTCGCGCAGGTGGTACTTCAGCGACTCGACGATCTCCTCGTCGCAGAAGTCGAGCATCTTGTCGCGCCGCTCGACGACGGTGACCTTGGTGCCCAGCGCGGCGAACATGGAGGCGTACTCCATGCCGATCACCCCGGCGCCGACCACCACCATGCTGCGGGGCACGGCCTCCAGGTTGATCACGCCGTCCGAGTCGACGATGGTCCGGTCGTCGAAGTCGACGCTGTCCGGCCGGGCCGGCCGGGTCCCCGCGGCAATGACGATCTTGTCGGCGCTGACCTTGGTGTCGTGCCCGGTGCCGCCGTCGAGCCAGATCGCGTGCGCGTCGGCGAAGCGGCCGGTGCCGGTGAGCATGGCGATGTGGTTGCGGGCGAGCTGGTTGCGGATGACGTCCGTCTGCCGGGTGATCACGTGCTGCGTCCGCGCCGCGAGGTCGCTGACCGTGATCTGCTCCTTGACCCGGTAGCTGCTGCCGTACAGGTCGCGCTGGCTCAGGCCGGTCAGGTAGAGCACGGCCTCGCGCAGGGTCTTGGAGGGCACTGTGCCGGTGTTGATGCACACCCCGCCGAGCATGTCGCGGCGGTCGACGATGGCGACCCGCTTGCCCAGCTTGGCGGCGGCGATGGCGGCCTTCTGACCGCTGGGCCCGGAGCCCAGCACCAACAGGTCGTAGTCATACACGGGCCTCAGCGTGACAGGATCTCCGGGCCCGCGCCTGCGCTATTGCGCGTTTTCGCACATATCCTTGATCGGGATATCCATCTCCGGGGCGTGCCCGGGCGGCCACGGCGAGCCGTAGAGCTCGGCGCACATGACCACGGTCATCCACGGCACCCACGGCCCGCGCAGCATGATCGGCTGGGCGCCCTGGAAGTAGAGGTTGACCGACCAGTCGAGCGGGTTGGGCTGGATCATGATCAGCGAGCGGAAGTCGTAAGCCGTGCCGCCGACCAGCAGCCGCTGGCTGGTGACGGTCGCGGCCTGCCGCTCACCGTCGCTCCAGCCGGCCCGGGCCTCGCTGGTCTGCTCGGCGCTGTGCCCGGTGAAGAACAGCCCGCCGCTGGCGAAGATGCTGCTCGAATAGTCCACCTTGGTGGAGAAGTACGCGGACACGTCGGCCAGGAAGGAGCCGTACTGCTTCTCCTCGGCCTGCAGCTCGACCGTCGGCGTCACGGCGACCGGGTGACCACCCCGTTGCACATGCCGGACCAGCATGGACATGGAACGCCATCCGGCATCCGTCTGCCCGGCGGTGTACACCCGGGTGGGCACTGTGGCTGGGTCTGATTTCACCAGCAGAGCCTGGCACGCCGAAATGGTCGACGACCAGCGACTTCGCTCTGCCGTGAGCTGAATTGTCCGTAGCGCGGAGGTTAGCTGCCCGAAAGTCCGGTGTGCGGACTCCGGTGCGGCGAACCGAAGATAGGGACATGCGGCGTGTCACGGTTGAGCATTTGTCCTGTCTGGTCTCCGATGCGGACGGTCCCCCGCTGGTGCTGCTGCACGGCCTGGCCGGCAGCGCCCGGGAGCTGGCGGTGGCCCGGCCCGGACACCTCGTCATCGCCCCGGACCAGCGCGGCCACGGTCACAGCGTCCGCCGGCCGGCCGACGTCTCCCGCGAGGCGTACGTGGCCGACGTGGTCAAGGTCATAGAGACGCTGGGCGGTGGTGGCCCGGTGGCCCTGGCCGGCCAGTCGATGGGTGCCCACACCGCGATGCTGACCGCGGCGTGGCATCCGGAGCTGGTCAGCCGGCTGATCATGCTGGAGGGCGGGGTCGGCGGCAGCGAGGACGACTACCCCAGCCGGCTGGGCAAGTGGTTCGCCTCCTGGCCGGTGCCGTTTCCTTCCCGTACGGCCGCAGCCGAGTTCCTGGGGGCGGGCTCGCTGGCCCGCGCCTGGGCCGAGGAGCTGGAGCACCGGCCGGACGGCTACTGGCCGCGCTTCGACGCCGACATCATGGAGGCAGCGATCCGTCCGGTCGCCGCGACCGCGCAATGGGAGAGCTGGCAGCGGCTCCGCGTGCCGACACTGCTGGTCCGTGGCGCGGAGAGCCGGATCCCCGACGAGGAGGTGGCGCGCATGCTCGCCCTGCGGCCCGACGTCGAGCTGGTGACGATTCCGGACTCGGGGCACGACGCCCACCTCGACCAGCCGGCCGAGTGGCAGCGGCTGCTGGGTGAATTCCTGGACCGCTGAGCGCCACGTGCATCCAGCGCCCCGATCGTGGGCGAACACCAGGAGGCGGCACTCGCCGCCGACCGGTACGGATGACGAAAGGCGTGTTGATGAACATCGCTCGACTGGCCACCCGCATCGCCGCAGGGGCCACGGCCACCGTTCTCGCCACCGCTGCTCTCGGGGCGCCCGCGCAGGCCCACGGCAAGACCAAACCGCTCGGCACCAAGTCGCTCGCCGCCGTGCTCACCGCGGACAAGAGCGGCTTCGACCGCAACTCCAAGGACTTCGACGTGCTCACCGCGGCGGTGCTCGCCGTGCTGGACGCCAAGCCCGCCAGCCCGGTCAAGGTCCTCACCGACGGTACGGTCGCCCTGACCGCCTTCGTGCCCAACGACGGTGCGTTCCGCCAGCTCGCCAAGGAGGTCAGCAAGTCCCGCAAGCTGCCTTCCGAGAAGGCGGCGTTCACCACGGTTGCCGGCCTGGGCATCGACACCGTCGAGGCGGTACTGCTCTACCACGTCGTGCCGGGTGCCACGATCGACCGCAAGGCCGCGCTCAAGGCCGACGGGGCCAAGCTCACCACCGCCGCCGGCGCGACGATCACCGTCGACGTGTACCGGTGCTGGTACCGCAGCAAGAAGGTGGCACTGGTCGACGCCGACCGCAACGACCGCAACCCGCGGGTCGTCGCCTTCGACATCAACAAGGGCAACAAGCAGATCGCGCACGCCATCGACGCCGTGCTGCGCCCGGTCGACCTGCCTTAATTGCGCGCGGCACGACGCAGGAACTCGGCGTTCGTGCTGGTCGCCTTGAGGTGGTCGAGCAACTGCCGCATGCTCTGCTTGCGGTCCTCACCACCGAGTGCCCGGCGGAGTTGGTGCATCAGGGCCAGCTCCGCCGGCGCCACCAGAGCTTCGTCGTGGCGGGTGCCCGAGCCGGTCACGTCGATCGCCGGGAACAGCCGGGACTCGGCGAGCGAACGGTCGAGCTTGAGCTCGGCGTTACCGGTGCTCTTGAACTCCTCGAAGATGACGGTGTCCATCGCCGACCCGGTGTCGACCAGCGCGGTCGCGATGATGGTCAGCGAACCGCCGTGCTCGATGTTGCGGGCGGCGCCGAGGAAGCGTTTCGGCGGGTACAGCGCCGTGGAGTCCAGGCCACCGGACATCGTGCGGCCGCGGCCCGGCGCGGCCAGGTTGTACGACCGGCCCAGCCGGGTGATCGAGTCCAGCAGCACGACCACGTCGCGGCCGGTCTCGACCAGGCGCTTGGCCCGCTCGATGGCCAGCTCGGCCAGTGCGGTGTGATCGGTCGGCGGCCGGTCGAAGGTGGCCGCGATGACCTCCCCGTGCACCGAGCGCTGCATGTCGGTGACCTCTTCGGGCCGCTCGTCCACCAGCACGACCATCAGGTGCGCTTCGGGGTTGTTGTGGGTGATGGCGTTGGCGATCGCCTGCAGCACCATCGTCTTGCCGGCCTTCGGCGGCGACACGATCAGCGCGCGCTGCCCCTTGCCGATGGGCATCACCAGGTCGATGACCCGGGTGGTGAGGACGTGCGGCTCGGTCTCGAGCCGCAACCGCTCCTGCGGGTACAGGGCGGTCAGCTTGTAGAAATCGGGCCGGCGGGTGGCCCGCAGCGGGTCCTCGCCGTTGATGGTGACGACGTCCAGGGTGGCCGGCTTACGGCCGCTCGGGACGTGCGCGATGCCGGTGACGTGGTCACCGCGGCGCAGCCCGTGGCTGCGGACCTGGGCCGAGGACACCGCGATGTCGTCGGGGCCGGGCAGGTAGCCGTCGGCGCGCAGCCAGGCCTTGTCGTCGACGATGTCGAGCAGGCCGTCGACCGCGACATCGGCGCCGGGAGCGCCGGGGCCGGTGTCGGCCGGGCGATTGCGGGGCCCGGTGCCGGCAGGCCGGCGGCGGGCACTGGTGGTACGGCGTTCGCCGGAGCGAACGTCACGCTCTGTCATGGGGTACTCCTCATCTGAGGTACGCGGATACGCGTGGGCGCGGCTGCGGAAGATCGACGACAGCCCGTGCGCCGGAAGAAAAGAAACAGGGGGCCGGTGTCTGAAACTCGGCCGATTTGGGATTCCCAGGGGCGGTAGTGCCGCCTACGTCCAGGTCCCGACTGCGCTAAAGGTAGCGTGCCCCGGCCACTGCCACAAGCATCGTCTCAGGTGCGGGCCGGCTGGGCCATGGCTTTCATCACCTTCTCAGCCGCGGGGTTCCACCTGCGCTGACTGTCGTAACCACCGACGGCACCGGATTGTTCCGGCGATTCGCAATCGTCCCCGGCCCCGCCGAGAAGGCGGTCGTCAGCCGCATCCGCCGGGCCCTCCCGCGGCGAAGCATCAGTCGTGACAGCAGTCACGACCAGCCGCTCGAAGAGGAAAGGTCCGCTGATGAACGTCGCCCGGATCGCCACCCGCCTGACCGTCGCCACCCTGGCCACCGTCATGGTCACCACCGTCGCCACCACCGGCGCGCAGGCCAGCACCAAGCCCCTGGCGCAGAAGTCCCTCGCGCAGGTCCTGCTCAAGGACAAGAGCGGCTTCGACCACAACTCGAAGGACTTCGACATCCTGACCGCGGCCGTGCTGGCTGTGCTGAAGGCCAAGCCGAACTCGCCGGTCAAGGTGCTCACCCAGGGCCAGACCCGGCTGACCGCGTTCCTGCCCACCGACGGCGCGTTCCAGCAGCTGGCCAAGGAGGCGACGAAGGCGCGCCGGACGCCGGGCGAGAAGAAGGCCTTCACCGCGATCGCCGGCCTCGGCATCAACACGGTGGAGAGCGTGCTGCTCTACCACGTCGTGCCGGGCGTACGGGTCACCAAGAGCCGCGCTCTCAAGGCGGACAACGCCAAGCTCAAGACCGCCCTCGGCAAGACCGTCAAGGTCGACGTGCGGCACCCGCGGCACAAGCCGGCCCAGGTCTGGCTGAAGGACGCCGACACCAACGACCGCAACCCGCGCGTCGTCGTCTTCAACATCAACGCCGGCAACCGGCAGATCGCGCACGCCATCGACCGCGTGCTGCGCCCGGTCAACCTGCCCTGATTCAGCGGCGCAAGCCCCGTCGAGCTGCCCCGGCGCAGCTCGGCGGGGCCTTTTGCGTCAGCGGCCGTACGCTGATCACTCGCGCCCGAGTGCGCTACGACATCGAACGGCGTGGGCGGCGACACGCTCGGCCAGCTTCGCCGGCAGATCGCTGCCGAGCGCCGTTACGTCATCATCGCTCGCGGCAGCAGCGAAGCAGCCCGGTATCCGCTCGGCGAGCGCATCTACCCGTGCTTCAGTCTCGTCGGGGTCGAGCCCGTTGGTTTCGGCGAACCGACGCCAGTGCCGGCCGGTGATGCGCTCGATCCGATCCTCGCCCCCCACCCGCATGGCCATCCGAAGCCGCGGCAGATACATGTCGTCGTACGGAAGGGCACTGGCCACGTCGTACAGCGGCGCCAATCGAACCTGCCGGCCCGCGAGCAGGAGCGAATAGTTCTTCGCATGCGCGTCGGTCCCCGCGATGATCCAGTTGAAGGCGAGCGCGTCGACGAAACGAGCGACCTGCGCCTCCGCGGTATCCGCCGGCCGGATCTCCCGCCTCAGCAGGTCAATGATCCGCTCTGGAGATGGGCCGCCTTCGTTCTGATACTTTGCGGTCGGGGCGAGCCCAAGAGCGTGGTACTACAGCGAAAGGCCCCCACCGTCGCCCTGCTCTACGATCCCCACCTGCATGCCGGCCATGAGGACCGCCAAGCGCTTCCCGGCCTGCTCAGCCACGCTCGCTCCCGGTGTCCCCGAGGAGGGCATCAAGGTTGATGCCGCCAGGCGCCGACTCAACGGGCAAAGCGTCCAGGCCGATTCCGAGCGCGTCCAGCGTGCGCAGGATCAGACCGAATTCGGCGGTCGCCTTGCCCGCCTCCAGGTCGGAAAGCCAGCGTCGACTCACTCCGGCCGCAGCGGCGAGCTCCGCCTGAGTCTGGCCGCGGTCCTGCCTGCCCTGCCGAACCGCCAAGCCGAGGTCCCGTGCGCTGCCTATCCGCATAGTCCCCCCGTGTGTGCACGTTCATGCACACCATAAGCCATGTGCACGTCCGTGCACCACATGAAGTCAGTGCACGAACGTGCACATGCTCACATGGCAGCGCGCACGCTCGCGGTATCCACTCACCTCTGCGTAGGAGGCCGTGGCGCTGGCGCGCTCTCGGTGATCTGGACGACCGGCTCACGCTTGGCGACCAGAAGGGCGCCCACCGATAGGCGGGCGCCCTCAGGGACGCAGGATCTACCGGTACGTGATGTCGCTCCGGTTGACCTTGCAGTTGCTGTCGTTCCAGCCCTCACCGAGGAACTTGGGCTCACTGCCCTTGCTGACGCCCTGGTACTTGCCGCAGACCACGACGCTGGAGCTGTTGCTGATCGTGACGCGGGTGATGGTGGCGGTGTCGCCCCAGTTGCTGTTGATGCCGGCGACCATGTCGATGTCGTTCAGCAGCACGTTGTCGATCTTGACGTGGCGCTCGTACGAGTTGGTGCAGTTGCCGCAGCCGCGGTAGAGCTTGCCGGAGCCGCTCAGGTAGAAGCCCGAGATGCTGACCGTGCCGTTGCCGTTGTGCTGGAACGTCTTGTCGCTGCCGGACCTGGCCCCGCCACCGATGACGTAGCTGGTGCCGTTGCCGGTGCCCTTGAAGGTCGCGGCGTCCTCGCCGATGTCGTTCCACCACACGTTGCGGATGGTGCAGGTGCCCTCGCAGTGCACACCGTCGCCGGCGGGCGAGCCGAGGATGACGTTCTGCAAAGTGCCACCGTTGGCGATCTTGAACATCGGGTCCTGCGACTCGCTCTGTGAACCGTCGCCGATGCAGCAGTACGTCTTCATGCCGCCGTCGAAGGTGCCCGAGACGTTGACCGTACCGGAGATGCTGACCGAGCCGGCCGAAGCCGGCCACGCCCCGGTCGGCGTGCCCGGGTTGCTCGTCGGGGTCGGCCCGGGGGTGGGGCTGCTGGTCGGACCGGCGGTCGGGGTACCGGTCGGGGTGGAGCCGCCGCCGGTCGCGTAGGTCTCGAACTCGGCGATGCGCGGCGCGCTCGACGCGGCGGTGATGTCGAGGGTGAGCTTCTTCAGCGAGGTCGACGAGAAGGAGATGCTGCTCGGGTTGCCGCTGCCGCTGGCGAGGACGGCGCCGTTGTCAGCGTTGAGCAGCCGCCAGGAACTGATCGATCCCCCACCCGAGGCCTGCTTGATGACGGCCGAGGAGACAGTGGTGGCACTGCCCCACTTGACCGAGACATAACCGGTCGAACCACCCGGCGCCCAGTACGTGCCGGTGCTGCCGTCCTTGACGTTGCCGTAGCTCGTACCGCTGGCCTTGCTGGAACCGTCGGCGCCGGCGCCGAGGCTCAGGTTGTCGGCGGCCAGAGCTTGCGACATCGGCATCGTCAGCAGGATCGCGGCGCTGGTGACCGCGGTGGCCCCGCCGGCTGTCCACCGCAAGGCAACTGATCTTTTCATCCCTGTCTCACCTTCGTCATCGAGAGCGTGGCACCACCGCCCACAGGCAGGAAAGCGCTTACCTCGGGACAATAGATAGACCTCGATGCAATGACAAGGAGTTGCAGGATTTGCAGTGTGCCGAGTTGAACGCCTTCGCGGAGGTGCTCGTGCTTCCGAAAGTTGCGTACACGCTCAGTTATCGACTATGCCGACCTGCCCCGCCCTAGGGTCTTGCCTGGTACCGCACATCCATCGGCCACGGCCATGGCTTCATGATCACGCTCTGCTGCGAATCCGGCGGATGTCTTGACCACGCGAAGAGTTGGCGCATAGATTTTCATCGTTGCTTCCGGGAGAATTCCGAAACTTTCGGACCTGCCTCGCGTCCTCGTCGTAAGGAGCTCCGGTGCGTCGTCTCTGGCTTTCCCTTTCCGTTGTCAGCGCCACAGTGTTGTTGGGCGGACAGCTGAGTTTCGTCGGCTCGACCCCCGCCGGCGCCGCGCCTGCGGCCGCCAAGCCTTCCCCCTCTCCGGCCTACCCAGCTGATTCGCTGCGGGCGCTCGCCGCCCGCGTGGGCCTGCGCGTCGGCACGGCCGTGAACATGGACCTGCTCGGCACCAACGAGAAGTACACGCAGCTCACCGCGGAGCAGTTCTCCTCGGTCACCCCGGAGAACGTGATGAAGTGGGCCGAGGTGGAGCCCACCCGCGGCACCTACACCTGGGAGAAGGCCGACCAGCTCGTCGCCTTCGCGAAGAAGAACAAGCAACTGGTACGCGGCCACACGCTCGTCTGGCACAACCAGCTGCCCGCCTGGCTGTCCGCCGACGGCTACACCACCACCCTGTCGAACGACGAGGTGAAGGCGGTCCTGAAGAAGCACATCTTCGACCAGGCGCGCCACTTCAAGGGCGACATCTGGCAGTGGGACGTGGTCAACGAGGCCTTCGACGACAACGGGCAGCCCCGCCAGACGATCTGGTACAAGGCGTGGGGCGGCACCGGCTACATCGCCGACGCGTTCCGCTGGGCGCACCAGGCCGACCCCAAGGCCCTGCTCTTCTACAACGACTACAACCTCGAGTTCACCGGGGTGAAGAGCGACGCCGTGTACGCGATGGCGAAGTCGCTCAAGGCGCAGCGCGTACCGATCCAGGGCGTCGGGTTCCAGGGTCACCTGTCCACCCAGTACGGCTACCCCGACCTGAAGAACAACCTCGACCGTTTCGCCGCCCTGGGGCTGAAGGTGGCCCTCACGGAGGTGGACGTCCGCACGCTGACCAAGGCGGATGCCGTCAACGAGCCGGTGGACGCACTCGCCCCGTACGCCCAGGAGAGCTATTGGTCCCGCACGCTGCAGGCGTGCCTGGCCGTCCGGGCCTGCATCTCCTTCACGCCGTGGGGTTTCGGCGACGCGTACTCGTGGGTGCCCGGCTGGTTCAGCGACCCGCAGGAGGGCGCCGCCCTGATCTACGACGAGCAGCTCAACCCGAAGGGGCAGTACGACGTGCTGCAGCAGGATCTGGCACTGGCCTCGGGCGCCCCGCACCGCTCCGGCTCAGGCCACCACCACTGAGGACGCCCGGTGCCATCGGCTCACAGCAAGGAGTGGAGCAAATGTCCTCATCATTCCACCACCGGCGGGGCGCAGGCCGGATGCTCGCGGCGGCGCTCGTGACCGTTTCGATGAGCACCGCGTCCGCTGCCCTGGGCGCGCAACCGGCCGCAGCGGAGTCGGCGGCACCGTGGCTGACCGTGTCCGACGGTTTCGCGTCCTTCGCCGTCCCGGCGGCGGACATTCAGAGCACCATGGGCGATGTGTCCTCCGTCGTCGTCGAGGGCAACTTCGGCCCGTCCGCCAACGTGTCGGACCTCGGCCTCGTCCGCTCCGGCAACAGCACCGCCTGGACGTCGATCATCGGTCCGCTGCCGGCGGGGCTGTACTACTACCGCCTCCGGGGTGACAACACCAAGATCGTCAAGGACGCCACCAACCCGGCCTCGGTGACGTCGGACCCGACCTGGAGCACCTTCCTCGTCCCGGGCGAGTCGGCCCGCTACCTCGCCGACGTGGCGCCGGGGCAGGGCGGCAAGATCGAGACCATCACCTATCCGGGCGGGGCGCACGACCAACGGTCGGCGACAGTGTGGACGCCGCCGGGCTACGACGCCCACCGGCGGCACCCGTATCCGGTCCTGTACCTGCTGCCCGGCGAGGGCGGCGGCCACGCCGACTGGGCCGAGCTCGGACGCGCCGGGCAGATCCTCGACAACCTCTCGGTGCGGCGCCGGATCGAGCCGATGGTGGTCGTGATGAGCGACGAGGACGATGTCGCAGGGTCCCGGCTCCCGCGGGCGATCGACCGGAGATACCACGTCGCCGGCGATCCCCGGCATCAGGCGATCGCCGGTGCGTCGGCCGGCGGCGTGCAGGCGGTACGGACCGCGTTGACCCGCCCCGGCGCCTTCGCGTACGTCGGCTCGTTCGGGGGCGTCCTCGCCGATCCGGGGCGGGTCAACGCCAAGGCGGTCAACGCGGGGACCAGGCTGCTGCGGCTGTACACGGGGAACATGACCGATCCCGCGTACAACCCCACCTACCGCTTGCTGCGCAAACTGGACAGAGCGCACGTCAGGCACGAGTTCGACGGGGTGAACCCGGATGCCGGCCACAACTGGAAGGCGTGGCAAGAGAACCTGGTCGACTTCGCGCCGCGACTCTTCCGCGCGGTGCGTGACCACCGCCCCAGCCCCGGTCACGTGGTGCCGCGGCACGAGTTCACGCCGCCGGCGCCCGGCACCACGCCGACGCCCTGGCTGACCAAGGAGGCCAACGGCGACACCTTCGTCACCGTCGAGACCGGCACCGAGTTCGCCGGGGCGCAGCACGTCACGCTCTGGGGCAACTGGGCGCCCGGCGGAAGCTGGGTCAACATGCCGTTCACTCGCGCCGGTGACCGGTGGCGCGTGACCGTGGGACCGCTCAAGCCCTGGTTCTACTACTACAAGTTCATCGTCGACCTGGCGTCGAAGAAGGACCCATCGAACCCGACGCGCATCACCACGGAACCGACGTGGAGCTCGTTCCTCGTACCCGGGAAGGAGTCGCGTCTGCTCGCAGACGTCCCCGCCGGGAAGGGCGGAGCCGTGGAGCGGCTCTCCTACCAGAGCACGGTGGCCGGGGAGGAACGCTCGGCGTACGTGTGGACACCGCCCGGCTACGATCCCGCGCGGCCGACGCCGTACCCGGTCCTCTACCTCCAGCACGGCGGGGGCCAGAACTACACCGACTGGCTCGAGATGGGACGGGCCAAGCAGATCCTCGACAACGAGTTCCTGGACGGCTCCCTCGTGCCGATGGTCGTCGTGATGGGCAACGGCAACGTCCCCGACTTCCCGATGGAACTGCTCGAGAACATCGTGCCGGCGGCCCGGGCCGGCTATCACATCTCCGGCGATCCGGCCCAGCAAGCGCTCGCCGGCCTGTCGATGGGCGGGTTCCAGACGTTCGACGTACTCAAGACCCACCCGGGCGAGTTCGCCTACATCGGCACCTTCTCCGCGGGCATCAGCTTCTCCCCCACGGCCGACCCGACGGGCTACGACCCGACGGCGATCAACAACGGGACGAAGCTGCTGCGCATCTACACCGGCAATGTGACCGACTTCGTCTACCCCATCACGCTGGGCTCCATGGCGGCCTTCGACCGGGTCGGCATCAGGTACGAGTTCGCCGGGGTCACCCAGGGCCCGCACGGCTGGGACACGTGGCAGAAGAATCTGATCGACTTCGCACCGCGCCTGTTCCGATCCGATGCGAGCCAGCGCCACGAGCATTGATGTGATTCTGTCCACGGCGTCCAGGACAGGACAGCCCCGACAACGCGTTCCTGATCTAATCCAACGTCCGTAGGGATTCACAGCGGTCGGGGGCGCACTGATGCAGGACCCAGCTACACCTCAGATCCGACGGGGTTTTCAGGCTCCCGTCGAGCCTGCAGCCCCACCCGCCGCACCACCGTTGACCCGTCGCCGCACGTTGATCATCGGCGGCGCCGTCCTGGCCGTTGCCGCCGTCGCCATCACGATCGGGGCCGTCGTCGCTCATGAGCCGACGCCGGCCCCGGCTCGGGCGGTCAACGCCGTCAGCCGGCCCGTCGATACCGTGGCCACCACGGCGTCGGGCACGGCCATCACCACCCGGCCGCAGATCGACAGCCCTGGCGGCCGGGCCGAGGAGGCTTTCAACAAGGCGGCTGCCGCTCTGCTCAAGGGCGACCAGGCGGGCTGGCTCGCCATGGTCGACCCCGGCAAGCCGAAGGTTCAGGCTTACTACCGTCAGCTGTACACGTCGCTGCGGGGGCTCGACGTGACCGCGCTGGAGTTCCACCGGCTCATTCCGAAACCGGTGGGCTGGGGAGACTCGAGCTGGACCGAGGACTTCTTCCTGACCTACTGCTTCAGCGCGACCAGTTGCCCGCCGTTCAGGTATCTGAACCCGGGCGGGCCGGGCGCGCCGATGATCGCCCAGGGACTGACCATCCGGCAGGTCGCCGCCCTGGACTACCGGATCACCGCCGTCGGCGCGCCCCGGCTGGCCTCCGAGAACTGGGCCTCCCCGCCCTGGCAGGTCACCCCTCTGGTCCAGGCCAAGGGAAAACGCGTCACCGTCAGCGCCGGCCGCGGCGACGCCAAGCGGATCAAGGAAGTGCTCGCGGCCGCCGAGCGGGCCGCCGGCCGGGCCGACCACTACGCCGGCCTCGTCGGCAACCCGCAGTCGCGCTATCGCGTGTACATGGCCACCGACAAGCAGTGGCGCACCTGGTTCGGCGGCTCCCGGGGGCGGTGGGCGATCGGCTACGCCACCTTCCCCCAGGGCGTCATGACTGAGATCATCATCAAGATGAGCGCGGCCGGCAGCGGCAGCAAGCTGCAGAACCTCATCCAGCACGAGATGGGCCACGCGGTCACCGTGGGAGGCGTGGATCTGGGCGGTCAGGAGATCGCCAACCCGCTCATGTGGCTGCAGGAGGGCATCGCCGAGTACATCGCGTACGCGCCCCGCCCCGCCACCGCGACCAGCCGCCTGCCCGAAGTCCGCGCCGCGCTGCGCACCAGCAAACGGTCCTCCAGCATCGTGCTGGGACAGCTGTCCGACAACGCCAGCCGCACCGAGGCCAGCGTCTACTACGGCCTCAGCCACTTCGCGGTCGACTGCCTCGCCGACAAGTACGGCGAACGGAAACTCTTCGACTTCGTCGCGCTGACCCTGCGCAAGCAGGTCAGCGTCGACGAGGCATCCGTCCAGGTCTTCGGCACCGAGTTCCGGCCCATCGACCAGGCCTGCCGCTCCTGGATCCGCCGGCAGGCCTGACCCGCGTTCGATGGCCTTTGAGCCGGCCAGGCGGGGGCCGGTCCGACGCACGCCGGACCGGCCCCGTCTTGTCAGATCAGTTGTTGTAGGTCGGTACCGCAGTGATGAGGTGCTGGGTCCAGCCTCGCTCGTCGACCCAGGGGCCGTAGGTGAGGTCGTCACCGTTGCCGTCGTACGGGTCCGCGTCGACGTACGAGCGAAGACCGCCGTTGTCGTCACGGCCGAGGTAGTAGCCCTGGCCACCGGAGATCAGCTGGTTCACGCTGGACCATCGGCCCGGCTTGAGCTCGTAGCGACTGGGAGTGCCGGTCTTCGGCACGTAGTACTGCAGCAGCGAGCCGTCGTTGGCCACGGCGAGCAGCCGCTTCGGGGCGATGGCGGTCAGGGTGGAGAGCGTGTAACCCCGCTCGAAGACGGTTCGCTGGCCGATGCTCACGTCGGACGGCTTGGGCCGGCTCACCACGTAGCGCATCAGGTGGCCGTCGGCGACGCCGTAGAGGTAGGCGCCGTCGAAGGCCAGCAGGTCGTGGGTCCAGCCGGTTTCCAGCGGCTCAGCTGTCCGGTTGAACTGCAGCGACGTCTTGTTGGTGAGCACGTCGATCCGGTACAGGCCGCCCGCCGGCGACGTCGCGAGCAGGGTGTTGTGGTTCAGCGCGACGATCGCCTTCGGCACGAAGCCGACGGTGTCGGTGGACGTGACCGTGTGGACCCGCTTGTTGGTGGTGGGGTCCACCACGGCGTAGTACAGCGCGCCGCTGTCGAGCACCCCGTAGACGCCGACCCGCTCACGCGGTGCCACATCGGCGCAGTTCTTGCTCTCCACCACGCGTGACGTGCTGGTGCCGTCATCGGTGATGCCGGACGGGCTGCCGTTGAAGTACGACTCGATCTTCGCGCCGTTCAGCCACTGCTCGTAGTGCAGGTGGGCGGCGCTCGAACTGCCGGTGTTGCCCACCCGGCCGATCTGCTGGCCACGGCTCACGGTGTCGCCCTCGTTCACGATGGCCGGGGCCACCATGTGCAGGTAGAGCGTCTGCCAGCCGTTGCCGTGATCGATCCGGACGCCGTTGCCGCCGCCGTTGGTGTAGCCCTTGTTGGCGACCCTGCCGCCGTAGGACGCGAGAATGGGCCGGTTCAGGGCCTGTCCCTCGACCGGGAACATGTCGATGTCGAAGTCGTCGTGGCCCGGGTAGGTGCCCAGTCGCCATTCCTCACCGCAGGCGAAGGGCAGCTGGAACAGCGGGCGGTTGGCGGCGGCGGTGACCACCGGGTCCTCGGACATGACGTCGGGTCCGGCGGTTGCGGCGGCGGGCGCTCCCTGGGCCAGGAGCCCCAGGAGGGTGGCGGCGAAAGCTGCTGCTGCGCCGCGGTACAGGTGGGTGCGCACGGTTCTCTGCTTTCTCGGGTGAGCTGCGGCCTTCGGCGAGGCCAGGACGGGGCTGAGCGGGTTCAGCGACCGGGAACGGCAGCGAGCAGAGTCTGCGTCCAGCCGCTGGTGTTGATGACCGGGCCGATCTTCACGTCGGCGAGGCTGTTGTTGTCCGGGTTCGGATCCTCGTACTGGCGCAGGGCGCCGCTGACGGTGCGGCCGTAGAACCACCGGCCGTTGCTGGCGAGCACCGCGTCCCAGCTCCTGGTGAAGTCGGCTCGCTGGGTGTGATCGGCGAGGGTGTTGTCGTCCTCGAAGCTGTAGCGGTGCAGGTCGCTGGCGGTGCTCACGGCGAGGAGCTCACCGCGGCTGATGCCGGCGATGGCCCGGTGGGTGTAGCCACGGCCGAGGTCTTCCGGGGTGCTGATGGTCCCCTCGCCGGGCTTCTGCCGGCTGATGAAAGCCCGGTACAGGTGCCCGACGGCCGAGTTGATGCCGTACACGAAGGCGCCGTCGGAGGCCAGCCGGTCGAAGTTCCACCCGGTGTCCGTGACCAGCACCGGCTCGTTGAAGGCCAGTGACGTCCGGTTGGTGATGATGTCGACCCGGTACAGGGCACTACCGTGGGTCAGGAGCAGCGTGTTGAAGTTCAGCGCCGTCATGGCCGACGGTGCCCACGGCAGCGTCTTCGTCGACGTCACGATGCCGGTGAAGCCCTCGCGGGAGTTGATGGTGGAGTACGTGAGGTGCAGGTCGTCCTTGACGCCGTACACGGGAGTGAGGTGCGGCGGGCCCGCGTTCTCCCAGAGGGCCGAGACGATCTTCTCCGCGTTCGCGGCCTGCGGCTGGTAGCGATCCGGGAAGGCTGACACCTGCACCTTCTGGCAGACCTTGCCGATTTCCTCGTTCTTCCAGGAACCGTTGGGGTACTTGCGCTTCATGGCCGCCAGGAAGGCGTTGGTGGACCAGGCCGGGTCCAGCCGGTCCTCCCGCGAGCCCCACGGATCGCGCTGCTGGAAGAGGCCGACACTGTCGCGGTCCCCGCCGTCCCAGTTGTTCATGCGGGTTTCCACGATGGTTGTCGTGACAGCGATGACGGCGGCCCGGCGATCCCAGTTACCTTCACGCACGGTGTCGACAACTGCCCGGGCACAGGAGATCTGGTACGCGTTCACGGTGCCGACGAGGTCGCCGGTGAGCTGGGGACTGAGCTCGGCGGCCACCCGGCCGTCCTCGCTGGACGGTCCCCCGTCCTGGCAGGCCACCGCGTCCAACGCGGCCATGGCGGCCATATCCAGGGACAGCGGTACGACGGGAGCCGGGGGTGCCGCCACGGCCGGCAGCGCGACCAGACAGCTTGCCACCGCCGACAGTGCGACGCCCAGGCTGCGATGGAAAACACTCAATGCCATTTCTCTCCTCTGATACGCACGTTTGCCACACGCGGAGGTAATGCGAGCGGAGATGATGCGAGCGGGCACGCAGAAGCGGTCGCTCGATGCATATTTCGACGAACCGTCGAATTCCTGTTTCTCGCTGATCCGGCGAGAATGAGGGCCCGCCGCAGCGGTGCGATGACCGCGTGGGCCGCGGTCGGCCCAGGCGTCAGGAAAGAAACCCTCAGCGGCACCCGTCGGCACGGGCGCACCACGGCTGACCGGCGCGCACCGCGCCGGCCCGGGAGAGGGAATACACCAGAGAAATGTGGTTTCCGCGCCGATGCCGATCAGACGCGATCACCGACACTTGCTGTGCCGTCCCCCGTGACCGATGCGATGATCCTCTCACAACGAGTAACTGACGTCGATCAATCTGTGATCGTCGATAGTGTGAGGCGTCTCACCCCGAATGCGTGGTATCAGGCGCGCGCAATGGTGCAGCGGAAAGCGAACCATTGATGCCCTGACGCCCCGTCCGCTACCTGTCCAGCAGATCAGCCAGGGTCAGCATCGCCGGGGCGAGTCCGGCGATGTCACCGGTTCTGAGCCGGCCCGGCTGCCAGCGGATGACCTCGGTGCCGTGCACGCTCCACGCCGACGGGACCCGGCCGGCCAGGGTCGCGGCGACCAGAGGCGGCGAGAACCAGTGGCGGAGCCCAGCCGGGTCAGCCGTGCGGATACGGAAGGCGCGATCGAGATCCGGGTGCCCGACCGTCGCCTCATCCAGGCCCCGATGAACGCTGCGCAGCCCACGGGCCAGACTGCGCGGCTCCACCTGCGTAGCCGGCAAGGGCCGATCCAGGACGGCGACCGCCACGCACACTGCGCCGGCCATGCCGACGATGGGGTTATCCATGTCGACCTCCCCGATCTTCTGGGGTGATCGTCGCATGATGGACCGCGCAGACGTCGTGCGTAAGCTTCCGTCCACTTGCGAGCGTTGCGTAGCATGGCGGCCACGCACCGTTCGAGGGGAACCACCGTGGAGATCGAGATCGTCAGCGCCTCGATGCGGCCGCCCGCGCTGCGTGCCGCGCTTGAGGCCGAGGTCCCGGGCGTGCCCTTCGCCGAGCGGCCGCCGCGCTACCGGGCCGTGGACACCGCCGTCGTGGTCGCGGTCCTCTCCGGCGGCGCGTCCGCGCTCACCGCCCTGATCAGCGGAGTGTTCTCGCTCGCGGTCGCCCGGCGGGCCGCCGAGCGCCCGCTGATCCTGCGGGGCCGGTCGGCGAGCATCGAGGTGCCGCCCGACGCCTCGCCGGAGGACATCGCGAAGCTCGTGAAGTTGGCCCGGGAGCTGGACGAGCCGGTGCTCGAGCTGCCATGACCGGGTGGGGCGCGTGGCCCCCCGAGGACGCCGCCGGGACGTACGGCCCGCTCCTCGGCATGCTGCTGCTGGCACCGTCCCGCCACGACCCGAGGCCGTTGCTGCAGATCATCGACCGGCTGGCGGCGGAGGGCAACGCACTCGGCCTCGAGGTCGTCGCCGACCGGATCAGCGCGGAGGCGCACGATGAGTTCCTCGACACCGAGGCTCTCACCGTGCTCGTGCAACTCGCCGTCCAGCTGTACGGCCGGGCCAGCGCGCTCGCGTCCCCGGACCGGCGGCTTTTCCTCGCCGCCAAGGGCCTCGGCATGTCGTCGC
Source organism: Actinoplanes sp. NPDC004185 (assembly GCF_053603475.1). Taxonomy (NCBI): domain Bacteria; kingdom Bacillati; phylum Actinomycetota; class Actinomycetes; order Micromonosporales; family Micromonosporaceae; genus Actinoplanes; species Actinoplanes sp. NPDC004185. The sequence goes on along the minus strand of NZ_JBSGFR010000002.1, from coordinate 28,331 downwards.
TGCTGGAGGACGACGTCACGAGCCTCGGCGAGAACCTGGCGGGCGGCATGGCCGAGGCGCTAGGCACGACCGACCCGGCGGATCTGATCGACGAGGCGAAGGAGGCGGCGTACCGGAACCTGCCGCTGGCCGTGGCCATGCTCAACGCGCTGCGCGAGGCCGCTCCGGGCGCCGCGGAGCTGCTCGTGGCGTTCCAGGAGGACCTGGTCGCGCTGTACGAGCGGCTGGACCTGCATCGGGCCGCCTTCGAGACGGCCGTGCTGGCCGCCTACGCTGCCGCCTACTCCCAGCGGGACACCGAGGCCTCGGTCCGGCTGGCCCGGGAGGCGCTACGCCGTGGCGACGCGCTCCCGGACACCACGGAGCTGCGTGACCGGCTCTACTCGCTGAGCCGGCAGACGCTGGACGCGGACGAGGTCGCCCGCCGCTTCGAGCGGATCGCCGTACGGCTGCGGGACGAGCGGAACTGGTCCGGGCTGGCCTACCGCTACTTCGTCCTCGCCGAGTACACCGGCGTGCACCGCCACTATCAACTGGCCGTCTACTACTTCGAGAAGGCCGCGACGCTCGGGGCCCAGGAGGAGTACCGGCAGTTGGAGAGCCGGGGTTTCGCACTCGGCGCGTCGGCCCGGCTGAGCCCGTCCGCCGAGATGTTCGACGAGGCCGCTCTGATCCTCGACCGCGCCGCGCGGCTCACTTTCCAGGATGAGCGGCTGCATCTTTTCTACAGCTCGACCGGGCACTTCTTCGCCGCGCACGCGCGACTGATCCGGGGCGATCCGGCCGGCGCCGCGACGGCGTTCGACCAATGCTTCGTCGTCATGCGTCAGGTCTTCCGCCCGTACGCGGAGGTGCTGCGGCTGATGGCCGCGGGCGCGGCCGAGCCGTGCACCGCGGATCAGGTGGCCGAGCTGCGACGGACCATGCATCCGCGGCCGGAGCGGCTCGCAGCCGCGGCCGCAGCGGGCGACCTCGCGGCGTTCGGGGCCGAGTGTCTCTACCTGAGTCCGCTGCTGTGACCACCGTCTTCGACCGGCTGTACCTGGCGCCCGAGTTCGCCCCGGTTCCCGAGTCCGTTCTGTTCGCCACGGCCGACGTGCCGGACGGCCCGATGGTGGTGTCCGAGATCGAGGTCCGCTTCGACCCGCTGTCCGGCTCGCCGGACGTGTCGAAAGGCAGCACCTGGCGAACCACCGCCCGGGCGCTCGCCGACGTCTACACCGCCGAGCGGGACCGGCTGTGGGGCATGCTGGCCGGTCTCGCCCCGGTCCTGCACACCGCCGTGCCGGAGGCCACCCACCGACCGCATCGAACCCACCGGCTGCGACGCCTGCTCGGGGCCGCGGTCCGGGCCGGGGACCGGCCGGTCAACCCGTACGGGGGCGTGATCCTCGACCTCGACCACTGGCTGGACCTGGCCGACGCCGCGTTCTCCCCGACGGTTACCGACGATCGGGCGGGTGTGCTGGTGGACGCCCGGTTCGTGCCCGCGCTGGTGGAGTGGCTGCGGCTGGACGCCACCGCCGCCGGGGTGCGGCGACGCATGATCCGGCTGGACGGCGGTCTGCCGCTCGGTGACCTCTCCGGCGTGACCGCGGCGCTGGCCGACGCGTTCCGCGAGCCGGGCCTGGCCGCCTACCGCCGCGCCGCCCGGGTCGCGCTTCCGGTACGGCCGCCGGTGGCGAACCTCGTATTCGCCGAGTATCGCGGCGGCGTCCGGGTGGCCGCCGTAGGCCTGGCGTTCCCGCGGCTGGACGGTTACCCGCTCGCGCTGGCCGACGGCGGTCTGGCGCGGCTGCCCCGGCCGCCGTGGGAGTACGGACGGATCATCGAGCCGTGACCGGCGTGGTGGAGACGCTGACCGAGGCACGGCGGCTGCGCGAGGCGGGCCGGGACCTCGCCGCGCTGGACCTGCTCGCCGTACACGCCGACCGGGACTGGACGCTCGACCCCGCCGGGCTGCACCTGGCCTGGCTGGAGGAGTTCGTGGTGGTGTTCGGGTCGCTGGCCGACGACGTCGCGGCGGCCGAGCTCTGCGAACGGATGGTCGGGCTGGACGACCGGCTGTCCCGGTCCTCCGCGGCCGTGCTGAGCCCGGCCGACCACGACCGGATCGCTCGCGCGTACGACCTGCTGGTGACGTTCCACGCCGAGCTGGAACGCTACGACGAGGCGCACCGGGAGACCACGCTGCGGTTCCTGGAGGCGGCCAAGGAGGCGGCGTTCGCCCGCGCGCTGCCGATCAGCGCCGACGACCCGGAACTGGTCCGCGAGCTGGCCCGGCTGGAGGCCGCCGCCGACCAGCGGCTGCGCGCCGACCTGGACGCCGCACCGGGCCCGGCCACCCGAGGCCTGATCGTGCGTCCGGCGCACGACGTGGACCGGGAGCGCGACCGCCGGATCGCCGAGCTCCGCGCGGTGCTCGCCGCCCGGCCGCGCACCGCCCGGGTCCGCGCCTACCTCGATGCCCGGCCGGCCGCGATCCCCGGCGTGGACCAGCTGGCGTACCGGCTCGACCGCGCGGAGAACGAGCTGACCGCGTACCTGATCCGCGGGGACGGCAGCACCGCGTCCTGGACCACCGAGATCAATCCGGCCGCGCTGGACGCGCTCCTCACCGTGCTGGGTCACTTTCCCGAAGGCGAGCTGGACTACCTGGTCGAGCGGCTCACCGCGCTGCTGGTGCCACCTCCGGTGAGCGCTGCGCTGGGAGCGAGACACTGCTCGTGTCGCCGGATCTGGAGCTGCTCGCCGTACCGTGGGAAGCTCTGGGTCTGGGCCTGCGGTTCCGGTTGTGCCGCACGCCGTCGCTGCTGCGGCCGTCCGGCGCGACGATTGACGTCCCGGTGCGCCGGGCGCTGGTGATCGCGGACCCGCTCGGCGACCTGCCGGCCGCGGCGTCCGAGGGCGCCCGAGTCGCGGGCCTGCTACGGGCCGCCGGGATCGAGGTCACCGAGCTGCACGCGGCCGGACGGGACGCCCTCGCCCGGGCGCTGCCGGACTTCCCGCTGGTGCACTACGCCGGACACACCGACTATCTCGCGGCGGACCCGGCCTCCAGCCACCTGGTGCTCGCCGACGGTCCGCTCACCGTCGGCGACCTGGCCGGCGTGGCGCTGCACCCGGACGCGATCCTCTACCTGAGCTCCTGCGAGTCGGTGCGGTCCGGGCCGGACACGCTGGGGCTGGGCGCGGTGCTGGCGGTGAAGGGCGCGGCCGCGGTGATCGGCAGCAACTGGCCGGCCGGCGACGCGGCCAGCGCGGCCATGGTGGACCCGTTCTACGCCGGCCTGCTCAGCGGCGAGACGGTGGCCGGCGCTCTGCGGTCCGCCCGCGCCACGCTGGCCGACCGCGGAGAGCCGATCGCCGCGTGGGCGCTGCCGGCGGTGATCGGGCAGCCGTTCGTACGGGTACTTCCTCATTCCAGGCTGGACGGTAGCTGAGAATCAAATGCCAGATCTGTCGGTTGCCGGATGAGCGTCGGACAATGAGGCTTCCTTCCTCCGGAGGCTGCCATGCGTCGATTGGTCGCTCTCGCCATCGCGGTTCTGTTCGGCATCGTGGTGCCGGGGTGGCTCATCTCTCCACCGAGGCGATGGAGGCCGTAGAACGGAAGGCCGACTACGTCACCATCTTGATCGGAGCCAACGACGCCTGTCAGTGGCTGATGATCAGTCCGCAGACGTTCAGGGCGTATCTTGACGATGCGCTTCAGAACCTCAAGCAGGGCCGGCCCCGGGCCCGCGTGGAAATAGTGAGCATCCCGGACCTCGGCAAGCTCTGGGACATCGCCCATGGCAACCTCATGGCCCTGATGATGTGGCAGCTGAAGGAATGCCCGTCACTAATGACCAATGCCACCTCGTCCGCGGCCGCCGATGTGCGTAAGCGCCGTAGCGTTGCCCAGCACGTCAACGCGTACAACAGGGAACTGGCCAAGGCCTGCAAGCGGTACGGCGACCGCTGTCACTGGGACGGCGGCCGGGCGCATCGGATCAAGTTCGCGCTTGAAATGGTGGCCCTCGACTACTTCCACCCGAGCCTGAGCGGCCAACGCGAACTGGCCAGAACGCCACTCCCCAAGTCCTGGACATCATCGGTGAACCGCCGGTAGCGCGACAGCGCTGGCCTCGTTGCCCGCTACCTTGTTCGCATGCCGCTGCCCGTGGTTCTGGTCGTCCTGGAAGAGGGCGCCGAGTTCCGGTCCCGGCCGAACCGGCTGGGCCGGATCGGTGCGATCCGCCTCGCCGAGACAGACCTGACCACTCTGGCCGATTACTTCACCCAGGCCTTCGGTCTGCCGCAGACCGGAACGTTCGATCGGCTCCAGGCAGCATTGACCGCGATGGCCGAGCGGGGTGAGATCAAGGATCAGTACCTCAGCAATGACGGGCAGGTCGCGACCCATTGCCGGCGGGCGGGGATCGGGTACGAGCGACGGTGGTTCGACACCGAACGGTGGCGCACGCTGCGGCGGCGAGTGCCCCTGTTCAAAGCGACCGAGCCGAACGGGTTCCTGCGGACGCTGTCGGTGGAACTCAACGCGGTGAACGCCGACGACTCGGATTTCGATGTGTTCCTGGAGGAGGAGTTCTCCGATCCGAGTGCCGGCCATCCGGATGTCGTCTACTCCGGGTACAGCCATCATGTGCACATCAGCTACGAAACCCTGGCAGCTGTGGCCGACCGGTTCGCTCTTCCCCACACCGACCGGCCCGATGAGCGCGCCGCGACGCTCCTGACCGAGCTGGTCGCGCGGGGCGAACTCGGTCCGCACCTGCCGCCGGGTGGTAACCGGGACCGTCTCATCGCCTGGTGCGCGGACGTCTCCGTCGTTGCCCGTGGCGACGGCCGGCCCCGCGAACACGAGATTCTGCGGGTCGATGACATGGTTCTCGAGCTGGTGTTCTTAACCCACTGGCGGCCCCCGATCCTCAGGTTCGCCGAGGCATACCGTGCGCGCGACGAACGGTGGGGCGGTACCGAATACCGCGTCACCGCGCCGATCGAGGACCTGCCCGTACTGGTGGATCGTTTCGAGCAGCGGCTCGGCCTTTCCCCCGGCGTGGGGCGCGTCGATGACCGGTTGATCGCCTGCTTCGACGCCATGGCCGCCCGAAACCATCTGCATGGCGGGGCCGCCCGGCAGGACAACCGGAATCGCGTCGCGGCGTGGATCGCCGATGCCGGGATCACCGCCACGGTGGAGGGCTTCGCCCGCACCGAGGAGATCCTCAAGTTGTACCGGCCCGGCAGCGACTGCCTGTTCGAACTCGTCCTGACCATGGACGCCTCCGCCCCCGGCGACCACGGCATCGAGTTCCGCGAGAAATACGAGTATCTGCCGCAGACCGGCGACGCCGGACGCGAATACAGCTACAGCGTCAGGACGCCCTACAGCTCGCTGCCGGCCCTGGTCGCCCACCTCGAGACCAGTCCCGGTGAAGGGGATCTCGAAGAACGCCTGACCCGATGCTTCAAGCACCTGGTCCACACCGGCGAACTCACCGGTGACCTCGACACAGAGGTGGCGCGGGACCGCGTCGCAGCCCGCTTCGTCCAAGCCGGTGTCCTTGCGGTCACCGACTCCTCGTACTGGATCAACAGCGACTGAGACCGCACGTCACCACCCGCGCTCCCGGCACCGCCCGATCGGGCAGATGTGAGCCGACCAGCGGCGGATCGTCAGTCAGCGGCTGGCCGCTGTCGGCGGCAGCCGCGCGCCAGTAGGTACCCGGCATAGGCAGCGAGCGCGACCGCTGCGAACGCCGCCGGTGGCCCGATGACCGCGCCGGCGCGGGCGCGGGACGTCAACGCCGTCCCGGACGACTGGTCGGAGAGCAGCGACCACTGCGACCGCCAGGACAGGGCCGATCCGGTCGAGAGCGCCGACCCGACCGACAGTATCGATCCGGTGGAGGCCATGAGCGGATTATGCGGTACCCCGGTCGTCCTCGGCGACCATTCCGATCCGCCGCCGGCCAGGCGTGCCGCACCGTCGGCAGAGCCTCCGTCAGCTGACGTCATTCAGGCCCCATGCCGCGATCAGAGACTCGGCCATTTCCGGTACGGCGAGCTGCAAGTCGCCGTGCGGCTCCCACCGGACCCAGTCAGGTCGCAGCAAGCCAAGGCAGACCAACGGCATCCCGCAGTCGTCGACGAACTCGATCCACAGGTCGGGCCATTGCATCCAGAACATGATCTCGGTGTCTGGCCGCAATCGCAGTGCCTCCGTCAACGGAGCGACCGCGTCGAAGCCGTTCACGTCCAGCAGCAACGACGACTCCACGCGATCCCGGCGCTTCGCGCTTGGTTCGGTCCTGCCCCGTCGGTCATAGACCCGGGCCCGCAACGCCCTCCGGAGCAACTCAGGCAACGCAGCTGCTAATTCGTCCGCTTCACGCGCTGAATCTCCGCGGGCGGGTCCCGCCGACTCGATCGACACGCGAGCATGGTGTCACCCGCTCGTGAGCGGCCATACGCTCGCAGCGTGATCGACGACGACGTACGGGAACAGGTCCTGGATCGAATGATCGCAGCGCTGGCGGCGCAGGTCGACGCCGGCGAGAGTCAATCCCTTGCCCCGGGAGCCGTTGCGGCGTTGGCTGACTTGAGCAGGGCCGAAGCTCGCCTGATTTTCGGTGTCGCAGGCCACCGCGTCCACTACGACGGTGCCGAACCGATCGCGCGACTCATCAAGCTCATGTCAGACGGGCAACGCGCTGCGGCCGACGCCGACGCCGTCATGCGGACGGGCGACGAAGTGCAGGTTTTCCAGGAGCTTCTGCCGGTGGAGGGCGCAGCGGCGTTCCGGGGCGGGACGACGTTGTCTACGTGGTCCGCTACGTCGGGGACGATCAAACGGTCGACGTGCAGCCGGAGCTGACGACGGACTATCTCATCGCGACCGTGCCGGCAGGTGCGGTGAGACCTCTGCCTTGATGTCCACCCTCGGCTGTCGTCTCGTTCGTTCAGGAAGGCATGCTGGTCCAGGGGTGGTCCGGCCCGGTCCGATAGGCGCTCTCGCCGGCTTCGAGGTCGAGCACGTCAAGCAGCGTGAGGTCGTGTTCGACAGCGTGGTGCAGGTGGCTGAGCTTGCCCGTGGCCGGGTTGGCGTTGCTCGCACCGATGAGCTGCCAGAGACCGTCGCTGGCGTCGTGACTCACGTACAGAATCGGCTCTGTCCGTTCGAAGACCTCTCCTGTCTGAATGCTGGTAGTGCCCAGCAGCCAGTGCTTCATCCATCGCGCGCGCCGGTCGCGTTCCATGACGCGGTCGACCACCCACCAGACGAACGGCAGGTCTTCATGCGCGCGAGCTTCGCTCGCGAGGAGGTCGGGGCCCCCTTCGGGTACGCGCTCGAACGGTTCGTCGACGAGCGAACAGGCATAGCTGCCCTCGTTGTCGAAGACGATCGCATGAAAGCTGGCGCCGCCCGGGTTCCCGGCCCCGATCCCCACGGTGAGCCGGGCGACGTGGGGCTCGGACTCAGTCGTCCAGCCGAACGCATACGAGGCGAGCTCACCCTGCGGCCCGACGAACTCACCGAAAACGCGCCGCTCCACACCCACTCCGACCTGCGTCTCGGTCAGCCGGCCCTCGATCACCTTCAGATTCACGCGGCGAGGATACCGGGACAGTGACACGCTGCTGCATCCTTCCGGTCGAAGGGTTGTGGGCTTGCTCCACCAAGGCCGGCTGGCGTGACGGATAGCATCCCGGGGTGCGAGTGCGTCGGCCTCTTTCAGCGAAGTTCTGGTAGACCAAGTTCGGGACGGCCGCGCCGGAACGTTGCCAGTTTGGGGAAATGCCGGTGGACGGCAGCCGGGTCGCCGAGTTCCGTAGGCTCACCGGTCAGATCCTCCGGCCCGTCGGGGTCGTAACCCAGGGGCCACGTACCGCTGACGACGATGTGCGCCTCCGTCATGAACTCGTCGAACCACTGCGCACGGGCGTTACCCGCATCGGCGGCAAGATCGATGAGGTTGTCCGGATCTGCACTGATCCGCTCGACCGCTGTGCGACCGTACGAGAGGATCCAGTCCTGGATCCGGCCCAGGTCCTCTTCCTCGACCGGGCCGAGCAGTAGGCACGCCGCGTCGGAAACCGGCCACGAGAACAAGCGGGATCGTGCTCGTTCCCAGAACCGAACGAATTCGACGACTCCGGCCGCGTCGAATGTGCAGAGGCGGCGGAACAAGACGCGCGAGGCCAGTTCGGTGTTGTTTCCGCTCTCCTGCCGGCACTCCGCGACAAGCGCCCAGAACGTGTCCTCGTCCACGACCGGACCGTAGCAAGCCGAAGACGTCAACGGAGTCACGCCCAACCCTGCCTCGAAGGGGCCCTGGACCGGCGGACCTGTCCGCCATGTTCGATCTGCCGGCGTCCGCCCGATGAGCAGCGCAAACACCGACGCGCCAGGGACGGGGCTCTTGTCATCAACCCTGGGCAGGTACCCTGATCGACGCGGGCTGCTAGCTCAATGGCAGAGCTGTGGACTTTTAATCCATAGGTTCCGGGTTCGAGTCCCGGGCGGCCCACTCTGACCTGCGCTTATGTCTCTGAGCAGCGGATTCAAACGGTGCGGTGTGATGGACTCGACGGGTCCGTCGCGCGACGGCTCGCCCCTCCGGTCGCAGGGCCCCTCAGTTCACGCGACGCCGGCCCGGGGCCGCGAGATATGTCAGGACCGCGAGCACGCGACGGTGCCCGCCGTCGGTAGGGGCCAGGCCCAGCTTGCCGAAAATGGCGTTGATGTGCTTGTGCACGGCATTCGCGGTGATGAACAGCCGGCCGGCGATCTCGGTGTTGTCGCGGCCCTCGGCCATCAGGGCGAGCACCTCCCGCTCCCGCGGGGTCAGCAGGGAGACGGGGTCGTCGCTGGTCCGGGTCAGCAGCTGGGCGATGACCTCGGGGTCGAACGCGGTGCCGCCGCCGGCTACCCGGCGTAGCGCCTCGATGAACTCGTCGATGCGGCTGACCCGGTCCTTGAGCAGGTAGCCGATGCCGCGCGGGGCGCCCGCGAGTAGTTGGGTGGCGTACTCCCGCTCGACGTACTGGGAGAACACCATCACCGGGAGGTCCGGGTGGCGGCGCCGGGCTTCCATGGCGGCCCGGATGCCCTCGTCGCGGAACGTCGGTGGTAGCCGGACGTCGACGACGGTCACGTCGGGGCGGTGCTCGTCGACCGCTTCGAGGAACGAGTCGGCGTCGGCGACGGTCGCGACCACTGTGAAGCCGTTGGTGCCCAGCATCAGCTCCAGGCCGCCGGACAGGAACTCGTTGTCCTCGGCGATCACCGCTCGAAGCATGGCACCTCCAGCGTGATCTCGGTCGGCCCGCCCTTCGGGCTGCGCACCTCGAGCGTGCCGTCGAGCGCGCCGGCTCGCCGACGGATGCCGGCGAGGCCGGTTCCTCGCGCTTCGTCCGCCCCGCCGGCGCCGTCGTCGGTCACCGTCACAGTCAAGAGATCGCCGTGACGGAACGCGCGGACGCCCGCCCGAGTGGCGCGACTGTGCCGGGTGACGTTGCTCAGCGCCTCGGTGACCGCGAAGTATGCCACCGTCTCCACCGCCGCGGGTACGCGGCCGAGGTCACTGACGTCCACAGTGGTCGGCAGGCCGCTGCGGGCCGCGACCGCGACGAGCGCGCCGGCCAGGCCCCGGTCGGCCAGGATCGGTGGGTAGGTGGTGCGAATCACCGTACGCAGCTCGACCATCGCCTCCTCGGTGCCCTGGTGCGCCTCGGCGACCAGCCGGTTCACCAGGTCGGGGTCGCCGGCTACCTGCCGGGCCACCGCGAGGCGCATCGCCACCGCGACGAGCCGGGCCTGCGCGCCGTCGTGCAGGTCACGTTCGATGCGACGCAGTTCGGCGCCGTGCGCGTCGAGCACGTCGGCCCGGGTGCGGGTGAGGTCGGCGACCCGGCCGGCCAGCCGCTCAGCTGCCGACGGCGTCAACGCCCACCGCGTGACCCGGGCATGGACGCCGGCCAGCGCCGGGAACGTCCCATAGGTCACCGCCGTGAGCACCGCCAACTGCACAGCGCCGAGCCCGATCGCGGTCGGACCGGAATTCGAGGAACTGCTCCCGAGGGCCAGATACGGGCTGGGCCTGTTCGAGCGGCCCCTGCCGTGCGGCGGCACCTACTGGAGCCACCCCGGCGGTGGCAGCGGCTACACCAGCGACAACGGCGTCACCCGCGACGGCCGTCGCAGCGTGTCGGTGTCAGTGTCAGGAACCCGGCCGGACCGCGCCCTGCAGCACCAGCGAGCCACCGATGCGGTCGTCGAGAACGCACTGTGCGGGCCGGTCGCTCGCGTGCCGCGGTGAGCGGATCTCCAACCATCCGGCGCAGTGCGATCTGACGAGACGATGGGCGGCAGTTTCACCTGCCAGTTCGTCGAGAGCCCGGTCGCCGGCCGCTGCGCGCAGGCCCAGAACGGCGGGACGGGTTCGGCTGAGCATCCGGTCCGTCAACGGCACCAGGGCTCGAGAAAGACACCGAAGGCGCTGCTGGACGGGATGGGGGTGGCGGCCATGGCAACGCCACGATCTGCGCCCCGGTGACCGGCAGCGTGGGCGAGATCTGGTCGAGCAAGCGCTGCGCCAGGGTGGCATCGATCTCAAGGTCAGCGCTGATGCGAGCGTCCGCGGCGGTCGCCAGATCCACGACGTCGTCGCTGGTGAACGCATCAGCCCCAAGAGTGCTCAGCCGCCGCGCGAACTCCTGCACATTGATCATCTGCAGCCTCATCCCCGATGTGCTTGATAATCCACCGTAACCCCCGATTCGGTCGGCGGTTCCCCCCGCCGACCGGATGGCGACCGCTCGGGACCGCGCTTCGCGCCTGCGCCGAGACCAATCCCGATACCGCCCGGGCCGGCTCAGCCCTATGATGCAGCGGCATCTGAACGGGGAGATTATTCGATGTCACGCAAAGTCTGGTCGGCCCTTCTTCTCTCGGCCGCCACCACCATTGCCGCCACGGCCGTCGCCGGCCCCGCCGCGGCGTCGAGCTACGGATGGGTCACCGCCGGCTCCACCACGGTCTCTTTCTCGGCCGACACGAAAGCCAAGAACAAGGTCGTGATCACCCGTTCCGGGCGGACCGTCACGATCGACGATCGCGTGGCTGTCCAGCCGGGCAAGAACTGCAAGCAGGTCAAGGGCGACAAGACCCGGGTCCGCTGCAAGACCACGAAGACACCCGCCAAGGTGATCGTCCAGCTCTACGACCGGGACGACTCGGTCGTCAACAAGAGCGACCTCAAGATGCAGGCGTACGGCGGCCCGGGCAATGACAATCTCGTCGGCGGCCCGAAGGCCGATGTCCTGTACGGCGAGGACATCTGCGACCGGTCGGCCGGCAACGACAAGATCTACGGCAAGGGCGGCAGCGACCTCATCTACGCCGGTGACGGGTCCGACTACGTCTCCGCGGGTGACGGCAACGACCGGGTTCTCGGCGACAGCGACTGCATCAACGCGCCCGACCGTGCGGGCGCAGACGTGATCCACGGCGGCAACGGCAACGACGACCTCTTCGGCGACAACGGCAACGACCAGCTGTACGGCGACAACGGCAACGACTTCCTCAACGCCTGGTACGGCGCGGACCGCATCGAGGGTGGCGCCGGCAACGACCAGCTGTACGGCGACCCCGACGACCGCAAGCTCTACGCCGACGTCCTGCTCGGTGGCACCGGCCGGGACCTGGTCGACTACCAGGGCCACAAGAAGCCCCTCACCGTCTCCCTGAACGGCGTGTCCCGCGATGACGGTGCGCCCGGCGAGCACGACACCGTGGGCGCCGACGTCGAGATGCTCAACGGCAGCTCGGGCAACGACCGCCTCGTCGGCAACGCGGCGGCCAACGAGATCAACGGCTTTGAGGGCGACGACGCCATCCTCGGTGGCGGCGGCAACGACGATCTGCGCGGCGACGACGGCGACAACAAGCTCTACGGCGAGGCCGGCGACGACCTCCTCTTCGCCTACTACGGTGTCAGCCTCCTCGACGGCGGCGCGAACAACGACGTGTGCAGCGGCCGATACGAGGCCGTCACGCTGACCTCCTGCGAGACGTTCCAGCCCTGGTGACACGAGCGGTGGCCCAGTGGACCCTGCAGCCATCGATGGACTTGACTTTCACCACAGCGGCGGACAACCTTTAACAAGGTTTACTGAAGCGAAGGTGGAGGCCGTCCATGCAGCGACTGTCGGTGGCAATGAAGTCCTCTCTGGCGGCGTTCGCGGCCTGCCTGCTCATGGCCCCCACGGCCGCGAACGCTCACCCGCACTCCACCAGCGAGTGCGCGACCCCGTCCATCGATCGTCTCCAGCAATGGCTGGCCAGCGGCGAGGGGACCACCGTCCCGGCGACCGGCAGCCTGCTCGTGCCCACCCGCACCGGCCACCGGACCGGCTACACAGCCAAGGTCACCTTCCTGAACGCGGAGTGGCACGTCGCGGTGGTCTGGCTCGCCAACCAGTTCGAGGCCCAGGTCGACCTGTCGAATTCGCGCGGCTTCTGGCTGACCTTCAGCGCGACCGACGACCTGTACGTGCAACTGCGTCCCGCCACACATTGGAGCGGCGGCGCTCAATGGGCCACCACCATCCCCTCGACCCACGGCCGGACGGTGACCAGGTTCTTCAGCTTCCGGCCCGGGGCCTGGTCAGCCGTGCCTGAGCTCGGCGCCCCTGCCCACTCGTTCGCCGACGCGATCACTGCGGCTCGCGGGCTGGTCTTCGTCGGCAAAACCCCGAACGAGCTGACCTTCCGGGGCATGCGCTTCCACCGCTACACCCCGCCGTGCCTCTGATCGCTGCTCAGGCCGGCTTGCGACCGACCCCCACCAGGTTGTGCAGCGGCCGGGTCTCCCCCGGCTCGACGCGCCACCGGGTCACATCCACCAGGCCCGGCTCCACCAGCTCCAGACCCTCGAAGTAGCCGGCGATCTCCTCCGGGCTCCGCATCGCGTACGGCGGGTTGGCCGTGGCGTTCCAGATCTTCATGACCTCGTTCAGCTCCGGGTTGGTGTTGGTCCCGTCGACCACCACCAGATAGCTCCCCGGCGCCAAGGCGTCCATGACACTTCGCACGATGGCCGCCGCTTCCTGCGCCGACGGCAGGTGCGCCAGGATCCCCGACAGCATCAGCGCCACCGGCTTCGTGAAGTCCAGCGTGCGCCCCGCCTCCCGCAGGATCGTCGCCGTGTCGCGCAGGTCCGCGTCGATGTAGTCCGTGGCCCCTTCCGGGCCGCTGGTCAACAGCGCACGGGCGTGCATCAACACCAGGGGGTCGTAGTCGACGTAGACGATGCGGGACTCCGGGGCCACCTCCTGGGCCACCTCGTGCGTGTTGTTCGTGGTCGGCAGCCCCGTACCGATGTCCAGGAACTGCCGGATGCCGGCCTCGCCGGCCAGGTAGCGGACCGCCCGGTTCAGCACCGCGCGGTCGGCGCGGGCGATGTCGACGATGATCGGGTATTCCTTGGCGATCTGGTCGCCGAGGTCGCGGTCGACCGCGTAGTTGTCCTTGCCACCCAGCCAGTAGTTCCAGACCCGGGCCGTCTGCGGGACGGTGGTGTCGATCTGCGGCGCCTGTCCGTCGGTCATCGAGGATGCCCTTCGTCTCGGGGGGTCCGTAGTGGAGTGCGAGTGCGCAGGTCGTCGATGATCCGTTCCAGGATCCCGGCGGTGTCCCGCAGTGGCGCGGCCTCGACGAACAGGCGGTTCGCCGCATGGAAGTAGAAGTCGATGTCGGCGCGGCTGTGCAGGTACAGCGCACTGGTGAGCTGTTCGAGGTAGACCATGTCCGGCAGGTCGGGCTCCGGGAACCGCAGGATCGTGAACGAGCCGCCAGCCGTCGCGTGGCCGCCGGCGGCGAGCGGCAGCACCTGGAGCCGTACGGTCGGCGACTTGGTCACGACGGCGATCAGCGCCTCCAGCTGGTCCCGCATCACCGCCCGGCCGCCGACCGGGCGCCGCAGCGCGGCCTCGTGCACCAGGGCCCACAGTTTCGGCGGGTCGGGACGGTTGAGCACCTGCTGCTGCGCCAGCCGCTGCCGCGCCCGGCAGGGGACGAGAGCCCGGGCGTACGCCTCGGTCTGCAGCAGGCCCGGCACGGACTGCACCTCGTAGGTCCGGATCAGCGACGCCCTCGCTTGCAGGCTCAGGTATCGCTGGAACCAGTTCGGTGTCACGTCACTGTAGGAATGCGAGCGGCCCGGCGCGTTGGCCTCACGGACCCGCGCCAGCAGTGCCGCCCGTTCGTGAGCGCCGTAGAGGCCGTAGAGCGACAGCAGAGCGAGGACGTCGCGCTCGTCGAGGGCGGCCCGGCCCAGCTCCATGGCGGTGATCGCCGGCTCCGCGAGGTGCAGCGGAGCGCCGGCCTCGGCCCGGCTCCGGCCACTGTCCTCGCGCAACTGCCGCAGGTAGGCCCCGACGAGAACGCGCACGGCTGAGGGGGTGTCGCCCGCCCCGTCCCGCTGGGGTGATGTCTCCACCGCGCACCTCCGGCCGCTTTCCGAAGCCAGCATGCCACCGGAATTCACCCGAAACCAGTACACGCAAGACGGCCTCATCAAGCCGGGGCGATCCATCTCGTATGCCTGTTCGTTACCTTAACGAGCGTTGATCGTCATTGGACCTGCTTACGCTCCGGCGCATCACCTCGGAAGGACACCATTAAATGCGTCGATATCTGCCCGCAGCCGGGATCGCTCCGCGATCCCGGTCAGGGCGTCACGCTCTCGGTGCGGCGTTCGTGGCCACCACCCTCGGCCTCGGTCTCACCGGTCCGGCTCATGCCGCGGCAGCGCCGACCCGCGCCGCGGAAACAACGCCGGTACGCGCCGCGGAAGCAGCGCCGGGACCATTCATCAGCGAAATTCACTACGACAATTCCGGCGCCGACAGCGGTGAGGCCGTCGAGATCGAGGCGCCCGCCGGCTTCGATCTTTCCGGCTGGCAGATCGTGCTCTACAACGGCAACGGTGGCGTGGTCTACGACGCCGACCCGCTCGCCGGGACCGTACCGGCCGCGGGTGTGGTCGTGCAGCGGTATCCGGTGGACGGCATCCAGAACGGCCCGGACGGCGTGGCCCTGGTGAACCCGGCCGGCGCGGTCGCCGAGTTCCTCACTTACGAGGGAGCCTTCCCCGCGACCGCCGGGCCGGCGGCCGGCACCACCGGTGCCGACATCGGCGTCTCCGAGGGGCAGAGCACCACCGCGGCCGACTCACTACAGAAGATCGACGGTGTCTGGAAGGCGCCGGCGGCCAACACCTTCGGCGTACGCAACACCGCCGCGCCGGATCCCGGTCCGGACCCGGCTCCGGGCTGCACCGTCGCAGTCGACCACACCATCGCCGAGGTGCAGGGCACCGGCGCCGCCACCACGCTGGCCGGCACTCGGGTCACCGTCGAGGGTGTCGTGACCGCCGACCACCGCACCGGTGGCTACAGCGGCATCTACGTGCAGACCGCGGGCAGTGGTGGCGATCGCCCGGTCGCCGCGGGTACGGCCTCCGACGCCGTCTTCGTCTACCTGCCCACGGGCACGGCTCCCACGGTCGCCCTCGGCGACCTGGTCCGCGTCAGTGGCACGGCAAACGAGTTCAACGCGTTCACCCAGCTCAGCATCGCGGCCAAGACCGACGTGCAGGTCTGCGCGCACGACGCGCCGCGCCCGGCGCCCGTGCCGCTGAGCCTGCCGCTGGCCGACGACGCCCGCGAGTCCGCCGAGGGCATGCTGGTCGCGCCGGTCGGGGCGTTCACCGTCTCCGACGTCTACAACACCAACCGGTACGGCGAGATCGTGCTCGCCGCCGGCCACGCCCCGGCCCGCGTGCCGACCGACGTGGCCCGCCCCGGCACCGAGGCCGCGGCCCAGGTCAAGGCTGCGAACAAGCTCGGCCGGATCCTGCTCGACGACGGGCGCACGACGAACCTGGCCTCGGCCGGCCTGGCCCCGCCGTACCTGTCCAAGACCGACCCGGTCCGCGTGGGTGACACCGTCGAATCGTTCGGTCCCGCGGTCCTGGGCTTCGGGTTCAGCGAGTGGCGGCTGCAGCCGACCATCCCGGTCGACGCGGCCACCCCGCCCGCGGCGCGCACGACGTTCAAGGACACCAACCCGCGCACCGCGGCGCCCGCCGCGGTCGGCGGTGACATCAAGCTGGCCAGCTTCAACGTGCTCAACTACTTCGTCCACTTCGGTGGCGAGGCGCGCGGTGCGACCGACGCGGCCGCGCTGGCCAAGCAGCAAACCAAGATCGTCTCGGCGATCACCGCGCTGGACGCCGACGTGGTCGCGCTGATGGAGATCGAGAACTCGGTCCGGTTCGAGCCCGACAACCCGCAGCTGGCGCTCAAGACGCTGGTCGGCGCGCTGAACACGGTCGACGGCGCGGGCACCTGGGACTACGTACGGTCGCCGGCGGAGCTGCCGGCCGCCGCGCAGCAGGACCTCATCACCACGGCGATCATCTTCAAGCCGGCCAAGGTCACCCCGAAGGGCGCGGCCCGGTCGATCAACGACGAGTCGGTGTGGTCGAACGCCCGTGAGCCGATCGCGCAGACGTTCACCTCCGGCGCGATCACCTTCACCGTCGTGGCCAACCACTTCAAGTCCAAGAGCGCCTCGACCCCGCCGAGCGGCGACAACGTCGACAGCGGGGACGGCCAGGGCCCGTACAACGGCGACCGGGTCCGGCAGGCGAACTCGCTGGCCGGCTTCGTCGACCAGCTGAAGGCCGGCAGCGGCAGCGACCAGGTGCTGCTGCTCGGCGACTTCAACTCCTACACCCGCGAAGACCCGATGCAGGCCCTGTACGACAAGGGCTTCACCGACGTGCACACGACCGGCGCGCCGGACAAGTACTCGTACGTCTTCGGCGGCGAGACCGGCTCCCTCGACCACGGGCTGGCCACCGCCTCGCTCGCCGAGCGGGTCACCGGCGTCGACATCTGGAACATCAACTCCGTCGAGTCGTACGCCTACGAGTACGACGTCTACGCACCGTTCTACGACGCCGGTCCGTACCGGGCCAGCGACCACGACCCGGTGGTGATCGGCCTCGAGACCGGGCTGACCAAGCCGGTCGACCTGCAGCTGCTCAGCATCAACGACTTCCACGGCCGGCTCGAGTCGCCGTCCACCGTGGGCGGTCAGCCCGTCGGTGGCGCCGCTCAGCTCGTCGGGCTGGTCAACCAGCTGCGCGCGGCCAACCCGAACACCGCGTGGGTCTCCGCCGGTGACAACATCGGGGCGTCGACGTTCGTCTCGGCCATCGACAACGACAACCCGACCCTGGACGTGCTGAACGCCGGCGGGCTGAACGTCGCCGCGGTCGGCAACCACGAGTTCGACAAGGGCCTGGCCGACCTGGTGGGCCGGGTCGAGGACCGGGCGAAGTTCCCGTACCTGGCGGCCAACGTCTACCAGGACGGCAAGCGGGTGCTGCCGGGCTACTCCGTGCAGAGCCTGGGCGGCGTCAAGGTCGGCTACATCGGCGTGGTGACCGAGCAGACCGCTTCGCTGGTCGCACCGGGCGGCATCGCCGGGGTCGAGTTCCGTGACCCGGTGGCCGAGGCGAACAAGCTCGCCACCGAGCTGTCCGACGGCAACGAGGCCAACGGGGAGGCCGACGTCCTGGTGCTGCTGGCCCACGAGGGCGCCGCGTCGGAGCACATCGGCTCGGCCGCCGAGCTGGCCGCCGACCCCGTCTTCGGTAAGTACACCCAGGTCAGCCCTGAGATCGACGCCATCCTCAGCGGGCACACCCACCAGCCGTACGCGTTCCAGGTGCCGGTCCCCGGCACGTCGCGGACGCGGCCGGTCATCCAGGCCGAGGACTACGGCGTCAAGCTCGGCAAGGCCGTACTCACCTACGACCCGGCCACCCAGGCAGTGACCGCATCCACGGCTGAGCTGCTCCCGGTCACGGGTGTCACGCCGGATCCGGCGATCGCCGACCTCGTGGCCAAGGCGAAGGCCAACGCCGCTGAGCTCGGCAAGCAGACCCTGGGCAAGATCACCGGGGACATCCTGCGCGGCTACACCGCCGCCGGGAACGAGGACCGCGGCGTCGAGTCGGTGCTGGGCAATTTCATCGCCGACGTCCAGCTGGACCAGACCCGCGAGGCCGGCCGGGGCGGGGCGCAGATCGCCCTGATGAACCCGGGTGGCCTGCGGTCCGACCTCAAGTACGGCACCGACGGCACGGTCACCTACGCCGACGCGTTCGCCGTGCAGCCGTTCGCCAACGACGTCATCACCCAGACGCTGACCGGCGCCGACATCAAGCTGGCGCTGGAGCAGCAGTGGCAGCCGGCCGGGGCGTCCCGTCCGGTGCTGCACCTGGGTGTGTCGAAGGGGCTCACCTACTCCTACGACGCCGCCCAGCCGCAGGGTCAGCGGATCATCGCCTCGTCGCTGAAGCTCAACGGGGTCACGCTGAACCCGGCGGGCACCTACCGGGTGACGACGAACTCGTTCCTGGCCACCGGCGGTGACAACTTCGCCGCCCTGGCCGGGGGCAGCAACAAGGTGACGACCGGCGACAACGACCTGACGATGCTGGTCAGCTACTTCGCCGCGCACACGCCGGTCACAGCCGACCCGGCGCCGCGGGCCACCGCGGGCGTGTCGGACTCCACCGCGCCGACGGGCACCTTCACCCTGAACGCGGCGACGCTCTGGCCCGGCCAGACGGTCACCCTGACCCAGACCGCACTGACCGACGACGTGAGTGCGCCGGCGGGCATCAGGCGGGTCGTCACCTGGGGTGACGGCAGCGCGCCGCAGACCCTGGCGGCCGGCGCGACCACCGCGACCCACACCTATGCGGCCGCCGGCAGCTTCCCGGTGTCGGTCGCGCTGACCGACGAGGCGGGCAACACCGCGGTGGCCGGCTTCACCGGTCCGTCCAGGGTGGTCGTCGCGGCGCAGCCGGGCCGGTACGCCCTGGATCGCAGGTCGATCTGGGCGAGCCAGCCGGTCAAGCTCAGCCTCAGCGGCGTGAGCCAGGCCAAGAAGGTTTCCGTGGCCTGGGGCGACGGCGCGACCTCGGTGATGTCGCCGAACGTCGGCAGCGCGGCGCACGTCTACCCGAAGGCCGGCACGTTCACGGTCAAGGTGACGCTGTTCAACCAGGCCGGGGCCGGCACGCCGGTCACGGTCGGCTCGGTCAAGGTCACCAAGGACACCTACAAGCCGGTCGTGACGTTCAACGTGCCGAAGAACGCCGGCAAGGCGTCCGCCTGGTCGAAGATCACGGGTACGGCGACCGACAAGGGCGTCGGGGTGGCCCGGGTCCGGGTGAAGCTGATCGAGCAGCGCAACGGCAAGTGGTACTACTACACCGGCCGTACCTGGGTGAAGACCTCCTCGAAGAGTAAGGCCTCGGCCAAGGCCACGGTCTTCACCGTGACGCCGACCGCCCGGGGCACCTGGAGTCTCGGCCTCAAGGGCGTCAAGAAGGGCAGCCTGACGGTCACCTACTGGGGCTCCGACAAGGTCGGTAACACGTCGGCCGGCAAGAGCTATACGCGGAAGATCACCAAGTAAGGCCGTACCGGAAAAGGAAGGCCCCGACCGCCCGGTCGGGGCCTTCCGCCGTGCTCGGACACCGAACGGGGAAAAGGGCGTCGCCGGCCCGCGGAGACCGCGAGCCGGCGACGTTGTGTCGGGTCAGTTGGCGCTGAGGGTCAGCGACGCGGGCGGTTCCAGTGGCCGCCACCGTCGTTGTCGTTGTCGTCCCAGTTGCCACCACCGTTGTGGTGGTCCCAGTCGCCGCCGCCGTGCCAGTCACGCTCGACGTCGAGACGCCAGATCACCCGGAAGCCACGGCGCACGCGCTCGCACTCGTAGTCGTCCCAGCGGTCGAAGCGCTCGCCGATCCGGCCGACCCGCTCGCACTGCAGGCGCGTGCGGTAGTAGCCGGCGACCCAGTCACGGTCACGGTCGCCGTGGTTCCCCGCCTGCTGCTGCGTGGCGGACGTGGCTCCCTGGGCGGCCGACGAGGACGCCGCGGCGGGGCCGGCAGCCATCGTCGCACCGGCGACCAGCGCCATTCCGGTCATGGCCAGCATTCGTGTTGCCTTACTCATGGAACCACCTTTTCTCGGCAGGTTTATTGCTAGATCCACAGAATCATGATCCAGTGCCGGAATTGTGGAACTACGTCCACATTAACCCGATTAGGTGATCATCCGTGTCGCCGGCATACCGTGCGAAAACCCGAAAATTGTTTCCCGCATCGACTAATCCACCGAACGGCCGATGAGCGCTCAACCAGCGGTCACTACGCCTCATACTTTCGGCCTATTAGGACCGGTTCATACCCATTGTCGAGGCAATCAATCGCCTCTTATTGCCGACGAAATAGCGCCGACCGATAAACGGAGCGGGATCGCGCCGAATTACTTGATCAAGGAAGCACTCTCTGGCGTCAATTTTGACCAGCTGGTAGAAAAGATGAAGACCGCATGGAGGTAGCGATGAGCAAGCTTTCCGTCCAGCTGTACTCAGTCCGAGACGCCTTCGCCCACGACCCCGCCGGCACCCTCACCCGGCTCGCCGGCCTCGGCTTCACCCAGGTCGAACCGTACGGCGTGCGGGAGAACCTCGCCGTGCTGCGCACCGCCCTGCCGGCAAACGGCCTGACCGCGCCGACCGCCCACGCCAAGCTCCTCGGCGACGACGTCGACCGGCCCGCGGTGTTCGCCGCCGCGGCTGAGCTGGGCATCGGCACCGTCATCGAGCCGATGGTCGAGGCGGCCCGCTGGCAGCACGCCGACGACATCGCGGCCACCGCGGCCGCGCTCAACAACGCCGCCAAGATCGCCGCCGAACACGGCGTGACCGTCGGCTACCACAACCACTTCTGGGAGCTGGAGTCCCGGATCGGCGACCGCACTGCCTTCGAGGTCCTCGCCGGCCACCTCGACCCCGCCCTCGTCCTCGAGGTCGACACCTACTGGGCCACGGCCGGCGGCGCGGAGGCGCCGGCCCTGCTGCGCCGCCTCGGCGACCGGGTACGCGCGCTCCACGTGAAGGACGGCGACCTCGCCACCGACGGCTCCGGTCAGGTCCCCGCCGGTCAGGGCCGGGTGCCCGTCCTCGAGGTCCTGGCCGCTGCGCCGCAAGCCCTGCGCGTCATCGAGTTCGACCGCTGCGACGGGGACATCTTCACCGCGCTGGGCGCCAGTCTGGCGTTCCTGCGCGACCACGAGCAGCAGGACGGGGAGCAGCGGTGAGCGACGGAGCGGCCCGGGTCGGCGTCATCGGGGCCGGCACGATCAGCGAGACGTACCTGCGCAATCTGACCAGCTTTCCGGATCTCGACGTCCGCATGGTCGCCGACCTGGACACCGCCCGGGCCGCCACGCAGGCGGCCAAGCACGGGATCCCCGCGGCGGGCACGGTCCAGGAGCTGCTCGCCGACCCGGCGATCGAGCTCGTCGTCAACCTCACCATCCCGGCCGCGCACGTCGACGTGGGTCTGGCCGCCCTGGAGGCGGGCAAGCACGTGTGGGCGGAGAAGCCGCTTGCCCTGGACCGCCCGTCGGCCCGCAAGCTCCTGGACCGGGCCCGTGAGCTGGACCTGCGGGTGGCCAGCGCACCGGACACAGTGCTCGGTGCGGGCCTGCAGACCGCGCGGCGGGCCGTCGACGCCGGCCGGATCGGTGAGCCGCGGACGGCGCTGGCCCTCTTCCAGTCGCCCGGGCCGGAGAGCTGGCATCCCGCGCCGGAGTTCCTGTTCCAGACCGGCGGCGGTCCCCTGCTCGACATGGGGCCGTACTACCTGACCGCCCTGGTGCAGCTGCTGGGACCGATCGGCCGGGTCACCGCGACCGGCGGACGGGCCCGCGAGACCCGGGTGATCGGCTCCGGCCCCCGAGCCGGTACGGAGTTCCCGGTCACCGTCCCGACCACCGTCACCGCTCTGCTGGAGTTCACCCGGGGCGGCTCCGCGCAGGTGGTGCTGACCTTCGACTCGGCCCTGCCCCGGACCACGCTGGAGGTCGCCGGCACGCTCGGCACCGCCGTCCTGCCGGATCCGAACAGGTTCGACGGCCCGACCCGGCTGCACCTGCTGGCCGGCGGCGACCCGCAGGAACTGGCGGCACAGGGGCATCCGGCCTCGCGCGGCACCGGCGTCCTCGAGCTGGCCCGCTCCATCCGGGCCGGCGTGCCGGAACGCGCCTCGGGCGCGCTCGCCTACCACGTGCTCGACGCGATGCAGTCCATCGAGGAGTCCATCGCCGACCGGCGGCCGGTGGTCGTGCAGAGCACAGCCGACACGCCACCTGCCCTGCCGGCCGACTGGGATCCCTACGCCCGGACCCTCTAGTCCAGCGGAACGGTGATCAGGGCCTGGACGTAGGAACGCAGCGCGCCGACCAGGTCGACCGCGCTGCCGTTGGACAGCCACTGCACCTGGAGGCCGTCCATCAGGGCGACCAGGTTGAGGCCCGCGTGCTCGGGGTCGACGCCGGCGCGCAGTTCACCCTGCCCGGCCAGCACCCGGAACGAGGCAGTCGCGTAGTCGCGGGCCATCCGGTAGTGCCGTTCGAAGTAGTCGTGCGCGGGATGGTCCGCCGCGACTGCTTCGGCGGCCAGCCGGGCGTACACGTCGACGATGCCGGGGTGCCGGACGTTGTGCTCGGCCAGCGCGACCAGGTGGGCCAGCGCCTCCCGGCCGGGCGGCACGGCCAGGCGCTCCCGCTCGGTGTCCTGCGCGTCCCGGCGCTCCAGCACGGCGGCGAGCAGCGACTCCTTGGTCGGGAAGTAGTACAGCAGGCCGGCGTGGGTGATGCCGACGCGGCGGGCGATCTCACGCAGGGACGAGCCGTGGTAGCCGGTCTCCGCGTACACGGCGACGGCCGTCGTGATGATGTCCTCCCGACGGATCCGGCCCTTCAGATAACCCCCGGTCACCCGGCCATCATGCCGTACGGGCAGCGCATCGACCGTTCATCACCAGGGTGACCGCGCGCCACCGTACGGTCATCGGAACCCAGCAGGCTCGCAGGCCATGCGCCGTACCCTCGCTCTGATCCTGGCCACCACCGTGGCCCTGCCCGCCCTCACCGGCCCCGCCCGGGCTGCTGTCAAGCAGCCGGGCGACAAGCAGGTCACCGCCCGCGCCGAGACGCCCGCCCTGTTCGACGACGAGGCCGGCGGTGACGCCGACGCCGACGACCCCGCCATCTGGGTGCACCCGAGCGACCGGGCCCGCAGCCTGGTGATCGGCACCGCCAAGAACGGTGGCCTGCGGGTCTACGACCTGGCGGGCCGCGAGGTGCAGGCGATCGCCACCCCGGCCGGCGGTCGTTTCAACAACGTGGACGTGGTCACCGGCTTCCGCCTCGGCGGGCGCCGCACCGACCTCGCCGTGGTCACCGACCGCGGTCGCGACCAGTTGCGTTTCTACCGCATCGATCCGGCCACCAGCCGGCTCGCGGACGTCACGGTCGCCGACCCGCCGCTGCTGTTCTCCGCCGACCAGGCCGAGGTCGAGGAACAGGCCACCGGCTACGGCCTGGCCACGCGCGGCGATCTGGCCGTGGTCAGCCGCCGGCACACCACCCGGCTCGGCTTCTTCCGCCTGCGGGCCTCCGGAGGCAAGGTCACCTACACCAGGCGCGAGACGCTGGACCTGCCCGACAGCTTCCGGCTGCCGAACGGGACGACCTGGCGGCCGTGCGGCGACCCGGGCGAGGACCCGCAGGTGGAGGGCATGGTGATCGACGCGCGGGCGGGTGTGCTCTACGCCAGCCAGGAGGACGTCGGCCTGTGGCGCATCGATCTGCGGACCAAGCGCCGGTCGATGGTCGAACGCGTCGCCGAGTACGGCGTCCCGTACAGCGCCGACTGCACGCTCGACACCGGGAACGACCCCGGCTACGGCGGCCGCATCCACGCCGACGTCGAGGGCGCCACGCTCTACGAGGACTACCTGCTGGTGTCCGGCCAGGGCGACAGCCGTTTCTTCGTCTACGACCGCCGGACGAACCGCCCGCTGACCAGCTTCACCGTGGTCGACGGGCCGGCCACAGACGGTGTCCAGCACTCCGACGGGGCCGCCGCCACCTCCGCCGGGCTGCCCGGCTACCCGCAGGGCCTGCTGGTCCTGCACGACGGCGAGAACACTCCGGACGGCGGGCGGGTCAGCACCGACTTCAAGTTCGTCGACTGGCGCTCGCTCGGCCTGCGGTGATCACCGCCCGGGCGCTGATCCCCCGGGCAGTTCCTCCAGCGCCTGCCGTGAGCCCGCCGTAGTGTCGAGGCATGTCGACGATCGCCACCAGCGACGGGGTCAACCTGCACTACACCGACGAGGGCGGTGGACAGCCGGTCGTGCTCATCGCCGGCTTCACCGCCTCGGCCGAGACCTGGGAGCTGCAGCGCCGGGCCCTGCTCGGCGCCGGCCACCGGGTGCTCGGCCTGGACCGGCGCTCGCACGGCGGTTCGGACAATCCCGCGTACGGGCAGCGGATGGCCCGGCACGGCAAGGACATCCGCGACTTCCTCGACGCCACCGGCCTGGACCAGGTTGTCCTGGTCGGTGGCTCGATGGGCGCGAGCGCGATCTGGGCCTACTACGACCTGTTCGGCGCCGACCGGCTGCGCGGCGTCGTCACCGTCGACCAGACCCCGAAGATGGTCAACGACGAGGTCTGGTCGTACGGCTTCTACGGCCTCACCCGGCACAACCTCGGCACGTTCTTCGAGGACGGCGTGCCGGACACCGGCCGGGGCCTGCCAGTGGCCGAGTCGGTGCGGCGACTGGGCCGGCTGATCGAGGCGCTGGGCCGGGTGCCGCAGATGAGCGACGCCCGCGCCCCGCAGACCTGGCCGCTGCTGCAGGACCACGCCGAGCAGGACTGGCGTGACGTGGTGGCCCGGGTGGCAGTGCCGAGTCTGTTCATCGCCGGCCGCGACAGCCAGCTGTGGCCCTGCGAGCACGCCACTGCGGCGGCCGCGACGAACTCACGGGCGGCCGCCCTGATCATCGAGGACAGCGGCCACGCGGCCGCCATCGACCAGCCCGACCTGGTCAACGAGGCGCTGCTCAAGTTCCTGGCCGGCCTGGCATGACCGGCTCCCTGGCCGCGGACCTGCCCGGCCTGGACCTGATCGTCGACCCGGACGTCCTCGATTCCCTCAGCCACGACGACGCCGAGTGGGCCCCGGCGGGCCGGCCGGTCGGCGCGATCCGAGCCCGCAGCACGGAAGAGGTGAGCGCCATCGTCGCGGCTTGCGCGGCCCGGGGCATCCCGGTGATCGCGCGCGGAGCCGGCACGGGTCTGTCGGGCGGGGCGAACGCGGTCGACGGCAGCCTGATCCTCGACCTGACCCGGATGAACAAGATCCTGGAGATCGACCCGGACAACATGATCGCGGTGGTCCAGCCCGGCGTCGTCAACAACGACCTGAAGGCGGCGGTCGCGGCCCACGGCCTCTGGTATCCACCCGATCCGGCCAGCGCGCCCTGGTCGACCATCGGCGGCAACGTGGCGACGAACGCGGGCGGCCTGTGCTGCCTGAAATACGGCGTGACCCGCGACTACGTGCTCGGCCTGCAGGCCGTCGTGGGCGGGCCGGCCGGCGCATACGGTACGGCGGTGCGCCTCGGCCACCGCACGACGAAGGGTGTGGCCGGCTACGACCTGGTCAGCCTGTTCGTCGGGGCCGAGGGAACGCTGGGGGTCGTCACCGAGGTCACGTTGCGGCTGCGTCCGGCTCGCGCTGCTGCCCCCCGTACCGTGGTGGGGGCTTTCGACAGCATCGTCGCCGCCGGCGACGCGGTGGCCGCGACCACCCGGATGGGCCTGCTCCCCACAGCGCTGGAGCTGCTGGACCGGGCGTGCCTTCAGGCGGTGGAGGAATGGAAGCATCTGGGCCTGTCCGCGACGGCCGAGGCCCTGCTGCTGGCACAGATCGACACGCCAGGAGAGTCAGGCCAGTCCGAAGCGGACGCCCTGGCCCAGGTCTTCCGCGACGCGGGCGCGCAGTGGGCCGAGCAGTCCACCGACGAGTTCGAGGCGGAGGCGCTGTTCGCCGCGCGCCGGCTGGCCTATCCGGCGATGGAAAGGCTGGGCCCGGTGCTGACCGAAGACGTCTGCGTGCCCAGATCCGCGGTGCCGACAATGCTGGCGTCAATTGAGGAAAGCGCGGCCCGGCACGGAGTGGCGATCGCGACGATCGCGCACGCGGGGGACGGAAATCTGCACCCGCTGATCCGGACGCCGGTGGATGATGAGGCGGCCCGGGAGGCGGCGCAGGCGGCATTCGAGGAGATCCTGGCGGCGGCCATCGGGCTGGGCGGCACGGTGACCGGCGAGCACGGGGTGGGCTTGCTGAAGCGGCGAGGGATGCGTCAGGAGCTGGAGGAACCGGTGCTGGCGATGATGCAGGCGGTGAAGCAGACCCTGGACCCGCAGAACCTCTTCAACCCCGGCAAGGTAACCGGCGACCCGGACCTGCCCTAGCCGCCTCCCTTTGCCTCTTTCTCCCCTTCCTCGCTCGTGAATTGGCACAAACGGCCGGTCGACGGGCCGCGGGAACCGTCATACGCTGACCGCCCGGCGAACGCTGGGTGACGGACGGCAGACCCATGTCGGACACCGCGGTCGACGTCCGGACGGAAGCGGACGGAAGCGTGGTGGTCCAGCCCCACGGCCCGATGGGGACGGACTGCGCGGTGCAGTTCCGCCAGATCCTGGTGCACGCGGTCCGGAAGGTCCGCCCGCTGCACCTGATAGTGGACCTGAGCGACGTGCCGGACGTGGACCCGATCAACCTGGGAACTCTGGCGGCGCTGTGTGACCTGGCGGACGACCACGAGGTGGTCGTGTTCATGGAAAACCTGTCCGCCGAGGTCGCGACCCAGTTGACTGCGGCAGGCGTGCCACCGCAACGGTTCCGGTCTACCGGGCAGCCCGCGGTCGGCTGACCGTCACGCCGCATCCGCGCCCGCGCCGCAGGTGGGGTCAGCTGCGGGCGACGGTTACCGAGGAGACGCCGCTGGTGGCGTCGATGTCGAAGCGGTCAGCGGCCGAATCCCAGCCAGGCGCGGCGTAGACCGCGCCGCCGGGCACCCCGGACTTGGTCTGCCCGTCCACCGTGACCTCGCCGGCCCCGTTCTTCGCGGCGACCCGAACGGGCGCCACGCCGGTGAGGTTCACAACCAGCTGGCTGGCGCCACCGCCGAGAACGACCCGCTGAGTGCCACTGGCCGCCGGCAGCCACACCTCGGCCCGGCTGGTGCCGGCCACGAAGTCGACATCGCCCCCAGGTCCGCCCTTGAGGTCAACGGCCTGGTCGCTGGCACCGCCGGCCAGCCGCACACTCCAGCGCACGTCGTCGCTGAGCACCACGGTGACCAGCGCCGGACCGGTGAGCCCGGTGTCCCGCAGCCCGGCGACAACGGCAGGCCCGCCACCATTGACCTTGGGCACCACCTTGGACTGCGCCGGCGTGGAGACCTCATAAAGATCAGGACCAAGATCCCCGACCGTCACCCGTACGACGTCAGCAGCGTTCACGAGCGAGAAGGTCGCCGGCTTGTTCTTGAGGGCGGAAACGGCCCCGCCGCGGACGACATGGTCAGGTTCGCTGGGTGCGGCCTGTCCGATGCCGGGCAGTCCGAGACCGGTGCCGGACCCGGGCCAGGTGGCAACCGGACCGGGAACCCCGTCGGACTCGTCAGGCACGACATAGCGAGGCTGATGGGCCGGGTTGTAGTCCCGTCCGCCACCGTCGGCAGCGGAACAGCCGGCCAGCAGACCCACGGCCACGGCGAACGCTCCCACCCGGACAATCACGTCCACCTATTACCCACCGCCTCCGTCGACTACACGACCACCCCGCCAGACTCCATCACGCCACCTCCGGCTACGCAACGGGTCCGCGCGGGCCTTCAAGACTCCAGAGACACAAAAGAGCTCACCCCGGCCAGGGGTGAGCTCCATACGCGCATACAGAAAAGGCCCACACCATCTCTGGTGTGGGCCTTTCCCAACGTTAAGTCCGGCGGCGTCCTACTCTCCCACACCCTCCCGAGTGCAGTACCATCGGCGCTGGAGGGCTTAGCTTCCGGGTTCGGAATGAGACCGGGCGTTTCCCCTCCGCTATAACCACCGAAACAGCTATCAGCGACACAACCAACACTCCAACACCCCCAGGCTAAGCCGGCTTACGGCTTGCTCACCCCGGGGGTGGGGTGGTTGTTTGCTGTGAATCACACAGTGGACGCGGTCGAACATCAAGTTTGGTGTAGTTAAGCCCTCGGCCTATTAGTACCGGTCGA